>JALRBL010000017.1 GCA_023257795.1 Gammaproteobacteria bacterium
GGGTTTCTTAAGAGATGCAACAAGATCAAGGTTTAAAATTGCAGATTCAGCGGTATAAAGACCGCTTTGCAAAGAGGCTCTAGGATCAGAAGAAAGACCGGTCAAGAAACCATTCATGCGCTCAATTTCAACACCCTGATCATTTACAAGATCTGAAATAAATTCATAGAGAATTGGATCGTAGGCAGAGCCAGGTTGATCTTTAAGCTTATCAACCATATGTATGGCTCCTTCATGATGCGAGATCATCAAAGTTAAAAATAATTTATCAAAATCCACGCCCTGCGAGCTAGATAACTGCGTCAATTCTTCTGGAGAAGCCATTCCCATCATCTTCATATGATGTCCGTGGTGATGTGAGCTTGAAGAGATATTTCTATCAGCTAGCCATTCCTGCATAAAAGAGATTTCATCTTCTTGAGATCCTTCAATTCTTCCAGCTAATTCAAGAATATCTTTGGAATTAGTTCTATCTGATGCCATAGCCGACATAGTTAATGCCTGTTGATGATGAACAATCATTTGCTCTACAAATGTAATGTCATCTTTTGTGAAGCTGGTATCAGCAATCTGAATGGCAGTATCGGCATCAATAACTTGAGAATCAAGACCAGGAGCGCCTGGTTGGATAATTTGAGGCTCGGTAGCATTTAAAATAAATGATCCAAGAAAAAATGCTAATGCAAAATTAATTTTCATAAATCCCCTATAAAAAATAAAGTATAAATTATTTTAATCGCTAGATCTTGGGTCTATTGCATCCCGCAATCCGTCTCCAAAAAAGTTTAAACAGAATAACGTAATGGTAAAAATTAACCCAGGAAAAATTAGCATCCAAGGATACTCTTCCATAGATTCAACTCCATACCTAATCAAGGTTCCCCAGCTACTCATTGGAGGTTGCACCCCGAGTCCAAGAAAGCTTAAAAATGCCTCCAATAGCATTACCTGAGGAATTGTCAAAGTAGCATAAACTGCAATGGTTCCTAAGATATTTGGCAAAATGTGTCTAAAAAATATAGCAAGGTTTTGAACTCCCATAGCCTGAGCTGCTAAGACAAATTCTTGATTTTTTAGTGTGAGCACTTGCCCTCTAACAATCCTTGCCATGGTAAGCCACTCAACAGCCCCTATAGCTAAAAATAGCAACCAAATATTTCTCCCAAAAATTACCATTAAGAGAATAATAAAAATTATGAAAGGCAATCCATATAAGATATCAACGATTCGCATCATAGTTGAATCTATTTTGCCTCCAAAAAATCCAGCCAC
This sequence comes from Gammaproteobacteria bacterium, assembly GCA_023257795.1. Classification (GTDB taxonomy): domain Bacteria; phylum Pseudomonadota; class Gammaproteobacteria; order Magnimaribacterales; family D2472; genus VMDH01. The sequence goes on from JALRBL010000017.1 coordinate 1,273, forward strand.
AATTCCCCATGAGACTCCTATAACCAAGGCTACAGCTGTGGCAACAAATCCTACCAAGAGAGAGACTCTTGCTCCATATAAAATCCTACTAAATTGATCCCTTCCAAGAGTATCGGTACCAAGCAAATAGGTGCTATTAGGCCCTACAGCGCCTAATTCTAAATTCTGATAAGAATAAGTATGGGGAGCAATCCAAGGAGCAAAGATTGCCAAAACAATTAGAACAATTAGAACGATACCTGAAATTACAGCTAACTTATTCTTTTTGAGCCTATCAAAGGCGTCACTCCAAAGACTTTGAGATTGTTGCTCCATAACTAGGTTCTTGCTTGAGGATTAAAAATTGCAACAGCAATATCTGATAAGAGGTTAAAAAATATAATCAATGCAGAGAAGAAGATGGTTGTGCCCAAAATCATTGTATAGTCTCTATTGAAGGCAGCTTCTACATAAAACCTTCCCAATCCTGGAATTTGAAAGATTGTTTCTACGACAAAAGAACCGCCGATTAATCCAGCAATTGCAGGCCCTAAAAATGCTAACACTGGTATTAAACCTCCTCTGATAGCATGCACCATCACAACTTTAAATTCAGACAGACCTTTTGCTCTTGCAGTTCTTATGTAATCTTGATTTAAAGTCTCGAGCATCCCTCCCCGACTTAACCTAGCAATGTAGGCTGCATAAGCAGCTCCAAGCGTGATTGCTGGAAGCACCTTATCACCAGGAAGGCTATCCCAACCAGATACTGGCATCCATTCCAAGTTAATTCCAAAAACAAGCACCAATAACGGTCCTAACAAGAAGGTAGGCATGCATATGCCTAACATAGCTATGGCCATGGGTATGTAATCTAAGGCAGTGTTTTTCTTAACTGCAGCTACAATACCTGCCAACAATCCTAGAATTGAAGCAAAAATAATTGCATAAAATGCTAACTCAAGTGTTACCGGTAAACCGGTTAAGATCATTTCACTAACACTTCTTCCAGGATATCTAAACGAGGGCCCAAAATCTCCAACCAAAGCATTAGTCATATAATCTGTATATTGCTCATACAGCGGAGCATTTAAGTTATAAGCTTCATTAAGATTCTTTAATACTTGGGGAGATACAGCCTTTTCAGAATCAAACGGTCCACCTGGGGCAAGTCTTACCAAGAAAAAAGTCAATGAAGCTACAATGATTAGGACTGGAATGGCTACCAATAATCGCTTAATGATAAGTTGAAGCATTATCTCTCAAGAGAAACAAATTTAGGATGATGGGTATCAGTAGGGTTTGGATCCCATCCTTGCACATCACTTGAAAGCTGATACTGTCTTACATAAGTATAAATTGGTATGACTGGCATCTCATCAATAAGGATTTTTTCAGCTTTATTAAGAATTTCATATCTTTTGACTTCATCCTGTTGAGAGTTAGCTAACTCAATAAGAGCATCGTATTCATAATTATCCCAACCAGTTTTGTTATTTCCTCTATTGGGCCTCATTAAATCAAGAAAGGTGTTTGGGTCTTCGTAATCTCCAATCCAGCCTGCTCTTGAGATCTGAAAGTCGCCTATCATTTCTCTAGATAAATATACCTTCCAATCCGTATTCACTAATTCAACTTGAATTCCTAAGTATTGTTGCCACATTTGCTGAACTGCTAAAGCTATCTTTCTATGACCTTCTTGAGTATTAAATAGAATTTCTAGCTTAGGAAAACCTTCACCGTTTGGGAAACCTGCCTCACCTAAAAGAGCTTTGGCTTCTTCTGGAGAGAAAGGAATAGCAGTATCTGGCTCGTAACCTGAAATACCAGGTGGTGTAAAAGAATAGGCTGCTTTTTGGCCGCATTGAGATACATTTTCAACTATTTGTTTCCTATTGATACTCATGGATAGCGCTTTTCTAACCCTTTTATCTTTTAAGACGGGGTTTAGCGTATTAATTCTATAAAAGTAAGTTCCAACATATGGATCAATGCGTAAGTATGGGTTATTTTCTCTAAGATAAACTGGACATTTTTCTTGAGGAACCACATTGGTTACATGAAGTTGACCAGCTCTAAACATTCTGTCTTCAGTGGACTCGTTAGAGACAGGATAAAAATGCATTTCGTTAAGTTGTACTTTATCTATATCCCAATAAAATGGATTTTTTTCAACTACAATCTTTTTATTTAACTCCCAAGACTTTAATTGCATTGGGCCATTGCAGACAAAATTACCTGGTCTTGTCCATTCACCATTTCTATCGTCGATAGTTCCATGAGCAAGAACGGTATCCTTATGGACAGCATAAGTAGAATAATGACTTAAAAGCTTTATAAAAAATGAATACGGCTGCTCTAGAGTGACCTCAAGTGTCTTTTTGTCGATTGCCTTAACTCCAACTTCAGAGAAATTAGAAATTTCTTCCATGTGATAAGCAGCAGCATTTTTAATATAGTAAAGCATGTCTGGATATTGAGATCCAAGCGAAGGAGTGAGAATTCTCATCCACGACCATACAAAATCTTGAGCAGTAACATCATCACCATTTGACCACTTGGCTTGAGGGTTTAGATTAAATGTATAAACTCTTCCATCCTCGCTAACAGACCAACTTTGAGCAACCCCAGGTAAATTTGGTCCACCCTTAGGGTTAGCTATAACTAATCCTTCGCACAAAGCTGTTATTAAATGATGTTCTGGAACACCGGTGACTATATGAGGATCAAGTCCTTGAGGCTCGGAGCCATTACCAAAATGGAAAATTTTATTTTCAAGCCCAGAATCAACCGGTGAAATAGATTTACCACAAGAAATTAAGAACAGAGCTACACAAAGGGAGAAATATTTCATGCATTTATTATATAAAAAAAAGGCCGGTAAAACCGGCCTTTTTAAGCTTAATTAATATTAATATTTTAGCGCAAGGTTCAAGAACACATATTGACCAAATGCATCAAAGTATCCAGGGAATGTATTACCATTACCAGGAGCTGTACCAGCATCTGATGTGACTTCTGGCTCTTTATCAAGCAGATTATTAACACCAAACGTTACTACTAAGTTGTCAGTAGCAAAATATTGAAGTGTTAGATCTAGATAAGTAGTAGCACCAAAATCAATCTTATTGGAGTTAAGGTCATCAGTTTCGCCTAAGTATCTTAGACCAAGCGTGACATCAAGATCCTTTGAAGTTGATAATCTTGCATCGTATTTACCTGCAACTTCTGGTTGTGGATTTTTACCACATGAACCACCCCAGTTACCAGCACAAGTAATTGTAGCTGCGCCTGGGATCTCAACGATGTCGTAAGCATCAAGGAAAGTAGTAACACCTTGAACATTTACAGCACCCCATCGTGATTCGAAGTCATAATCAAAAATTACATCAATACCAGAGGTAGATTCTTCAGAAATATTAGTAATATTTCCAGCAATCCAGCCACCGTTCAACCAAAGTGAGCCATTGACAGGATTTCTTTTGATAAGTTTACAGAAGGCTGAGGCACCTGTTGCGATACACTGATCTAAAGCTGTTTTAGCAGCAACAGTACCAATTCCACCCTCAACAAGAATATCAAAATAATCGATAGTCATTGTTAAGCCAGGAATAAGGTCGGTTAAAACCACGCCCATTGTAAATGATTCAGCTTCTTCTGGATCAACATTAGGATTACCACCTGATAAAGTATTGTACTGATCAGCTGGTGATGTTAAATCTGTACCATATAAATTAGCTGGAAGACCAGTTAATAAACATTGTGCTTGAGTGGCAAGTGGTGTTCCTCTTGAGCCTGAGCAAGGATCATCATCCAAGTCAACAAGACCAAAACCAATAGCTGAATAAAGCTCACTGATATTTGCGTGTCTCACAGAAGTTTGAGTAGCTGCTCTAACTGCAACTTTATCGTTAACAGTCCAATAAGCACCAACTTTCCATGCTTCTGTATTAGCGCCAGTAGAATAATCACCTGATCTGAATCCAGCATCAACACTCAAGTTATCTCTAACAGGAATACCAAGCTCAACATACCACTCATCGACATCATATCCGCCACCGATTGGAAGTGTTGCGCCACCTGAACCAGATCTATCACCAGTTCTTGAGGGTAAGTCAGGTCTAAAATCAGTTGAAAGCTCTCTATTTTCAATACCAAAAACCATAGAAATGCTTGATGGTGCACCAGGAATAGTAAATCCTGTATCGCCAGTTACATATGCTGCAAAGATTTCTTGATCTCCATCTCCATGAATGTATGTTGCATTAGCAATATAATTTTGAAGAGCTTGACCACCATCTATAACAGCTTGAATGCCACCGTCACCAGGTAAACCACCTGAGAAAAGGTTGTATGGAATACAAGATGAGTCTGTTCCATTTAAAGCTGATACACAAGTAGGAACTCCGTTTACAGAAATAACATCAATAGCTCTATTAATAGCTATCACAGAAAGGTCATTTCTGTATTCGTTAGAGTAATCAACTTTTGAGGTTTGGAAATAAACATCGTATGACCAATCATCGTTAATATCGCCTCTAATACCTACTGTTTGGTTCCAGCTTCTATACATGAAGATAGATTGTCTAGCATTACCTTCTACGTTTCTCTTCAGAGAAGTAAGAGGAGCTTTATAGCCTAGAATATCTCCATCACCCACTGCAAGGCTTAGACCTGAAATGTAAGCAAGAGCCTCAGCGCCAGAAGCAAAATCTGGAGCATGAGATCCGCCCATGCCAATCCAGTTTCCACAAACTAGTTGATACTGTTGTGCTGAAAGAAGTGGGTTATAACAAGGTAGCTCTTCGATATTACCGAATGTACCAGAATATGCAATCTGTGCATTTGATTCAGATTTCATATGTGTTACATCAAAATAAAACTCCACATTGTCATTAATTTCATAAGTTCCAAAGAAGCCCATGTTTACTCTGTCATCAGGTCTTTGGAAGAAGTTTGTAGGGTTGTAGTTATAAGTACCAGAATAAGGAACAAATTCATTACCCTGAGTCATAAGGTTTAAACCAGTAACTGTTGCATCAACAGCATTTGTAAAACCAGCGGCTTTGTAGGCACCGAAATCAGCCCATCTACCTGCAGGAATTGTACTGGAACCACCACAACGTGTGGTACCACCGCTCAATGCGCAAGCACTGATGTCAAATTCTCCTTGGAGGATTGGTTTGGTGTCTGTATGCTCAATAAAAGCAGTTACATGACCTCTGTCACCAATGGCTCCACCAAAAGCTAATGAAAACTTATCTGTTTCACCTGTTTGAACATCGCTAGGAGCTTTTTCATAGTTGTACTTTTCAACTAATGATCTAAGTGTAGAATTATCATTTTCGTGGTTATAAAAACCGTGTGAGTAAGAAGCCTTAAAGCCTTCAAAATCACTGTCTAAAATGAAGTTAACAACACCAGCAACAGCATCGGATCCATATACTGATGAAGCACCACCAGTTAGAACCTCTACTCTGTCAAGCAAAAGTGTTGGGATTGTATTCAAGTCAGCACAGTTTCCACCGCCAGTTGTACCAGGAACCAATCTCTTACCATTCATAAGAACGAGAGTTCTGGAACAACCAATATTTCTCAAGTTAGCAGTCGCAGTACCACTTGCTCCATTGGAGTTAGTGATGGACTGTCCTGGAGAAATCTGAGGCATATCATTTAGGTAATCCTCAACACGAGTAATACCTCTGTTAATAATATCCTCACCTGTTACGGTAGCAATCTGTGAAGAGCTTATAATATTAGGATCTTGGATCCTAGAACCTGTAACAACCACCTCTTCAACATCTGCCTCAGCATCCTGCGCAAAAGTGGCAGGCGAGGTGAACGCTAAAGAAAGGATAGCTACAAGAGATAGTTTTAAGTAATCTTTCATAAATAATCTCCTTCTAATTAAATATTAATAATTAATTAATACGCAAAACGCTAAGGCGCAAGACCCCAGCAGGTTCAATATATATGGTTTCTTGGGTTTATACAAACTTTTTAACAATTAAATAATGCTTATTTTTCAAGCATATATTTAATAATTTAGGGTACTCAAGCAATTAACAAGAGGTTTGTTTTTGTAAATGTTTCTTGTAAACTGCAAAAGTTTTAAAAGGACTTGAATTATGTTTTTAAAAGGTAAAAAGATTCTTATTGCTGGCCTTGCAAATAAATACTCCATTGCAGCTGGGATTGCTCAAGCAATGACTGAGCAAGGAGCAGAGCTAGCGTTTACCTATCAAAACGAAAGATTGAGAACAAATGTTGAGAAAATTGCTAATGAACTTGGTCATAGGATCTTAATTGAATGCGATGTTTCATCAGATGAGAGCATAAAAAGAGCCTTTGATGTGCTTGCTCAAACCTGGTTAAAATTTGATGGAATTGTTCATTCTATTGGTTTTGCCCCTGCGAACGAGCTTGAAGGTAATTTTATAGATGTTGCAACTCGTGAAGGTTTTAAAATAGCCCATGATATTAGTTCCTTTAGTTTCACTGCTCTTGCTCAAGCATCCAAATCAATGCTGAACGAGAATGCTGCCCTGCTAACACTCACCTATCACGCTGCCATGCAAACTGTACCCAATTACAACGTTATGGGATTAGCCAAAGCCAGTCTTGAGGCCAATACTCGATTTCTTGCCGCGGCTCTTGGTCCGGAAAATATTCGCGTCAATGCTATTTCTGCAGGGCCCATTAAGACACTTGCAGCATCTGGCGTGAAAAATTTTAGGAAAATGCTTTCCCATCATAGCAACAGAGCGCCGCTTAGAAGAACCGTTACCACAGAAGAGGTGGGAAATGTTGCTGCATTTTTGTGCTCTGACTTAGCAAGCGGTATTACGGGCGAGATAACTTATGTAGATGCAGGTTTTAATACTGCAGCTATGTCACTTGAAGAATTTAAAGAACTTTAGTTATAAGTTTTTAAGATTTACGCTCAAATCATCTCTCAACAAACTATCAAGATATACATTAAATCTTTGTTGTTGTATTTGATTAACAATCAACTGATAAGATTCTTTCTTTTCGTTGATCACCTCATCACTGGGCAAAGTCTCATTAGTACCTTTAAACCAATAAACATCACTATTGGCTAATTCAACTTTTGTGAGTTCTAGCAGATTCGTTTGAAATAACGCATTAGTAACTTCTCTTGGTAACAAGGAAGAGTATCTTGAGACTGCTTTAAAAGTTTGGAATTCTTCCAATGAGCTATCTATGCCATTTTCTTGTATTTCAGCATTAGTAGCAGCAATTACAATTTGTGCTTTAGATTTCATCAGCTCATCTTTGGCAGAGGACTTTGCCGCCTCAAAAGTTAAGAGCTGTGGCTCAACGATATTTAAGATAGTGAAGAAAATTACTTCTTCATCTCCCTCAATGAACGAGACTGTATCGATAGCATTGCTTTGACTAAATACCTCGCTTGCCAGACTTGCAGAAGTTGCCTGAGCAACTTCTTGGGCTGATAAGTTATTCAAACTTAAAAAGTTTTCTTCAGCAAAAATAGATGCAAAGCTTTCGCCGCTCAAAATTCTTTCCTCATAGGCAGATACAGCATCTTGTAATTTTGCTGTTGCTTCGGAAGCAATAAACTCTGCTCTTAGTTCTTTAGCAGATTCTGCAAATGACTTGATTTCAGGTTCAATGAGTTCGGTGAGCTTTAAAATATGCAAGGTATCCTCTAAATCAATAAGGTTGGAAGTCGCGTTTAATGACATACCTTTTAAAGCAGATTCAAATTCTTCAGGAAAAGCAAAGCCAGCAGAAAATCCTAAATCCCCTCCAGATGCCACTGTAGCATCGTCTTCACTAAACTCAGCAACGGCATCAACAAAAGTTAAGGAGCCTGAATCAAGTTTAGATTTAATCTCAGAAATTTTATTAATGGCTTCCTCTTTTGATGGATAGTTAGCCACATCAAGCATGATGTGAGACGCCCTTCTTTGAAGATTGCTCTCCTGCTCAGCTAAGTACTCATCATAAGCAGTTTGAATAAGGGCCTCGTCTACTTGAATATTATCTGCATACACATCAGAGCTCAGGATCAAGTATTGCAGAGTTCTACGTTCTTCATCTAAGAACAATAATGGATTTGAGTTATAGAACTCTTGAACCTCATCATCGCTAACTTCTATAGATTGCGCTATTTCATTAAAATCAATGGAGACAAACTCAAGATCTCGAGTTTTTTCAAATGCTGTAATAAAACTGGTGATATCGCTTTCCGAGGCGGAAGTAATATTAGCAATACCTTGAATCAAGAAGTCCATGCTAATAGTTTGTTGAACCAAATTAATGTAGTCATCGGGCGTAAAGCCATTAGCTCTGATAACACTCTGAAACAAAGCCTCATCAAATGTTCCATCGGATTGAAAGTTTTCAATTTTGATAATTTCTTTTTTGGCTTGTTTTTCTCCAACCCTTAAATCTGATGCTTTGGCAGCAGATAGAAGGATTTTTTGGTTGATAATTTCCTGTCGCAGCGATTCTGAAAACTGTTCCTCACCGATTGTTTCAATCGAAAAATCTTCTCCAAAAATTGCTTGATATCTTTGAGTCACATTGGACGATGCTAAATTAATATCGGTCTGGGTAACCGTTTCACCATTAACAGTCCCGTAACTTGTAAATACGGTGCCAAAGGAAGTGGAACCAAAAAATACAAATGGAATGGCTAATAAAGTCACCAAAATAAAAAGAGTCTTTCCCGATAAAAATGATCTAACAGATTCAAGCATAGTTAATTCCTAGAATAGATGAGCATGATAAAAAAAAAGGGATGCAAATGCACCCCCTTTTTTTAAAGTTAAAACCTTACTTAACTTTGTCTTTAAGACCTTTACCTGCTTTGAAGCCAGGTACTTTAGAAGCTTTGATTTGAATGGTAGCTCCAGTTTGTGGGTTTCTACCTGCTCTCGCTGCTCTGTGTCTTACAGAAAAAGTTCCAAAACCTACTAGTGATACAGTATCCCCTTTACCTAATGCACCGCCAATAGAATCAAATACTGCGTCAACAGCTCTACCTGCTGATGCTTTTGAAAGATCAGCAGCTGAAGCTACTGCATCTACTAAATCAGATTTATTCATGTGTTTCTCCTCTCAAATATAGAAATAGATACCTCTATCAAAATCTATAGAAGCCTAAAAGTCAAGCATTATAGGGCTTTAATGCGTTTTTGGTTTTTGACCCCGAGGAGGATTTTTCAGTGTCCTTGGAGTTGCTGATCTAATTTTTTTAGATTTTAAAGGAACTGGCTCGCTGATTAATGCTTCAGAGATAACCTCATCAACCCATTTCACAGGAATAATATTTAATGCATGGGTTATTTTCTTAGGTATCTCTTTAAGCTCATCTTTGTTATCAAAAGGAATAATCACTCTCTGGATTCCTGCGCGCTTAGCTGCAAGTAGCTTTTCCTTAAGACCGCCAATTTTTAATACTTGACCATGCAAAGTTATTTCTCCAGTCATTGCCGTATCTGCTCTCACTGGAATACCTGTAAACAAAGAAATTAGCGCGGTCGACATACCAATACCTGCACTGGGTCCATCTTTAGGGGTTGCACCCTCTGGAACATGGATATGCACATCAAATTTTTCATGGAAAGATTGATCGATTCCAAGAACCTGCGAGCGTGATCTCACCACAGTAAGTGCTGCTTGAATGGATTCTTGCATAACCTCACCCAAGGATCCCGTTTTGATAACGTTACCTTTACCTGGGACATACGAGGCTTCAATGGTAAGCATCTCGCCACCTACTTCAGTCCAAGCCAAGCCAGAGACCTTGCCAACAATATCCTCTTGATCAGCAATACCGTATCTAAATTTTCTTACGCCTGAAAAATTTTCGATATTTTTGGTAGTGACTTTAGTAGGTTTAATCTCTTTGGATTTGCCCTCAGCCATGATTCTTTCTTTAACAACTTTACGTAAAATTTTTGCAATCTGTCTTTCTAATCCTCGAACACCAGCCTCTCTTGTATAGTGTCGAATTAAGTCAAGGATGGTCGAATCACTGATGGAAATTTCGTTTTCTTGCAATCCATTTCTCTCTAATTGTTTGGGTAATAGGTATTGTTTTGCAATGTTCAGTTTCTCATCTTCTATATAGCCTGGAATCCTAATAAGCTCCATACGATCAAGCAATGGTCCTGGAATATTTAAGCTGTTTGCAGTACAAATAAACATGACTTCGGACAAATCAAAATCCACTTCCAAATAGTGATCCGAAAAAGTAGTATTTTGTTCCGGGTCCAAAACTTCTAGAAGAGCTGATGCAGGATCTCCCCGATAATCCATCCCCATCTTATCAATCTCATCCAGTAAAAAGAGTGGATTTTTTACCCCAACTTTTGAGAGTTTTTGAATAATTTTCCCAGGCATTGAACCTATGTAGGTTCTTCTATGCCCCCTAATCTCAGCCTCGTCCCTTACCCCGCCAAGAGACATGCGAACAAATTCTCTGTTTGTTGCTCTTGCAATCGATTGACCAAGAGAAGTTTTACCCACTCCCGGAGGACCTACTAAACATAGCACAGGTGCTTTGAGTTTTTTAACACGTTGTTGAACGGCCAAATACTCTAGAATTCTTTCTTTTACTTCTTCAAGCCCGTAGTGATCTTCATCTAATATTTTTGATGCAGCAGGCAAATTATTTTTAATTTTTGAGCTTTTTTTCCATGGAGCAGATACGAGCCAATCAAGGTAGGATCTAATTACAGAAGCCTCTGCAGACATGGGAGACATGAGTTTAAACTTTGACAGTTCATTATCTGCTTTTTTAAGCGCTTCTTTACTCATTCCAGATTTTTTGATTTGCTTTTCAAGTTCCGCTAATTCATCGCCCTCTTCAGTAATTTTTCCGAGCTCCTGTTGAGCAGCTTTAATCTGCTCATTCAGATAGTATTCGCGTTGGGACTTTTCCATTTGTTTTTTAACTCTATCGCGAATCTTACGATCGACATCAATGGCATCGATCTGAGATTCAAGCAAACCTATTAATAGGTCAGCCCTGAGTTGAACATCTTGCGTATCAAGAATTTCCTGCGCTTTTTCAATTTGAATGGGGAGATGAGATGCAATGCTATCAATAACTCTAGAAACATCATCTAACGCATCAATGGTTGCAAGAACCTCAGGGGCTACTTTCTTGGTAAGCTTGATGTAATCAGAAAACTTAGCTTTGATAAAATTTGAAAGATTAGCTTCATCCTTGGTATTAAGGGGTTCTTCGTTAATTACTTCGCATTGGATTTTTAAGTATTCAGAGGAATCAACTTCTCCAAGTACCTTGATTCGCTGAATACCTTCAACCAACACCTTAACATTTCCATCGGGAAGTTTGATTAGTTGCAAAATGGACGCAAGGGTTCCAATCTTATTGAGGTTTTTTAATTTTGGATCATCCTCTGATGGATTGGTTTGGGTTAACAATACAATTTTTTTATCAACACTCATTGCCTCTGTAAGGGCTTTAATGGATCTTGTTCTACCAACAAATAAAGTGGTGACCCCACCAGGAAAGACTACAAGATCTCTCAGAGGGATTACAGGATGATTAAATTTTAATAGCGCCATTTAAATATGATGGGGCGAATATTAAAAATATCAACTAGCTGAAGAGGTTTTTTTCTTTTTAGACTTGTAGACTTTGATAGGATCAGTTGAATGTTTTACACAATTTTCATCAATAATAACTTTCTCCAGATCTTCATTAGGAAGCTCAAACATGGTATCCATTAAGATATTTTCCATGATTGATCGAAGACCCCGTGCACCAGTCTTTCTTGCCATAGCTTGTTTTGCAATTTCCGCCAAGGCTTCATCACGGAAATCTATTTCAACATCATCCAAATTAAAAAGGTAGCGATACTGCTCTACCAATGCATTTTTTGGCTCTTTAAGAATTTTAACCAGAGCAGCTTCATCAAGTTCATGAAGATTGGATATAACTGGGAGTCGACCCACAAATTCTGGGATCAGGCCAAATTTTATCAAATCTTCTGGTTCTAATTTATCAACAATATCTGATTTTGAAGATTTAGTATCCTTAACATCGGCTCCGAAACCTATACCAGATTTATCAGTTCTGCGCTTAATGATTTCATCAATCCCAGCAAAAGCGCCTCCACAGATAAATAAAATATTAGAGGTATCAATTTGAATGAATTCTTGCTGAGGGTGCTTCCTACCTCCTTGCGGCGGGATGGACGCAACGGTACCTTCAATAAGTTTGAGCAAGGCTTGTTGAACGCCCTCGCCTGATACATCCCTAGTAATTGATGGGTTGTCCGATTTTCTAGCAATCTTATCTATCTCATCAATATAAACAATGCCTAGCTTTGCCTTCTCAGGATCATAGTCACACTTTTGCAATAACTTTTGAATGATATTTTCAACGTCTTCTCCTACATACCCAGCTTCTGTAAGGGTGGTTGCATCGGCCATAGTAAACGGAACGTCAAGGATTCTTGCAAGAGTTTGTGCAAGCAATGTCTTACCGCTGCCGGTTGGCCCCAACAATAAAACGTTGCTCTTCTGCAGTTCAACAGCATCTTTCTTATTTGCAGATCTAAGTCTCTTGTAGTGATTGTAGACTGCTACTGACAAAACTTTCTTCGCATTATCTTGACCAATGACGTATTCTTCTAGCTCATTAAAAATTTCAATGGGTGATGGTAAGGTCCCTAATGGAGACTCTCCATCATCGGATTTTACTTCTTCATCTATGATATCTATACAAAGATCAACACACTCATCGCATATATAGACGCTTGGTCCTGCAATCAGTTTTTTAACATCCTCCTGATTCTTGCCACAGAAAGAACAGGTTAAGTTGTTATTTTCGCTACTTTCCATGCGCTCCTCTTTCTTCAAGAATTTCATCGATTAAACCATAGTCTTTGGCACTGGAAGCGTTTAAAAAATTATCTCTATCAGTATCTTGTTCAATTTTCTTTAGCGATTTGCCAGTATGTTTTGCAAGAATCTCGTTTACTTTTGTTTTCATATAGAGGATTTCTTTTGCATGAATTTCAATATCGGAAGCCTGGCCCTGATAGCCACCTAACGGTTGATGGATCATGATTCTGGAATTTGGAAGTGCGTACCTTTTTCCTTTTGCTCCTCCTGCCATTAAAAGCGCTCCCATGCTTGCAGCTTGTCCAATACAAAGAGTTGAGACATCGGGTGATATAAATTGCATAGTGTCATAAATGGCCAGTCCTGAGGAAATCACTCCTCCAGGAGAATTAATATAAATGCTGATATCCTTATCAGGATTTTCGCTTTCTAAAAATAGTAATTGAGCAACCACTAAATTTGAAATGTAATCATCGATTGGACCAGAAAGGAAAATAATTCTTTCTTTGAGAAGTCGAGAATAAATATCAAAAGCCCTTTCTCCTCTGGATGTTTGTTCAACTACCATAGGGACCAAAGCTGAGTTGTAGATGTTATTGTTTTCCATTATCTGTTTGCAAGATCCTTAAATTTAATTGTCTTATCCTTAGATTTAAGTACTTTTTCTAATTTTTCAATCAATTTTTTTTCAAGAATGATCATTCGATAATTTTCTGTAAACCTTGGATTGGTTTTTACCCACTCTTTGAATTGAGCTGGATCCTTATATTTACTAGCCTCCTCATCTGTGTAAGCTTCAATGTCATCTTTGGAAACCGTGATTTCAAAATGTTTTAGAAGCTCACTAAAAAGAAGATCTAGCTTGACCCTTTTTTCAGCATCTTCTTTAAATGTGTCTAATGGGAATAGTGAATCATCAGCATCTTCAACGCTTTTGCCTATGCGCATTAAAGAATCTTTTCTCATTAACGCTGCCTGCTCTTCAATGATCGCTTTAGGTGCATCGAATGAATTCGTTTTCAAAAGCAACTCATACATGGATTCTTTTCTTAAAGATTCTTCTTGCTGAGCAACTTCTTGACCCATTCTTTTTTTCAACTCAGCGAAATATTCCTCTTCGTTGGAAGCTTCCATTCCCAAAGCTTCATAGAGTTCCTTATCTAATTTTGCAATATGCTTTTCTTCTACTTTATTCAACTTGATTTTGAAAACTACCTCTTTACCAGCAAGATCAGCTTTAAAGTAATCTTGGGGAAAGGAACAATTAATAGAAAAATGATCGCCAGATTTCTTACCAATAATCTGATCTTCAAAGCCCGGAATCATCGATTTAGAGCCCAGCTCTAATTGAAAATTTTTTGCACTGTTGCCCTCAAAAGTTTCTCCATCAAGAGTACCATCAAAATCAATATCCACCCTATCGCCTTCTTGTGATGCTCTTGAAGCTTCATGAAAGTGGCAGTAACGATTTTGAATATCCTTGGAGGCTTCTTTAACGTCTTGATCATCAAATACGATGGAAGTTTTTTCGTATGAACTCCATCTAGTAAATTTCGGTTTTATCTCAGGAAAAACCTCAAATTCTGCGGAATAGACAATAGCTTTGCTTCCATCCTCGCTTTCTATACTTATTTTTGGCTGACTTGCTGGTTTGATGTTGTTTGCGCCAAGCTCTTTTGGATAAGACTCTTGAATTAGTTCATTAAGGACTTCGAAATGAACGGAATCACCGTATCGTTGCTTTAATACATCCGTTGGAACTTTTCCTTTTCGAAATCCATCTAGTTTTGCATGACTGCCAACTTTTTTAATTTTCTGATTAAACTTTTTAGAATATTCTTCAGACGGAATGGTAACAGTAAGTTTACGTTCTAAAGATTTCAATTTTTTTAGTTTGCTTGGCATCTAAATTAGTCCTTTGTTTGATGGGGCGAACGATGGGTTTCGAACCCACGACCTCCGGAGCCACAATCCAGCGCTCTAACCTACTGAGCTACGCCCGCCATAAAAAAGGGATCCATTATAAGAGAAAAATACTATAATCTACACTATTAATTGGGGGGGAATAATGTCTAATCAGTCATTACTGGAATCTACAAACAAATTAGTAGATAAAGCACTTAAATACACAAATATTTCGGAAGATCTTGCCTATCGAATCAAGAGCCCTAATGCAACATATTCCATTAATTTTGGAGTTAAGTTAAGAGGAAAACTCCATACTTTTCAAGGCTGGCGCTGCGTCCATTCTGAGCACCTTGAACCAGTCAAAGGGGGAATCCGCTATAGTCCCGAGGCGAATTTGGCCGAAGTTGAAGGATTAGCTGCATTAATGACCTATAAAAATGCCATTGTAGAGGTTCCTTATGGTGGTTCAAAAGGGGCTTTGCGAGTTAATCCTCATGAATGGGAAGTGCATGAATTAGAACGCATAACAAGACGATTTGCCCAAGAGCTAATAAAAAGAGACATGATTGATCCTGCAAGAAATGTTCCCGCTCCCGATATGGGAACAGGCACAAGAGAAATGGCTTGGATTGCTGATGAATATAGAATCATGAATCCAGCCGATATTAATGGCAGAGCATGCGTTACTGGCAAACCTCTTGGAAAAGGTGGCATAGCAGGAAGAGTTGAAGCCACAGGAAGAGGTATTCAATACATTATTCGAGAATTTTTTAGCAATCCTGAAGATATCAAAAAAGCAAATTTCAAAGGTGGCTTGGAAGGAAAAAAAGTTGCTGTGCAGGGCTTTGGAAATGTGGGATATCATGCAAGCAAATTTTTACAAGAAGAAGATGCCTGCAAAATTGTTGCCGTTCTGGAGCATACAGGTGCGCTCGTAAACCCAGATGGTATCAATGTTGAAAAAGCCAAGCAGTATCTCAGCAAACATGGCAGCTTTGAAGGTTGCGAGCAAGGCAAGTTTATTAAAGACTCAGCATCGCTTCTAACTGAAAAGTACGATATTTTGATACCTGCAGCAGTTGAGGATGTTATCAACAGCTCTAATGCAGAAAATATAAAAGCAAATCTTATTGTTGAAGCTGCAAATGGACCAATAAGCTTTGAGGCAGATGAAATTCTTAACAAGAATGGAGTGATCATTATTCCAGATATCTTGGCAAATTCAGGTGGTGTGATAGTGAGTTATTTTGAGTGGGTGAGAAACTTGCGCCACATTAGATTTGGTAGACTTGAAAAAAGGCGAAATCTTGAGCAAATGAAAACTCTTATCGATGCAGTAGAAACTATGACAGGCAAGACCATGCCAGAAAAATTTAAAAACCAATTTGCTAATGGAGTTGAAGAAATAGATCTTATCCGTTCAGGGTTGGATGACATGATTTGCGATGCATACAGAAAAGTTAGGGAAGCGATGATAGAGCATAATATTCCAGACCTAAGAACCGCTGCCTTTAAGACTGCATTGGATAAGATTGCTATTTCTTATGAGACCATCGGTCTTTAACTAGGAAATAAGACAGGTTTGCTTGAGCCCTGAGGACGCCACAAGTCATACTTTTGCATAACTGATTCAAAAATTTCT
This sequence comes from Gammaproteobacteria bacterium, assembly GCA_023257795.1. Lineage (GTDB taxonomy): Bacteria > Pseudomonadota > Gammaproteobacteria > Magnimaribacterales > D2472 > VMDH01. The sequence continues at coordinate 17,675 of JALRBL010000017.1, forward strand.
GAGTTTTCAAAACTCTCTAAAAGTTTGATGATATTTTGATAGCTTTGATTAAAAAAATACTCAGGATTTGCAATCTTAAATTGTCTTATAAAAGGAAGAATTGCTATATCAAGCAAGCTAATTCTATCTGAAAAAAACCAGATACTTTTCGATACATTTGCATCTAATTGGTGCAAGATTTTATCGCACTCAACTCTGTGGTGCTTAAATTCTGAGTTATATCTTTGGTGATATTTATAACGATCTAAATGAAATTTAAATTGGCTATCAAATAATTCAATCATAGATTTTGCATACTGTATTTCTTCATCGTGCAATAGATATATTGATTTAGAATTCTGTAAGAATGCCCAATGAACTATCTGCATGCTCTCTTCAATCACAGCATTTGGCAGTTGCAGAACTGGAACCGTTCCCTTTGGTGATATTTCAAGCATAGCTTGAGGTTTATTTTTAAGAGATATCTCCCTAAGCTCGCAAGATATATTGGCTAAGTAAATGGCCATTCTAGCCCGCATGGCATAAGGGCATCTTCTAAAAGAGTACAAAATCGGTTGGCTCATTTCTTACGAACTTCTGAGCGGGATCCAATATGTTTTTGCTTGCGATCCTTAGCTAAATCAACTTGGTATTGTCGATCTGCATATCGCTGTTTTTGTTCTTGAGTCTTTGTATCAAAGCAATTTGGGCAACTTACACCTCTAATGTAATTATCAGATTTTTTATCTTCTTCGGTAATTGGCATTCTGCAACCATGGCATAGGTCGTATGAACCCTTTTTTAATGTTGCATCAAGGGCAACTCTATCATCAAAAACAAAACACTCTCCGTTCCACAAAGATTCTTTGGGATCAATTTTCTCCAAGTAATTGAGAATCCCACCTTGTAAATGAAATACATTTTCATAGCCCATATCTTTCATAAGCGAGCTGGCCTTTTCACATCGAATTCCGCCTGTGCAAAACATTGCAATTTTTTGCTTCTTAGGAATGGAAGACTCTTGACCTTCAACCCATTTAGGAAATTCTCTAAAGTTTGTTGTTTGAGGCTGAATAGCTCCTTCAAATGAACCAATGGATACTTCATAGGTATTCCTGGTATCAAGCACTAGAACATCCTCTTGAGAAATGAGCTCATTCCAATCCTCGGGAGCAACATACTCACCAACTTTTTTTATTGGATCGATACCAGACTTTCCAATGGTTACGATCTCTTTTTTTAGTTTCACCTTCAGTCTTGGAAACGGTAAGAAGTCACAATAGGACAACTTAAAATCAGTATGAGAGTATAGTCCAAGGTTAATTAAAAAATTTTTAAAATTAAGAATGTTTGAATCTAAGCCAGCGAGAGTCCCATTTACTCCCTCATTGGCAATCAATACTGTACCTTTGATGTCCTGAGCCATCAAAAATGCCAACACTTCTTCTTGAAGTAATCTTGGCTCTTCTATCGGCGCAAATTTATAAAAAGCTGCAACGGAAAATTGGTCTTTTTTCATAACAAAAAAAATGGCGCGCCTGAAGAGATTCGAACTCCTGACCCACTGCTTAGAAGGCAGTTGCTCTATCCAACTGAGCTACAGGCGCACTGGTCGGGGTAGTAAGATTCGAACTTACGACCACTCGCTCCCAAAGCGAGTGCGCTACCAGACTGCGCTATACCCCGCGAGAAAGTGATGATAAAGTTTCTATGTCAAATAATCAATCACCATTGCATTAATAACATATAGTGAGAAAATACTGCGAATGAGTTGTACCATTCTAGATGGAAAAAAACTGGCTACCAAGTGTGAAGATTTCATTAAATCTGAGGTACAGGTTCTAATTTCTCAAGGGGTAACTCCCTGTCTTGCCACAATTCTTGTTGGCGATGATCCTGCTTCTGCAACCTATGTCAAGATGAAGCAAAATACCTGCGCAAGAGTGGGGATGCAATCAAAAGCTATCACTCTTCCAAGCACTACAACAACTCAAGAGCTCTTGGAAACAATAGACAAGCTGAACAAAGATAAAAATATTCATGGAATACTTCTGCAACACCCTGTTCCCAGTCAGATTGATGAAAGAGCGGCCTTTGATTCCATAGATATTTCAAAAGATGTTGATGGCGTTACCTCAAGAGGCTTTGGTCTTATGTCTATGGGGGTGAATGCTTTTGGATCTTGTACCCCATTTGGAATTATGCGTTTATTGGAGGAGTACAAGATTGATTTAACTGGAAAGAATGCTCTCGTCATTGGTAGGAGTCCTATTCTAGGAAAGCCAATGGCTCAAATGCTATTAAATAAAAATGCAACAGTAACAATCGCTCATTCTAAAACAGAAGAACTAGCAAGGCATGTAAAAACTGCTGATCTAATAGTGGGCGCTGTTGGAGTTCCAAAATTAATTAAATTAGATTGGATCAAGCAGAATGCAGTGGTTATAGACGCAGGTTATCACCCCGCTGAGAAGTGTGGAGACATCGAATTAGAAGGCATTGAAAATGTTGCCTCTGCGTTCACTCCAGTTCCTGGAGGCGTAGGTCCGATGACTATCAATACTCTTATCCTCCAAACCTTACAAGCAGCTCAACAACTATGAATTTACCTGTAATAGTTTCCTACGGAGGAATAAATGCTGCGGGTAGAAGCGTATTTGAACTTTCACACAAAAGAATGATCTTCCAAAGTCTTTCTGATAATGAAAAGAATGAAGTATTAGGTTCTCTTGAGATGCTCTGCGGAAACTCAGATAGAGAATACCTTCTTGCTAAAAGTTTAATTAGAACGATTGACGAAGACTTTTTCTCATTGCACTGTCATAGAAATCCTGACCTACCTACTAGAGCTGGTGGCCAATTACCATCGGGCTTTAATCCAGCAAACACATACAATGCAAGACAACATCCTCGAGCTTTAGCGATGACTATTTTCGCTGTCTCAGATGCAATAAAAAATCTTGGCATTTCATGGGAAACGATTACAAAAAAAGTATCGCTTGAGAGGATAAGCTGTATATCAGGTTGTGCTATAGCTCAAGGAGATAAATTTGGCATGGGAGGCATGTTTCAAGCCAATCTGACAGGGTCTAGAACAACCAGTAAACACCTTGCAATGTCATTAGGTGAAATGAGTGCGGATTTTGCTCATTCCTATGTACTAGGCTCAATGGGTGTCACAGGGAATCATATGGGTGCCTGCGCAACTTTTCACTACAATTTAAGACTGGGAATAGAGTTAATTAAACACAATCAATCGGATATATGCGTTGTTGGTGCAGCTGAATCAGGAATTGTTCCTGAGGTTTATGAAGCTTTTGCTGCCACAAAAGGATTGGCGGATGATAAAAATACTTTAGAGCTGCAGAAAGAGCTGCAAGAACAAAGTGAATTTCCAGACCATAACAAGATATGCAGACCTTTTGGTAAGAACGTAGGTATGAGCCTTGGTGAGGCAGCACAGTTTGTAGTGCTAATGAAGGATAGTTTGGCCTTGGAGCTAGGTTTACCAATCTATGGAGCCGCAATATCAGCGCACATTCACGCAGATGGTTATAAAAAATCCATCTCTGGACCAGGTGCTGGCAACTATATTTCCTTTGGAAAATGTTTAAACGATATTATTGCTGTAGGTGGAGAAAGAAGCTTAGATAAAGTTTTTATTCATGCCCATGGAACAGGCACGCCCCAAAATAGAGTCACTGAATCTCATATCCTGTCTTCACTTTGTAAAACGTTTGGTATGAATAATGTTCCTGTAACCGCTATTAAGTCTTATCTTGGACATTCTCTTGCTGCAGCTGGCGGCGATCAATTGATTTCGGCTCTTGGCTCATTTGAAACTGGATTAATCCCCAAAATTGCCTCAATCAAGCAAACTGCTGAAGATGTGTATACGGATAGTTTAGAATTTGTCTTGGAAAATAGACCTTGCAACGAAATGCAATTTGTTATTTTGAATTCAAAAGGCTTCGGAGGAAATAATGCAAGTGCATTGATTGCATCTAAGCCAAATACTTTTAGTATGTTACAAAATAAACATGGTAAAGACGCTATAGCAAATTGGCATTGTTTAAATGAAGAGGTTGAAAAAAATAGAGAGGAATTTAAAAAGGAAGTTCTATGCAATGTCCCCTCATCTAGATATATCTTTGGAGAACAGGTTACTGAGGGAATAAGTGACCTTGAGTTTACCAAAGAAGCCATATTTGATCGAACAAATGATAAAATTATGTCAATACTCTCAGAATTGCCATTTGAGGAATACACTAAATGAAAGATCTAATCAAAAACTTAGAAAATGTTGAAGACTTTGATGATATCGTCTCACCGTCTGAGGAATCCATAGAATCCTATAAAACACTGATTAAAGATATAGGTGAAGACTTATCTAGAGATGGCCTTCTCGATACTCCAAAAAGAGCTGCAGCGGCATTCAAGTTTCTAAACCACGGTTATAAACTTTCATTAGAAAAGGTGGTAAATGAGGCTCTGTTTGAATCAGACGCTGAAGACATGGTTCTTGTTAGAGATATAGAGTTTTACTCACTCTGCGAACATCACATGCTTCCATTTAATGGCAGGTGTCATGTTGCTTATATTCCAAATGGAAAGGTGCTCGGTCTTTCTAAGATTGCACGCATAGTTGATATGTTTTCTAGAAGATTACAAATTCAAGAGCGGCTAACCCATGAAGTAGCGAGCGCTATACAAGCAGTAACCAATTGCAAGGGGTGTGCGGTTGTTATTGAGGCACAACATATGTGTATGATCATGCGAGGAGTTCAAAAACAGAACTCCGTTATGAAAACATCTGCAATGATGGGAATTTTTAGATCAAATGCAACAACGCGAGCTGAATTTCTTTCCCTGCTACCTAACTAGATTTAGAGACTTCTGGTTCCCCATCCTCTAAAGAATCATCTTCAGCTTCCACTAGATCCTCGGAGGAACTTTCAACCACATTTTCTCCAGAAGCCTCAACCTCTTCAGCATTGAAAGGAAAAGGTCTTTGCTCAGTTTTGTAAGTTAGAAAAATTAAGCATTCTCCTAAAAAGTTAATTAGCCAGTCACTTACTTTTTCTAACTGGGGACTATGACTACCAGAAAATAAATGGAATAAAAATTGAATGGTCACTATAAAAATTAATAGTGGTACAACAATTGCATAAACAATTGCAATGTATGCCACCATAAAGAAAAACCTTATCCATTTACTGGATTTCATAACTTCGTCTTTGTTAATTGTTGCCATAATCTAATTTAAACTCCACATCTACATTATTTACATGATCGATAAGATTTTCAATGAGGAATGTAGGTTTTTTTTCCTCATATATTATTTGATATAAAGATTCTAAGAGGGGCATCTCGATCTTTAAAGATGCGATTTCTTGGTAAATAACAGAAAGGGTTCTAAGTCCCTCTGCTACTTGGCCAACTTTTACTTTTGATTCTTCAACTGAAAATCCCTTGCCTAAAAAATAACCAAGAGAAAAATTCCTAGACAATTTTGATGTGCAGGTTGCAACCAAATCTCCCATACCAGCCAAACCTAAAAAAGTTAGAGGATTTGCTCCTTTATGGACAGCAAAGTCGCTCATTTCAGCCATAGAGCGAGTGAGAATTAATCCCAAAGCATTCTCACCAACTTCTTGTGCATCAGCCAACCCACAGCAAATAGCATAAATATTTTTTAAAGCTCCTGCATACTCAACACCCTTCATGTCAGAAGAGGAATAAACCTTAAATGCTTGAGAAGAAATTGCTTCAGAAACTAGCTCAATCAAATCTTGATTCTTAGAAGCGATCACGGTTCCAGCAACCTTGTTATCCGCAATCTCTTTTGCAAGATTAGGACCACTTAAAACTCCTACCCCTTTAATGATGGAGCCTATGTTTTCTTCAATAATTTCTGACAGGGTTCTTGTTGGATTTGCGGCAATTGCTTTGGTGCATGAGATAAAGTACATATCTTTTGTTGCTAATGGCTTCAATCTTTTAATGATGTTTTCAAAGATAATACTTGGCGTTACAACGAATACTAATTTAGCACCTTGCATACACTCATCCAAAGAATCTGTGGCAGTAATATTTGTAGAGAGTTGGAGCTCGGGATGGTAATTTGAGTTGGAGCCTTCAGAATTAATTCTTAAAGCTTGCTCTGCATCCCTTACCCAAAGGCTTACTTTATGGCCATTGGATGCAGCAAGATTAGAAATGACTGTGCCAAAACTGCCTCCTCCTAAAACCGCTATGGAATAGTTTTCTGTCAACTTAAAAACTTATCCAACTGTCGCAAAAAAGATGCAGGATCAGTTGGATTGCCCCCCTCGGCAATAACAGCATAGTCAAATAAAAATTTTGCATACTGATTGAACTCTTTACTATCAAGCTTGGATAGTTTTTTTATAAGTTTGTGCTTTAGGTTTATTTCAAGCATGGGCTTACTTTCAGGCATTGTTTGACCAGCGGCCTCCAAAATTCTTCGCATCTGAATACCTGGTTCATGCTTTGAACGAACCAAGCAGACAGCTGACTTAGTTAGCCTTGAACTGGTTAGAACTTTTTCCACTTTATCTTTGAGAGATTTATTTAATTTTTCAATCAGCTCAGAATCTTCCTTGCTAACTTTAATTCCCTCTTCAGAAATTGGTTCCTTTGCAACGTCGGCAAACTCTTTATCTTTATAATTAAACAAAGAGGTCATTAACCATTCATCAATCCTATCCGTTAATAGAAGAACCTCTGTTCCTGACTCTTGAAGTTTTTCAATATGTGGAGATTGGGAGACAGCTTCCAGGGATTCTCCTACGGCATAAAATATTTTTTCTTGTTCTTTAGGCATTCTTTCTATGTATTCGTCTAAGGTACAAAACTTCTGAAGGTCGGTTGAGGTATGGAACATGAAGAGTTCTGCAATTTTATCTTTATCCTCAAAAGACTCGGCCGGACCCTCTTTTAGTACAAGTCCAAACTCTTTCCAGAAACCTAAGTAACCCTCTCTGTCATCTTGTTGCATTTTTCTGAGAGTATCGATTACTCTTTTTGTTAAGGATTTTTTGATAGTCTCAACCAGGGGATGATCTTGCAAAATCTCTCTAGAAACATTTAAAGGAAGGTCGCTTGAGTCAATTAC
>JALRBL010000075.1 GCA_023257795.1 Gammaproteobacteria bacterium
ATCTTTTTTTATAAGTATAGTCTGAAAAAAGCTGGCTCTTTAGTTCATAAGGCAGCACACCTTCCTCGGGAACTTGATTTTTGAGATCTTTAAAAAAGCCATATTCTGAAAGATGCTCAAAATGCTTGCCATTGATAAGATCATCAGCATTTATAGCAAATAGTTGAGCTGAAAGAAAAGAAAGAATTAGGAATAGCTCTTTATAGGATCGCATCAATTTTGACAGCTTCAAGAGGCCGAACAATGCCTTTAAACTCTTTTTGATCAGTTTTGATGGGATCAAAAAAAGGCAGAATATATTTGATTGGATCCAAAACTAGCAAAGAGATTGTATCGGTTTCTTCAATAATTAATTTTTCTGTTTGAGGTTGCCCAAATAACATTTGTGGTAGCGGAAGCATACCATCCCAGAAAATGTCAGCCATATTTCCCTCAGAGAGATCATACAAAATTTTTGCTAAATCATTAGATTCAATATCAGGGTTTAACCCATTTTTAGAGAAAGTATTATGGTGTATCTGGATTGATTTTGGATGAGGATAGTATTCTTTATCTTCATACTCATCAGCATAAGAGACAATTGCTATTCCAGCTGTGCCGTTATTTTCAATATTGTTATTAAAAATCTCTACAAAAGAGTTTGCCATCACCATAATCCCAGTCCCGCTTGGCACCTCACCGACGATATTACCCTCTGGCGCAAAATTAGGCGTATTATTATTTGTTACGTTATTTTGAAAGACACGAACATGGTGCCCTCCTTGTTGTGGTAGGTCAGGTAAGTCAAATACTAGAATGCCGCCTGTATTTTCAATAGCAACATTATCATGCACATCAGCAAAGAATGAGTTTTCAATCTCTATGCCAGCAACATTATGCTTTGCCAAGCTGTTTCTCACTATGATGTTGGATGATTGTCCTACGTAGATGCCTGCGTCAGATGCTCCTATGGCAACACAATCATCAATCAAAACATTTTCAGATTCTACTGGGTACAGCCCATATGCTCCGTTATTTGAATCGGGGCCATTTGTCCATTCGGTGCGAACTCGAATAAAGTGTATATTTTTAGATCCTTTTACTTTTATCGCATCACCTTTTGCATTTTCTACAGCAAAGTCTAGCAACCTTATGTCATTGGAGGTAACAGCAAGGCCCTGGGCTCCACTTAACTGATTTGTAAAATCAAGAATCGTCACATCTCTGCCTTCTCCTTCAAGGGTTACTCCATCAACATCCAAAGACAAGCTGTCAGCTAATTGAAAGCGACCTGCTGTAAGGCGAACTGTATCTCCCGGTTGAGCCTGTATCAAAGCCTGTTGAATTTCTTCGTAAGAATTTTCAGAGGGTTGGATTAAATAAACGCTTGCATTGACGCTGACGGTCAGCAGTGCGAATAAGAGAGCAAATGATTTATACAGTTGCAGGGATCGAACCAAATTTTTCAAGGGGCTTTTCTAACTCATTCCAATCGCACTCAAAATCATCTGGCGCGTTCTCAAATTCAAGCAAACCAAGTGCTTCAAATTTTGGACGGATAGCATCGGTTAATAATCCGATACGAGATAGGTTTGGAATTACTCTAGAGAATAGGAAGTTTCTAAAATTATCCATTGAAGAAGTTTCTAGAGCGAAGACTCTAGCTTCCTCTCTTGTCATGCCTAAAAACTTTTCCATTGCTCGGGTATTAACGAGCCTTTCTCTAGATATGACACATGCTTCATATGCAAATTGAGCTCTTTCTTCAACTTCTTCTGGTGAAAGCGTCTTAACAAAATCTTCAAGATAGTTAATTCCAAAAGTTACGTGTCTTGCCTCATCGCGGATTACATAATGAAGAAGCTGCTCTAGCAAAGGATCTTTGGTTTGAATTTTTAGCATATTGAAGGCTGCTAACGCTAGTCCCTCAATAATAATTTGCATTCCAATAAACTTGAGGTCCCATCTTGCATCGGTAAGAATTTTATCTAGCAGCATTTTTAAGTTGGGGTTGATAGGGTAATGCATACCTAACTTATCTTGTAGATACTTATTAAATACCTCTACATGTCTGGCCTCATCAAAAGTCTGAGAGGCAGCATAAAGTTTTGCATTATATGTTGGTGCGCAGCTCACAAGTTGGGAGGCAACCAATAATGCGCCTTGTTCACCATGCAAAAATTGCGATAAAAGCTCAGCAGTTTCATGCCGATCAAATTCAAGCTTTTCTTCTTCTGATAGGGCTTCAAATTGTGGGAGTTGTTGATGCGGGGCAAGACCTTGTTCCACTAAGATTTCATCTTTAGGATGCGTGTAGTCCCAATTTAGATCAATTGAGCCATTCCAATTTAATTCTTTACCTAATTCATAAAGTTTTTTGATTCGGTTATCTGCAACTGAGTAGTCCCAGTTATAAGAACCTGTAAGTGGAGTTTTAAATATCTCCGCGACATGCTCTACATCTTTGGGCTGAAGATCAAGATCTTCATCGAAGTAGATTATTTCATTTGGATTAGAGTTAACTTTTTTAATTTTCATATTTGACTCAATTAAATGTTTACAGTGTAAACATAAATTATAATACTTTTAATACTTTTAGGCAAAAAGACTAGTCAGTTGATCTAGGAGGGTTTCTCCCAGGTCTTCAGCTCGGTTAATAGTTATAGATCTATCGTAGTATTTAGTTACATCGTGGCCTATACCTATGGCTAAAAGTTCTATTTGTTTCCTTGATTCTATCTCATGAATTGCCAACTTAAGGTGATGATCTAAAAACCCACTATTATTGGCAGACAGCGAACTATCATCAACCGGAGCTCCATCAGAAATAACTATCATAATTTTTCTTTTTTCTGGTCTTCTTAAAAGTCTTTCTTGAGACCAAAACAGGGCTTCGCCATCTATATTCTCTTTGAGCAAACCTTCTCGTAACATGACTCCAAGATTTCTTTTTGAGATTTTGAAATTCTCATCTGCTGCTTTAAAAATAATATGCCTTATGTCGTTCAATCTTCCTGGGTTAGTTGGACTGCCTTGACTTGCCCAAAGTTTTCTTGACTCACCTCCCTTCCAATGCTTGGTAGTGAAGCCAAGTAATTCTGTTTTTATAGAGCAACGGTTCAAAGTAGCGCCAATAATATCTACACACACTGCTGCTAATGAGATTGATCTCCCTCGCATTGAGCCTGAACAATCTATTAACAACGAAATAACTGTATCTTCATAGTTAATTTCCTTTTCTTGTTTGTAGCTTTGAGAAAAAATGGGATTTGCAATAACTCTACTTAATCGAGCAGTATCTAAAAGACCTTCTTCTAAATTGAAATCCCAGCTTCGTTTCTGTTTGGATTGCAGGATTCTTTGCAATCTATTTGCCATTTTTCCAATAGTGTTTTCATGAGGCTTTACTAAGTTA
>JALRBL010000102.1 GCA_023257795.1 Gammaproteobacteria bacterium
TAGTGCTCTCCTTATAATCTGGTACCTGAATCTCTATATTGCAAATATCTGCGAGCAACTGGCAAAAAGCAGCATTGTTAGTCATGCCTCCATCTACGGACAACCTATCAATTGAGATAGAATCTCTTTGCAGCGAAATTAATAACTCTCTGACCTGAAATGCAAGTGCCTTGAAAACGCTAGTGGTAAGATCTGCTTTGCTTGTTTCTGCAGTCATACCATAAAAACCAGCTCTCAGATTTGGTTGCCATCTTGGAGCTCCAACGCCTGTAAAAGCTGGAATAAAAATTACCCCTTTTGAATCCCAGTTGGGGTTAATTAATTGCTCGCTATCTTCTGAATTTTGAAAAAACTGCATATTGTCTCTTAGCCATTTAATGCCTGTGCCAGCAGAAAAAATACTTCCCTCAAGCGCATAAGCTGTTTTGCCTTCAAGTTGATAACCTGCTGTGGTTAATATCCCATTTTTTGACACAATCCTTTCCGAACCTGTGTTTACCATTAAAAAACATCCAGTACCAAAAGTTGCTTTCATTGAGTTAGAGTGAAAACAATTTTGGCCTACCAGGGCTGATTGTTGATCACCAATGGCACCAAAAATTGGTGCATGCAAATGCTCTACCTCACCAAAAAATGCATCATTGGCTTTGATATCTGGAAGAACCTCTCTAGGTATATTGAATAATTTCAATAGCTCTTCATCCCAATTTTGAGATTGCAGATTGCAAAGCATTGTTCTTGAGGCATTTGTGTAGTCTGTAACGTGTTCCCTGCCTCCGGTGAGCTTCCAGATCAAAAATGTCTCTACGGTTCCAAACAGTAAGTCACCGTTAGAGGAGAGCTTTCTATCATTATCATATTTATCTAGCAACCATTTTAATTTTGTAGCAGAAAAATAAGGATCCAAAACTAATCCTGTTTTTTGATTGATTGTTTCCTCCGCTCCCTGTGCCTTGAGCTGATCACAATATCTTGCGGTTCTTCTGTCTTGCCAAACTATCGCATTATGCAATGGTTGGCCGTTATTTTTATTCCATAAAATTGTTGTTTCTCGTTGGTTGGTGATGCCGATGCTGATGATTTCTTTGAAACTAGAACAAACATCATCTAGTGCCTCATTTACTGTGCTTTCTAAAATCTTCACGTCAATCTCTACCCAACCATCTTTAGGAAAAATTAAGGAATATTCTTGTTGGCTTGTCTTTAGAGGATTTAATTCTTCATCAAACCCCACAACTCGGGTTGAGGTGGTTCCCTGATCTATGCAAATAATTGATTTCATGTGCTAATTGTTATGATTTATCCACAATTTATCAACTGCTAAATAACATCTATCAAACATTATCTATACAGTATATTGTTAGTATTAGTAAATATTTCACAATATATTGTGTTTTTTGCTTGATTATTTATCCACAATAAAGTTAAATCAACTCAGGAAACAAAAAATTTAAAAAGCTAAATTTTTGTACCTCATCCCGATAAAAATGACCAGTTGCAGGAAAAACTGTGCTGCTATTTTGAGGCAAAATTAATGGATTTACGCGAAGAACAAGCAACAAATACAACGACTGTACAGCAACCAGAAACGTTAAACGAAGAATTGGTGATAACCGCACCAGGAAAACTGCGAGTTATTAAAAGAAATGGAAAAGTAGTTGCATTTGAGGAAGATAAAATCAAAGTTGCGGTTACAAAAGCATTTCTTGCAACTGAATCTGGTAATGCTGCTGCTAGCGAGCGCATTCATAGAAAAGTTAATGATATATCTAACGATATTTTAGAAGTATTCAAACGCAGAATGCCGTCAGGCGGAACACTTCATATCGAAGAAATTCAAGATCAAGTTGAATTACAGCTAATGAGAAATGAAGAATATCAGGTCGCAAGAAAATATATTCTATACAGAGAAGAAAGAGCACAGGAAAGAACAAAAAAAGAGCCACCTAAGGTAATTGAACTAGATAACTTGCCTAACATCCAAGTTACCAAAAGAAATGGAAAAAGGGTTCCCCTAGATATTACTAGGCTATCAGAAGTAGTTAGTCATGCTTGTGAAGGCCTATTGGAAACAGATCCAAAAATAATACTTCAAGAAGCCGTTAAAAATTTATATGACGGAGTTTCAGTTGCTGACATGAAATCAGCCCTGATAATGTCTGCAAGAGCGAAAGTAGAAGTAGAACCAAACTACAGTTATGTTACAGCAAGGATATTGCTTGATTCATTGAGAGCAGAAGCCCTGACTTTCTTGGGTGTTGCTGAAGAGAGTACGCAAAATGAAATGCATAATAATTATCCAAAAGCCTTTAAAGCATTTATAGAAAAAGGTATTGAGCTAGAAATGTTAAATCCTGAGCTCAAAAAATATGATCTGGACAAATTAGCCAAGGCTATTGAGCCAGAAAGAGACTATCAATTTACCTATCTAGGCCTTCAAACTCTTTACGATAGATACTTTATTCACTCAAATGATATAAGATTTGAGCTACCACAAATATTCTTCATGAGAGTTGCAATGGGTCTTGCAGCGCAAGAAAATAATCCAGAAGAAAGAGCTATAGAATTCTACAAACTTCTTTCAAGCTTTGATTACATGAGTTCGACTCCAACACTCTTTAACTCAGGAACCCTAAGACCACAACTTTCGTCTTGCTATCTAACAACTGTTCCAGATGACTTGGATGGTATATTTTCAGCCATGAAAGATAATGCAATGCTATCTAAATGGGCTGGGGGATTAGGAAATGATTGGACTCCTGTTAGAGCTCTGGGATCATACATCAAAGGAACAAATGGAAAAAGCCAAGGCGTTGTTCCATTTTTAAAAGTGGCCAACGACACCGCTGTCGCAGTAAACCAAGGCGGCAAAAGAAAAGGAGCGATGTGCGCTTATCTTGAAACATGGCACCTGGATATAGAAGAGTTTCTAGAGCTCAGAAAAAATACTGGGGATGATCGAAGAAGAACCCATGATATGAATACTGCAAACTGGGTACCAGATTTATTCATGAAGAGAGTTGAGAATGATCAGGATTGGTCTCTCTTCTCCCCAGGCGAAGCACCAGACCTTCATGACCTTACAGGCAAAGCATTTGAAGAAAGATATGAGTCCTACGAGAAACTTGCAGCCGAAGGAAAAATGCGTCAGCACAAAAAAATTCCTGCAAGAGATCTTTGGAGAAAAATGTTAACCATGCTCTTCGAAACAGGTCATCCGTGGATTACTTTCAAAGATGCATGTAATCTCAGATCACCGCAACAACATATGGGAATGATTCATTCATCAAACCTGTGTACTGAAATCACGCTCAATACAAGCAAAGATGAAATTGCAGTTTGCAATCTAGGTTCAGTAAATCTTGCAAATCATATGGTGGACGGGAAATTAAACGAAGAAAAAATCAAACAAACAGTTTCAACAGCCATTCGTATGCTTGATAATGTTATTGATATTAACTATTACTCAGTAGATACAGCTAAAAACTCTAATTTCAAACACAGGCCAATTGGGCTTGGCCTCATGGGATTCCAAGATGCTTTGTATTTACAAAACATCCCCTACTGCTCTGATGAAGCAGTTGATTTTGCAGATAAAAGTATGGAGCTTATAAGTTATTACGCAATTCATGCATCAACTGAGCTAGCAAAGGAGCGCGGTAGCTATCAAACCTTTGAGGGTTCGTTATGGAGCAAAGGAATCCTTCCAAAAGACTCACTGCAAATTCTCATAGAAAACCGAGGATCGGAATATCTAAAAGTAAACCTAGAAGAAACCCTTGATTGGGATTCGCTGCGAAAGAAAGTTATGAAAGACGGTATGAGAAATTCCAATGTCATGGCAATTGCACCTACCGCAACTATTTCAAATATAACCGGTGTAACACAATCTATTGAACCAACTTATCAAAACCTTTATGTAAAATCTAATTTGTCAGGTGAATTTACTATAGTTAATCCGCACCTAGTAAGAAGACTGAAAGAAATAAAATTGTGGGATGATGTAATGATCAATGATCTCAAGTTTTTTGAGGGAAGCTTAGCTCAAATTTCTAGAATACCTGATGAAATAAAAACCCTCTTTTCAACAGCATTTGAGGTAGAACCAAGATATCTTGTGGAATCTGCAAGCAGACGACAAAAATGGATTGATCAAGCACAATCACTTAACCTTTACATCGCAAATGCAAGCGGAAAAAAACTAGACATAACCTACAGAATGGCTTGGTTGTGTGGTCTAAAAACAACCTATTATTTGAGATCCATTGCTGCTACAGGCACAGAAAAATCAACGGTAACGCAAGGCACCTTAAATAAAGTGAGTGCCTCTAACGATATAAACAAAGTCCTTGGTTCACCCGCCCCGGTACCAACAGCATGCTCTCTGGATGATCCAGATTGCGAGGCATGCCAATAAAAAACGGAGAAAAATATGCTTAATTGGGATGAATATAACAAAGAAGAAAAAGCAGTAGCGCCAAAAGCTGCCCAAAAAATAGTAGCTAAAGTTG
Source organism: Gammaproteobacteria bacterium (assembly GCA_023257795.1). Lineage (GTDB taxonomy): Bacteria > Pseudomonadota > Gammaproteobacteria > Magnimaribacterales > D2472 > VMDH01. Next base: position 4,512 of record JALRBL010000102.1, read on the forward strand.
AGCAGTTAGAAGATGAGGAAATATCTCAAGCCCCACAAAGATCCGAGCAATATGAATCTGAAGCCACTGCAAGCGATAGAGCTGCAAAAGCGAAGGAAGCAATCGCAAACTTAGACCCAGCAGAAGGAGTTAAAGAGCTTGAAGCGTTAGGTGGTCGAGTTGAAGTTGATCAAAAAGCAATGATCAATTGCAGAGCAGACTTAAACCAATTAGTCCCTTTTAAGTATGATTGGGCATGGCAAAAATACCTTGATGGAAGTGCCAACCATTGGATGCCACAAGAAATCAATATGACCGCTGATGTGGCGCTGTGGAAGAGCGAAAAAGGGTTGACTGAAGATGAAAGAACTATTGTAAAAAGAAGTCTCGGCTTTTTCTCAACTGCAGACTCTTTGGTAGCTAATAACCTTGTGTTAGCAATATATCGACTCATTACTAATCCAGAATGCAGACAATACATTTTGCGTCAAAGCCTCGAGGAAGCCATTCACACCCATGCATACCAATATTGCATTGAGTCTCTAGGAATGGATGAAGGCGAAATATTTAATATGTACAGAGAAATTCCTTGTGTTGCAAAAAAAGCTAGCTGGGCACTTAAATACACAAAAGAACTCTCCGATCCATCTTTTACAACAGGCACCCTAGAAACTGATAAAAAACTATTAAAAAATCTTATTGCGTTCTATTGCGTACTTGAGGGAATATTCTTCTATTGCGGTTTCACGCAAATTCTCTCGATGGGAAATAGAAATAAGATGACGGGTACAGCAGAGCAGTTTCAATATATTCTCAGAGACGAATCAATGCATGTTAACTTTGGCATAGATGTCATCAATCAGATTAAATTAGAAAATCCGCATTTATGGGATGATGCGATGAAGAAAGAAGCTGCTCAAATGATACTCGAGGGGACAGAACTTGAAATTCAATATGCCAGAGACACAATGCCAAGGGGAGTGCTCGGAATGAATGCAGCAATGATGGAAGATTATCTAAAATTTATTGCAAACAGAAGATTAAGCCAAATTGGTCTAACTGAGGAATTCAAGGGAGCAACAAATCCATTTCCATGGATGTCTGAAATAATGGATCTTAGAAAAGAGAAAAATTTCTTTGAGACAAGAGTGATTGAGTACCAAACAGGTGGAGCTCTAAACTGGGATTAAACATTGCTTCTATATTCAAGCAAAACAGGCAATAGTCCTAGAAAAGTCCGGATGTTCCTTTCTGAAAAGGGTATCCAAGACATTAAAATTAAAGACTTAGACCTAATGCAAATGGAGCATAAAACTCCTGAATATAGAGCAAAAGTTCCAAATGCAAGGGTCCCTGCCCTAGAATTACAAGACGGCACAATCATTAGCGAAAGTACTGCTATATGCAGATACTTAGAAGAACTATATCCGGAACCTAACTTATTTGGAGAGAGCCCAATCGAAATTGCAGCGATAGAAATGTGGCAATCAAGAATAGTATTTGAATTGATGCTGCCTTTGGCAATGGGATTCAGGCATACTCACCCAGCAATGGCTGCTCTAGAGGAGCAAAATGCAGTATATGGAAAAGCACAAAGAGAAATGGGGATAAAATCAGCAAACTACTTTGATAAAGTACTGCAACAATCAGAGTATATTGCTGGTGAAAGATTTACATTCGCTGATATTCAAATGATAAGCACGACAGACTTTTTCTTAAGACTAAATAAAATAGATCTTGCCGATTTTAAGAATCTGGAGCGCTACACCAAAATGATGTCCTCAAGACCAAGTTTCTCAGCTTAAAAACTACTTATCTGCCTGTTCTAAGATTTTAACGGTTTGTTCAGGTCCGCTAAAGCACTCTCTAGCATCATCCATGCTGGATACAGCATCCCAATTTGCAGCAATATTCTCAGGGGTCATATTTTCTCCTGTGCCAAGTGCAACACCCATAGTTTCAAAAATCCTAAATTGAGTAAATACACCAGCTCCGGCTCCAATAATGGCACCATTTGGAGCATTATCACTTGCTAGGTAGATGACTGCAGGCGTAACGTACTCCGGTAAGAATCTTTCTCCTACGCCCTCAGGAAACAAAGCCTCAGTCATACGAGATAAAGCAACAGGGGCAACAGCACTAGAGAAGACATTGTACTTATGACCTTCAATCTTCAAGCAATTCATTAGTCCAACCATTGCCATTTTTGCAGCACCATAATTTGCTTGTCCGAAGTTACCAAACAATCCTCCTGATGAAGTAGTGAAAATAATTCGTCCAAAGTTTTGCTCGCGCATGATTGGATAAACTGCATGAGATGTATAAACGCTGCCCTGGAAATGAACATCCATAACCGCATTAAATTCTTCAAGGCTAATTTTATGAAAACTTTTATCTCTTAAAATTCCAGCATTATTAACAAGCACATCTATCCTTCCCCACTTATTCATAACTTCGGCAACCATATTATCCACGCCTTGCTTATCAGATACGCTAGAACCATTTGCAATCGCCTCTCCGCCATAAGCTTTGATTTCCTCAACAACGGCATTAGCCGTCTCGCTAGCGCCTCCTGAGCCATCCACAGAGGCTCCAAGATCATTGACCACTACCTTTGCTCCTCTTTTAGCAAACTCAATTGCATGCTGCTTTCCAAGGCCACCTCCAGCACCAGTTACAATAACTACTTTATTATCAAATCGTATTGTCATTTAAACTCCTAGTTAGAACCCGAAAATAAATTCTCAGGTTTAAAATTTGGATCCTTTATGGTATCCATTGTTATATTAAATCTATTACTCAGGGCTCTTTTGATTGCCATAAATTCCTTTGGAGAATTTACCGAATCAACTGCAATGAGAATTCCATTCTTTCCGTAATAAGAAAGAAATTTGGCTTCACTTTTATTGCCAATAATAATTGTTTCATCATACCCCATTGAGAGACCAGCCATTTGCAATTTAAGATCAAATTGATCAGACCAAAACCATGGTAGCTCATTATAGGTCAAATCATTGCCAACAATAGATGATGAAACAACTTTTGCTTGAGCAAGTGCATTAGGAACACTTTCCAATCTCATGCTGTGTTGGAAAAATAGATTTTGATGTTGCGTGCAATCTCCAGCAGCCAAAATAAATGGATCGTCTGTTCTGCAATATTCATTTACACAAATGCCATTATTACAAGAAAGACCGGCATCTTCAGCTAATCTAGTATTTGGTAAAGCACCTATTCCTACAATTACTGCATCTACACATATTGATTCGCCTGAATCTAAAATTAAATTATGAATTCTTTCTTCAGTCTTCTTATACTCAATCACCTTAGTTGAGCATCTTATCTGTACGCCCATATTGGTATGAAATCGCTCATAAAAACGAGAAACCTCTTCGGAGGTAACCCTTTTAAGTAAGCGATCTTCCGCCTCAATAATAATTGGATTAATGCCTAATTGTTTTAAAGACGCGGCAAGCTCCAGGCCAATATAACCGCCTCCGATTAAACCAACATGCGAATTTTTGTTAAGAGATTCAGTGATATTCATAACATCTTCTACGGTTCTAAGATAAAAGGTATTATTTGCAGCTGCGCTATCGATAGTTCTTGGGGTTGCGCCTGTGGCAAGAACCAAATACGAATATTCCAAAGTTCCAAATGAACCTGATATAGATTTTTCCTTTCTATTTATTGAATCAACAATTGTTTGGGTTTGGAGCACAATATTGTTTTCTTCATAAAAAGATGGCTGCTTAAAATAAAGGTTTTCTTGAGGCAAATTTCCCTTAAAAAAATCTTTTGAAAGTGGCGGTCTATGATAAGGAGGATGTTTTTCTTGGGTAAGTATTGAGATATCTCCATTAAAACCATCCTTAACTAAGTTAAAGGCTACATTTGCTCCTGCATGGCTACCACCGATTATGATAACTTTTTGTCTGCTATCCATTGATGTTCTCCATAGCAAGGCTAAATCGTTTGAGAGCCTTGTTTAAATTAGAAGAACTTGTGCCAAAGTTAAGTCTAATAGATTGTGGATCACCAAAATCCCTTCCATCAGAAACCCCGATTCCGAATTCCTCAAAGTAAGATCTCCATCCTTTCTTGGGTACAGGATGTAAAATCTTAATCCAGATTAAAAATGTTGCCTCTGGAGCAATGAAACTAATATTAGATATTTTAGACAATACATTGACCACTCTATCTCTATTATCTCTAAGATATTTTAGGAGCTCATTTCTCCATGAATCTCCTTTTTTTAAACATTCAAGAGTAGCAATAATTCCGAAGAGACTTGGATCTGGGACAATCCCATGAATTGTGTTGAGAAATCTTGTCCTTAATTTTTTTGAGGGAATTATTGCAAAACCACAAGAAAGACCAGGGATATTAAAAGTTTTTGCACATGAATGAAGTGTAATAGTCCTATCTATAATTCGCTTATCTTTACCTAGAGAGAAAAAAGGAATATTTTGATCTAAAATTAAATCAGAGTGAATTTCATCTGAAAGCAAAAATGCTTTTTCTTTAAAGACCATTGAAATAATTTTTTCCATTTCGTCTAAGTTCAAAACACTTCCTCCAGGGTTGCATGGATTTGCCAACATCAACCAAGCATCTTTTTTAAGCAACTTAGAGATCTTAGAAAAATTATATGTAAGCCTTCCGTGTTCTTCTACCATTGAAACAAATGAAAAGACTGCTTTGTAATGCTTGGCTGATTCAGTAAAAGGGGGGTATATTGGCTTTGGTATCACTAGGCTCTGGCTCGAATCAGTTGCCATTTTATTGACTGCATAAATTGCAGTTACTAAATTTGGCAACCAAATAATCCATTCATTTTTAATGCTCCACTGTTGTTTTTTTTTGTAATACTTTATAACCTCATGATTGAGTTTTGCTGGAGTAAGCGTATAACCATAAGTATTATGTTTTATTCTCTTGGCAAATATATCTTGCAAGAATTTAGGTGATTGCAGATCCATATCTGCTATCCAAAGCGGTAAAATATCTTTATCAGAATACTTATCCCATTTCTTGCTAAATGTATTTTTTCTGCTTTGACTATTGATCATGAATATTAATGAAAAAGAAATTTTAACTTATCGCGGAGGCCAAATTAAGTATCTAAAGGATTTTCTTTCAATTGACGAGGCTAACATAATGCTCACAAGACTTCTGAAACAAATCTCATGGGAAGAGGGATCTATCAAAATATTTGGTAAAGAGATAATGATCCCAAGAAAACAATGCTGGATTGCGGATAATGGAATTCATTATACCTACTCTAAAAATATGCTTAAAAGATATGAGTGGAATGAAGAATTGTTAGGATTGAAGGCAAGAATTGAGAAAATTACAAATTACAAGTTTAATTCCGTACTCGCTAACCTTTATAGAGACGGTAAAGATTCCATGGGATGGCATGCAGATAATGAAATAGAGTTAGGAGAAAAACCGTTTATTGCATCCTTGTCACTGGGAAGCAACAGGAATTTAAATATCAGGGATAATATTACAAAAGAAATTATCAAAATTTCTCAAGATCATGGTTCATTAACGATCATGGAACCAGAGCTACAAAAAAATGCTCAACACAGTATTTCAAAAACAAAATTAGAAGTTAGTCCAAGGATTAATCTTACATTTAGGAATATAATACAAACCAGCTAAAGGAGTAATTATGGGCGAAAAAATTAAAGTGGTTGTTACTGGTGCTGCTGGTCAAATTTCTTACTCACTAATACCAAGGCTGGTTGATGGAACTGTTTTTGGAGATCGCAAAGTTGATCTTGAGCTTGTAGAAGTGCCTGCTGTAGTAAGTAAACTTGAAGGCATCGTTATGGAAATGGAAGATTCTTATTTTCCAAAGCTTGGAAATATTAATATTACCGATAACTTTAGTTCTGCGGCACATAATGCAGACTGGTTCTTGCTTGTTGGCAGTATTCCAAGAGGCATTATTCTTAATGGAAAAAAAATTGAGGAAAGATCTGATCTCCTCAAAGTAAATGGTGGAATCTTTATTGATCAGGGTAAAGCGATTGGTGAGAAAGGAAAAGATGATGCCAAAATCTTGGTCGTAGGAAACCCTGCAAACACAAATGCATTAATTGGTCATTATCATGCAAAAAATGAGCATCAGTTGTGGATGGCTATGACTATGCTTGATTCAAGTAGAGCTAAATCTTTTTTAGCAAAAAAAGCTAACGTTGGAGTTGAAGAAGTATCAAAAATGACTATTTGGGGGAATCACAGCCCAACTATGTATCCAGATTATGAAAATGCAGTTATAGCTAATAAAAGAGGTGCTGAAGTCTTCAACGACTTGCAATGGATTGAACAAACATTTTTGCCCGGTGTTCAGCAGCGAGGGAAAGCAGTGATTGATGCAAGAGGAGCTTCTTCAGCAACATCTGCCGCTAAAGCTGCTCTTGACACGGTAAGAGCAGTTGAAAATAAAACACTTGATGGAGACTGCTTTAGCGCAGCCATCGTCTCTGATGGAAGTTACGGAATTGATGAAGGCCTAGTTGCTGGATTTCCTCTGATTTCTGATGGTGCTGGCAAAGTAGACATTCTAAGAGATTTTTCATTATCTGAATTTGCAAAACAGAAAATACAGATTTCAATCAATGAACTTAAATCAGAAAAAGAGGCTATAAAAGAGTTATTAAATTGATATGAATTTTCTAATTGATGTCTTAGAAAAAGAAAGTCCTAGAAATCTCTTAATCATTTCATCTAAACCACAGGGAAAATTCTTGCTTACAATTCAACATTTACCTATAGAAATAATAGATATCCACCCTTCTATCTCAAGCAATCTTTTAGAAGAAAATTATTATGATATAACTATCATTTTTCAAGATGCCGCCCTTGACAAAGCTCAGCTTGGATCTTTAAAAAATAAATTCTCAAAAAGCATAATTTTATTGAGAAATAATTCAGAAAATAATGGCAAGTATCTTCAACTTGGATTTAGTCCTGTCAAATATGAAGAAGAAAGTATGCTTTGCTTGATCTATAACTTAAAAAACTACAATGCAAAGAGGAATTGGAATAATCCAGACGGATGGGCAAATCCAGAAAATTTTAATAGGTTTAGATGGTAACTAATTTTTTAATTGAGGAAATAGTATTACATCTCTTATTGAAGTTTGATTAGTGATAAACATCGTCAATCTATCAATACCTATTCCAACTCCCACAGCTGGCGGCATGCCTATTTCAAGAGCATTTATGTAATCTTGATCGAAAGACATTGCTTCTTTGTCACCTGCTTTGCCAGCTTCAACTTGAGCAGCAAATCTATCCGCTTGATCTTCAGCATCATTAAGCTCACAAAATCCATTTGCAATCTCTTTGCCACCAATAAATAACTCAAAACGATCAGCAACATCAGGATTTTTATCATTCCTCCTGGAAAGAGGTGAAACTTCCACTGGATATTCTGTTACAAATGTGGGCTGGACCAATTTGTCTTCAACAGTTTGCTCAAAGATCTCTACTAATAGCTGCCCATAATTTAACTTGTTAGCATTTTTAATGCCAATTGATAAAGCAAATTTTTGTAAGTCAACATTATGTTCTCTAGAAGCCTTTATTTTGAGTGCTTTATTGTGATCTTCAACAAGCTTTTGCATGGTTGTGATTTGGAAATTGGAGATATCAATCTTATTTCCATCCCACTCAATTTCTGTTGTACTGACTCCAATTGAATCAACTGCATTCTTTATAATCTCTTGAACGAACTGCATTGATTCAGCAAGGCTTGAGTATGCGGTATAAAATTCTAGCATTGTAAATTCAGGGTTATGCTTGGTAGACAAACCTTCATTTCGAAAATTTCTATTTATTTCAAAAACTCTGTCAAAACCTCCCACTAGTAAGCGTTTTAGATAAAGCTCAGGGGCAACTCTCAAAAATAAATCTCTATCAAGTGCATTATGATGAGTAATAAATGGTCGTGCGGTTGCACCTCCTGGTAGCGGATGCATCATCGGTGTTTCAACTTCTAAGTATTTATTTGAAACTAGAGTAGATCTAATACTTTCAACAATACGGCTTCTTTTAAGAAAAACTTCCCTAGATCCATCATTCATAATGAGATCAAGATATCTTTGGCGATATCTAGTCTCTATATCAGTTAAGCCAGCATGTTTTTCAGGAAGTGGTTTTAATGATTTTGTGATCATCATTACAACTGCACCGTTAAGAGTAAGCTCATTCGTTTTGGTTCTAAATAAAGATCCTTCAGCTCCAACTATATCGCCAATATCCCAGGTCTTAAAATCTTCGTAACACTCTTCCCCTAATAAATCCTTGCTAACATAAATTTGAAAAAAAGATCCTTCATCAGTAATAGTTAAAAAGCTTGCATTTCCCATAACTCGTTTCAACATAATCCTTCCCGCAATAGCGATGCCCTCAATAGGATTTTTTTCAAGCTCTTCTCTGGTTAAATGATCGTATCTTTCCTTGAGCTCAGAAGCACGATGCCTACGGTTAAATGTATTAAGATAAGCAGCACCTCTTATACGAAGTTTCTCAAGCTTTTTCTTTCGTTCTAATAGGATTGCTGCTTCCCCGCCTAAATTATCTTCGCTCATTAGATGCCCTTTTTTAAACTTGCTTCCATAAAATTATCAAGATCCCCATCCAAAACGGCCTGGGTATTGCCTGTCTCAACTCCAGTTCTTAGATCCTTTATTCTGGATTGGTCTAGAACATAAGAACGAATTTGACTTCCCCAACCTATATCAGACTTTGAGTCTTCTAATTTTTGTTGCTCCTCTCTTTGTTTTTGTAATTCTAGCTCATATAACTTTGATTTGAGTTGTTTGAATGCATTCTCTTTATTTTTATGTTGAGATCTATCGCTCTGACATTGAACCACTACTCCGCTAGGTATATGCGTAAGTCTCACCGCAGAATCAGTCTTATTAACATGCTGGCCACCTGCACCAGATGATCGATAAGTATCGATTCTTACGTCGGCTGTATTGACTTCCACTTCAATCGAATCATCAATTTCAGGAGATACAAATACCGATGCAAAAGATGTGTGACGTCTATTTCCACTATCAAATGGTGACTTTCTGACAAGCCTATGCACACCAGTTTCAGTTCTAAGCCACCCATAAGCATAACTGCCTTCAATATATAAAGTTGCAGACTTTATTCCTGCAACTTCACCATCTTGAGACTCTATGATGCTACATGCATATCCTCTTGATTCTGCCCACCTAGCATACATTCGCATGATCATTTGCGCCCAATCTTGTGCTTCAGTGCCTCCAGATCCGGATTGAATATTCAAGTATGCTGAATTTGCGTCCAAAGAATGAGTAAACATTCTGTTGAACTCTAATCTATCAACAGCATCTTCAAGCTCTATTGAAGAAATCTCTATTTCTTGGAACTCATTTATATCAATTTCTGGATCAAGTAATTCGATTAGTTCGCATGCATCATTCGTTGCTTCTACTACATCTTTGAAACTGTCTACTAGTTTTACTAATTGTGCTCTTTGCTTGTTAAGTTTTTGAGTTAACTCAAGATCTGACCAGGTCGCTTCCATGGCCAATGTTGAATCTATGGTTTGAAGTTCTGCTATTTTTTTATCAATGTCAAAGTAACCCCCTAAGATCAGAAACTCGATCACTAAGTGAGGTTAGTTTTGCTTTAAGTGATAATTTATCCATGACTGTTAGGTAAAACCTTAGGTTTCTATCCTGCACAGAGCGCAAATTTTATTTCCAGAGGGATCTCTGAGATAGGCTAAATACATGCTACCCATGTCAGAAGATCTTATGCCTGGAGCATCTTCGCAAGTGACGCCGCCATTCTGCAATCCAGCTGCATGCCAGGCATCTCCAATCTTAGGACTGGCAACTTTAAATCCAATAGTTGAACCGTTTCCATGTGTTGCGGGATTGCCATCAATGGGTTCAGAAATAGCAAAGATCATTCCATCTAAAAAATAGAAATATCTAATATCTCCTTGAAGATTTGGAACGGGAACCCCTGGCTTTCCTCCAAGAACATTCATTACTGCATCATAGAATTTTTTTGAAGCCTCGATATCGTTTGCTCCTACCATCACATGACTAAACATAATATTTTCCTTATAGAAGTTATATTTTACTACAAGCTATTGTTAATAAAATTTTTAATTATTGAAAAGTCACAGGGCATTGCTATCAATCTTTCCTCCAAATTTGAAAGATCCTGTAATGCTGGATGATGATTCGCAATGGGAATGTCTAAAGCCCTGAAGAGATCAGGGAATTTATCCGGATGAGCTGTAGCCATGCTTACAACATGAAAATCTGATTTCTCAAGAGCTCTTTTGCAAGCAATAGCACTATGTGGATCCAATGCATATTTATAATTATCAAAAAAATACTTCATGATCTTCCTCGTTTCTTCTTGGCTTACAACGGTTGATGAAAATAAACCGGATTTACTTTTGAAGAGATCATCGTTTAAGGCTAACTTTCCTGATTTAAAATTAGTAAATAGTTGATTGCATGTCATAGCATCTCTTTCCAGATAATAGTCATATATCAGTCTTTCAAAGTTGCTAGCTACGGATATGTCCATGCTAGGTGATATCGTAGGGACAGTTAAATTTTTAGAATAATCATTATTCTTAAAAAATCTATCTAAGATATCATTATCATTAACAGCTACACATAGTTCCTTAATGGGTAGACCCATCTTATATGCAGCATATGCAGAAAAAACATTTCCAAAATTACCAGATGGAATACTGAAACACAAAGGCTTAGTAATATTGATGGCAGAGAAAGAATAAAAGTAATAGCAAATTTGAGCAATAATTCGCAACCAATTAATTGAATTGACTGCAAGCAAAGAAAAATTTTGAGGTAAAAATTGATCTGAATTAAATGCTTGTTTGACAATGTCCTGGCAGTCATCAAAAGTACCGCTTACTTTAATCGCAAAAATATTGTTATTTTTGACAGTAGACATCTGACGCCTTTGCACTTCAGACATGTTTCCCTCAGGAAGTAAAATAAAGGTCTTTATATTTGAGTATTCTTTGCAAGCATGAATTGCAGCTGAGCCTGTATCACCAGAAGTAGCCCCAAGAATAACTCCATTTTGATTATCCTCTTTCAAAATATGATGCAAGAAATAAGATACTAATTGCAAGCCAAAATCTTTAAATGCTGCTGTGGGACCATGGAACAACTCAGCAATACTAAAATCATCAAAGTTTTTAAATTGCACTAGATGTTTAGATGGAAATCCCTGCCAAATATCATCAACCATAGATCTAATTTCTATTTCATCAAAAGAATCACTGGCAAACGCAGGCAGAATAATCTTTGCAACGTCACCATATGTTTTGCATGCTTTTATTTGATCTAAGTCTATTTGGGGCCAAAAATCAGGAACGTATAACCCTCCATCGGTAGCAAGACCTTGAATCGCTATATCTTTAAAACTCTTATGAGAGTCATTTCCCCTGGTTGAATGAAAAAGCATAGCTAAATTTCTATTCTTATGAATCTTACATCTGATGTTAAAGATAACTTCTCAAGATTATTCTTCAATTTATTAATGATTTTTTCCTCCGCAAGATCAGTAATAATTATCAATCTTGCTGTGCAATTTTTTTTAGACTCTTTTTGAATCAAAACATCAATTCCAACTTGATGTTTTGCAAATTGTGACGTGAGTTTTGCAGCAGTCCCTGGTTTATCTTCAGCTTCAATAGAAAAATAGTATTTAAATGACTGTGTAGAAAATTTAGCCATCTTAAATTTATTAGAGGTATAAAAATCCTCTTGCATGCCTCTATGTTTTGAAAAATGAATAAGATCTGAAATCACGCCTGAAGCTGTTGACTCCTTTCCAGCTCCAGAGCCAGCTAAATGCACTTCGCCTATTAAATTAGTGCGAACTTCAATCCCATTCCTAACCCCTTTGAGCGAGCCTAAATTACTATTAAAAGGTAATAAAACAGGATGTGATCTAACTAATATTTCTTTATTTTTTTGCTTTTCTGCAACTGCTAAATGCTTGATTGTGTATCCCTGTTCTCTAGCAAAATCAAAATCTTCCTTCTTAATTGATTCTATTCCCTCAATAAAGAACTTCTTTAAAGGCAATGGACATTGAAAAGCCAAACTAGCAAGAATACCAATTTTATGAGCTGCATCAATTCCTCCAACATCAAGCTTTGGATCTGCCTCTGCATAACCAAGTTGCTGGGCTTCAGATAAAGCTGAAGCATAACTTTGCCCTTTCTCCATTTTGGTTAAAATATAATTGGTTGTTCCGTTAAGCATCCCAGATATCTTAGAAATTCTATTGGCTGCTAAATCTGTTTTAAGCAATTTAATAATTGGTGTACCGGCACAAACTGATGACTCAAAATATATCGACAAATTTTTATCTAAAGCTGCTTTGAAAAGTTTATTGCCATGCTCAAAAAGTACAGCTTTATTTGCTGTTACAACATTAATTCTTCTTTCAAATGCTTTTGAAAGTAATTGAAATGCAACATCCACACCGCCAATAAGCTCAATTACAATATCGATATCATCTTCTAAAACATCAAAGATATTTCTGTGTACCTTGATGTTAGAGGGAATTTTGATATTTGGATTATCTCTTCTGGCACCAATACAAACTATTTCTAGATTATATTTTTTTAGTAGCTCTCCTCTATTGGCTGAAAGCGCAGAATATACAGCAGTGGCAACATTACCCCAACCACAGATTCCTAAACGAATTTTACTTTGATTAGCCATTCTGTAATCTTGTTAATAGTTCTGCAGGCGGGACATAACCTGGTATAAGAACTCCATCACTCCTAATAATTGCCGGAGTGCCAGTAATGCCTATTTTTCTTCCTAAAAAATAATGCTTGCTGACTGGGTTATCTGAGCATTCGGTTACCTCTGGGGTTTTGCCTGCTTTTTGCAAAGTTAATACTTCTTTTGGATTTTTTGAACACCAGGCACCAACAATTTTTTTAAAGGACTCAGATTCCAATCCATTTCTTGGAAATGCTACATAGTTCACTGAGATGCCTAAATCGTTATATGATTTAATATCTTGATGAAATTTTCGACAGTATTGACAATCAACATCAGTAAAAACGGTAATTGCATGTTTTTCATTATTGCTTGTGAAGGAGATAAATTCATCCTCCAATAACTCTTCATTCAGTAATTTCTGTCTTTTTGAATTTTCATGTAACGTAGTTAAATTAGCTATGCTATTTTCGCCTACCTGATATAAATCTCCATAAAAGAAAAAATTCCCATCTTGCGTAACATAAATTGGTTGCAGATCTCCTATGTCAACAATATAAACATTGTTAATTTGGGAGGATTCAATGCCTTGAATTTTGACACCCTCAGGAAGAACATTAGAAATCTTTTCTGCAATTTCTTTTTCATCTGCATAAAGATTGCTGCATAAAATAATGGTAAAAAATAACAGTCCTTTCAATGAAAGATTCATATTGCGCTAACCTCTTGGATGATGTTTTTTTATCATATCACTAAGCCTAGACTTCGCAATATGGGTATAAATTTGAGTCGTGGAGATGTCACTGTGCCCTAAAAGCATTTGCACTGATCTTAGATCCGCTCCATTATTTAGCAGGTGAGTTGCAAATGCGTGTCTAAGAGAATGAGGTGAAATATTTTTACTTAGTCCAATTTTAACTAGATATTTTTTTAATCTATGCCAAAAAGCTTGTCTAGTAATCTTGCTTCCAGATGAGTTAATGAAGAAGGATCTAGAATTTAACTTTAGATGATTCTTCCGTCTGAAAGCAATAAAATCATTGATGGCTTTTGCAGCCTCAGGCCCATAAGGAATCAACCTTTCTTTTGAGCCTTTTCCCCTTACCTTTACAGTGTATCTCTCAAAATCAAAGTTTGAATATTCTATGTTGATAAGCTCAGAAATTCGCATGCCAGTTGCATATAAAAGCTCTAGCATTGCTTTGTCTCTTTTTCCTATAAATGTATGTATATCCGGTACCTCTAGTAGAGATGCCACATCTAGTTCTGAAATTGATTTCGGAATATTAGGATGCTTTTTTTTAAGAATTACATCTGCAAAAGGATTGCTATCAACGACTTTGGCTTCTATGAGAAATCTATATAAGCCTTTTAAAGCAGAAATTTTTCGATTGATTGATGAGGGAGATTTTTTATCATTTGTAAGTTGTTTAATAAAATCTTCTGCGATAACTAATGAGATTTCTGATAAAGAGATCGATCTATCATTTAACCAAGAAAGGAAAGATTTTATATCTTGTTTGTATGCACTTAAAGTATTTTGAGACAGACCTTTTTCAACAATTAAGAATCTCAGATAAGAATCAATAGCTTGATTCTCATGAGAGGTTGAAATCATATACTAGTCGAGACGTTCTTTGATTCTAGCAGAGCGACCAGATCTTTCTCTAAGGAAGTATAGTTTAGCTTTTCTAACATCCCCCTTACGCTTTACAGTTATAGAATCAATAAGCGGGCTATGAATTTGGAATGTCCTTTCAACACCAATGCCGCTTGAAATCTTTCTAACAATAAACGAAGAGTTTAAGCCAGCATTTTTAATGTTCATCACAACGCCTTCATAGGCTTGAAGCCTTGATCTATTACCCTCCTGAACCTTAACATTTACAACCACTGTATCGCCAGGTCTAAATGGAGGTATGTCTTGCTTGAGTTGGGCGTTCTCAATTGATTTGATGATGTTTGCAGGAGTGTCTTCGGACAATTTTGCAGCAGATAAAGACTTTGATGCATCCTCTTCAAGATCTGCTTGATTGGTATCAGCTTTCGGTTCTTCTAAAACTTCAACAGAAGCTTCTTCTAATACTGGCTCACTTTCAACAGGACCAGATGCTAATTCATCAGATGTACTTGATGATGCTTCAACAGGATCTTCTGATGTCTCAGTAGATAATACTTCTTCTACTACTGCTTCAGATTCAATATTTTCTTTTTCTTTATCACTCATTTTTTAGCCTAAAAACGCGCTATAGGATAATAGAGGAATCGATTTCTTCCAAGAGTTTTTTTTGTTTTTTTGTAAGTTTTATTTGGTCCAGAAGCCTGGGTTTTCTTGATAAAGTTCTAATTAATGACATTTTTGTCCGCCAATCTTGAATCTCTTTATGATTTCCTGAGAGCAACACAGCTGGAACTTCCATGCCTTCAAATTTTCTAGGCCTAGTATATACAGGTCCTTTTAGTAAGCCATTAAAATAACTATCATTTTCAACTGATTCAAATTTACCTACCACGCCAGGTATAAATCTCGATACTGCATCAATTAATACTAAAGCAGGCAATTCACCTCCTGTTAATACATAGTCTCCTATTGAAATTTCTTCATCGACATATTTATCAATAAATCTTTGATCGATTCCTTCGTATCTTCCACATACAATTGTTAAGTGTTTCTGAGAAGCTAGGTCTTGAATCTTAGCATTATTAAGGGTTTCCCCCTGAGGAGACATTAATACTACCCTACCTCTTCTTTTATAATGAATCGAGCTTAAAGCTTTTTTTAGCGGTTCAGCTATCATCACCATTCCAGTTTCATCACCATACTGGCTTTCATCTACTCTTTTATTCTTAAAAGTTGAAAAATTTCTGGGATTAATGGTTTGGAAAGATAATACTTTTAAACTCTTGGCTTTACCTAGAACACCATAATCAAGCTTAGTAAATAACTCTGGAAAGATTGAAATTATATTGAAGTGCATTAATTACTTTCCGAGTCCCAGTCAACTAATATAGAATTTTTCTTACGGTTGATATCAAGAACTACTCTGCTTTTAACAAAAGGTATCAAGTAAGTGTCTCCACTATTGGGCTGAACATGGAGAATATCATTAGAACCAAAATTCTTAATTTCTTTCACAATTCCCAATTTAATATTTTCGATATTTAAAACTTCCATTCCAATCAATTCATACCAATAAGCATCTAAATTTTCTAATTTAGGTAGTTTTGTTTTGGGGTAATACAAAGAAAAATTCTTAATTTCTTCTGCTTCATCTCTACTATTAATTTCCCTAGCCTTTGCTATCACTCTTTTATTTTGAATGACACATTTCTCTAGCTCAAATTCCCTAAGAGCATTTGCATAAACTATGAAGAAAGTATTTTTTTTAGCGAATGCATATAAATCATCTGTAAAGGGAGTTATGAAAAATTGGCCACTTAAGCCTTTGGGCTTACCAATTTTAGCGATTTCAATGTAAAGAGATAAATCTAAGGAACTATTTTTTCTCTTCATCTGATGGAGCTTCTTCAGCTGGAGCTTCCTCTGCGGCTGCCTCTGCTGGAGCTTCCTCTGCGACTGCTTCCTCTGCGGTTGCCTCTGCTACAGGAGTTTCCTCTGCGACTGCTTCGGCTACTGGAGCTTCCTCTGCGACTGCCTCTGCTGGAGCTTCCTCTGCGGCTGTTTCTTCAGCAGCTTTTAATTCCTCAGCCTTTTGAGCATTAGCTTTATCTTTTTTTGCTTTTCTTTTTTCAAATTTTTCGCTTATTTTCTTATCAAGATCTTCAGAAGATAACAAGGAGTCTTTTTGAAGCTGCTGCACCCTATCAGAAACTTGGGCACCTTGCTCCACCCAGTAATTAAATCTTTCATTATCAAGACGTAAAATTTCTTCATTACCTCTTGCAACAGGGTTAAAAAATCCTATTCTTTCTATAAATCTCCCATCACGAGGTTTTCTTACATCAGCAACCGTAATGAAATAATATGGGGCTTTTTTTGCACCACTTTTTGAAAGTCTAATAACTACCATAATTTGAAACTCTTATTTTAAAATGGTGTGTATTTTAGGTTAACCTTTAGAAATTTGATAGTGTTAAAATATAAAAGATAACAATTTATTTTATGTCTCTACTATTTCCTTTATCGCTAGCAGTTTCTGGTTTGTTGTATGCAATCTGGGACAGATTTCCTTTGATTAACAACCTTAGAGACCATTTTCGGTTTCTTATAATTTTAAGCCTAAATGCTATTTTATTTATTATTGGGTATTCTAGTAAGAGCCTTCCCTTGCAAATTCATCTGTTTCTTTCCCTTAGCAGCGCTGTTCTATTGTTGCTCACAATTATCAAGGGATTGAAACTAGAAAAGAGAATAAAAAGAGTTAAATCCGGTGATTTATCAAATTCATACAATGAGTCAATTGAAAAAGGGTACTCAAACATACTGGTTTTAGGAGGTATTGGCCTAATCGTATTGATGTGCGCTTTAATCTCTGGATTTACTCTTATCGAAACGCAACCCCAAAGCTTAATTCTTAAGTCATTTTTTGCTGTGCTTGCTTTCCTAATTTACATTGGGATATTGAGTATGATAAAGCTAAAGAACTTAAGCTTAAAAAATGCAGTAAGGATGTTGTTGGTATCATTTATAATGATTCTTGTGAGCTTTTCATTTTCTAATGCCGCTATCAATCTAAGCTAATTAATGTTTGAAGATTCCCTATTTTTGTTAATTACAATTTTAATTTCTTTGTTAGTATTCTCTGCTTTTTCATCGGGCTCTGAAACTGGCATGATGGCTTCAAATAAGGTAAAGCTGAGAAATCTTGCAAAAGGATCCAAAGGTGCAACAAGGGCAATCAAGCTTCTTAAGAGACCAGATATTCTGTTGTCTGCAATTCTTGTTGGAAATAATTTTGCAAATATTCTGGCTTCAGCAATTGTTACGATATTGATGCTCAATTTTTTTGGGGGCAATGTATTAGTAGGTTCAATCATTTTAACGATTGTCATTTTGATATTTTCTGAGATTACTCCAAAAACAATTGCTTCTGTGTATCCTGAAAAGTTCGCAGAAAAATCATCATGGTTATTAGAAAAATTGGTGCTTTTGTTTAAACCGATTATTTGGTTAACCAATCTTGTTAGCTCAAGACTGCTTGATTCATTGAATATTGATCCCAAGGCTTCAGCAAAAAATGATAACTTGAATATTGATGAATTGAGAACATTGCTTGAGGATCACGGAGAGTTAATTCCTGAGCAATCTAGAAACATGCTTAGTGGTATCATTGAGATGGAAGATTTAGTAGTAGAGGATTGCAGGGTTCCTGTCGCTGAAATAATTGCAGTGAATCTTG
>JALRBL010000005.1 GCA_023257795.1 Gammaproteobacteria bacterium
ACTGCTTAAAATATAAAGATTTTGAATGATGTCTTCTTCCTTTAGTGAGGCCCCTGTTTTACCTTGACCTCCTCGTCTTTGCTCTCGGTATTCCGCTAATGGTTGAGTTTTTGCATACCCAGTTCGAGATAAAGTTAGAACTCTAGTTTCCTCAGGAATGAGGTCCTCATTGGAGATATCCTGTCTGGTATCATTTATGTTAGTTTTTCTCTCATCTCCGAAGTTTTCTTTGACTTCTTCAAGCTCTTCTTTAATTAAAGACTGAAGAGTGTCTTTGTCATCTAGTATCTTTTGGAGTCTAGCGATATTTTCAATAAGCTCATTAAACTCATTAGCAAGGTTGTCTTGCTCAAGACCAGTTAATCGGCCAAGCCTTAATTCCAAAATTGCTTTAGCTTGGTCAGGAGAAAGTTTATATTTTTGACCGGATAACCCATATTGTTTGTTGAGACCTTTTGGACGACACGCATCTTGGCCAACTTTTTTAAGAATGGCTACAATTGGTCCAGCTTTCCAGGTCTTCTTAATGAGATGATCTGTTGCAATCTTAGTATCTTTCGATTTCTTAATAATGGTGATCATTTCATCAATATTAGCAATCGCAACCATTAAGCCTTCAACAATATGGCCTCGTTCTTTAGCTCTTTTAAGCTCAAACTTAGTGCGCTTGGTAACAACATCTTTGCGATGTTTAATAAATTCATAAATCAGATCTTTAAGATTTAAGACTTTAGGTTGTCCATCCACTAATACCGTGAAATTAATGCCAAATGATTGCTCTAATTGAGTTTGAGCAAAAAGATTGTTCTCTAAAACCTCTAGCGACTCGCCTCTTTTGAGATCAATCACAACTCTCAGACCATCCTTATCTGATTCATCTCTTATTTCTTTAATTCCATCAATTTTTTTATCTTTAACAAGTTCTGCAATTTTTTCTAGCATCCGAGCTTTGTTTACCATGTATGGTATTTCATTGATGATAAGAGACTTATTCCCTTGCTTATCTTCTTCAGATGATGTTTTGGCTCTCACATAAATAATCCCTCTGCCAGTCTTGTAGGCCTCATAAATACCCATCTTTCCATCAATAGTGCCTCCAGTTGGAAAATCAGGGCCGGAGATTATTTGCATCAAGTCATCAATGGAAATTTTAGGATTTTCTAGCAGAGCTAAAGCTCCATCAATGACTTCCGTTAAATTATGCGGAGGAATATTTGTAGCCATACCAACTGCGATTCCAGAGGATCCATTCACTAGTAACGCTGGTATCCTGGTAGGTAAAACATCTGGTATCTGTTCTGTTCCATCGTAGTTTGGAGAATAGCTAACTGTTTCTTTTTCAATGTCAGCCAAAATCATATCGGTTATCTTAGCCATGCGAACTTCTGTATAACGCATCGCAGCAGGAGGATCTCCATCTATTGAACCAAAATTACCCTGACCCTCCACTAACATGTAACGCATAGAAAAATCTTGCGCCATTCTGACCATGGCATCGTATACGGCGGAATCCCCATGAGGGTGATATTTACCAATCACATCACCTACAACCCTGGCCGATTTCTTATATGGCTTGTTAAAAGTATTTCTGAGGTCGTACATTGCATATAAAATTCTGCGATGCACAGGCTTTAAACCGTCTCGAACATCCGGCAGTGCTCGACCATGAATAACACTCATGGCATAACTAAGATAGGATTGTTTTAGTTCATCCTCAATATTAATTGGGAGTATTTCTTTGGCAAAATCGGACATTAAAAAATTTAAAAACCTAAGGTAAATTTGACCCTAAATAAGGGTAAATTTTACCATAGTTAAGAGGTTAAATCAGTCTTTAAACTCTGAAACTAAGGCGCTAATAGAAGATTTTGCATCCCCAAAGAGCATTCTTGTATTAGGGCGGAAGAAAAGAGGATTTTCAACGCCAGCAAAACCTGACGACATTGAGCGCTTAAGTACAAAAACGGTTTTTGCATTGTGCACTTCTATAATTGGCATTCCATAGATTGGTGATCCTGGTTCTTCAGTTGCTGAAGGATTTACTACATCGTTTGCTCCAATCACTATCGCAACATCCACGGTGTCCATGGATGGATTGACATCATCTGGCTCAACAAGTAAATCATAGGAAACATTAGCCTCGGCTAATAACACATTCATATGCCCAGGCATTCTCCCTGCCACTGGATGAATTCCGTATTTAACTTCTGTGCCATTGTTCTCAAGTAATTCACCCAATTCTCTTACTACGTGCTGAGCTTGTGCAACGGCCATTCCATAACCCGGAACAACCAAGACAGAAGAAGCATTTTCAAGGATCAGATATGCATCATCAGTTGTAATGGGTTTCACTTCTCCTTGTTCTTGGGTTTTTGCTGAAGTGCTAGCTGCACTTGCATAGCCTACAAATAAAATATTGCCAATGGATCTATTCATTGCTTTAGCCATGATTACGGTAAGGATTAAACCACTCGCTCCTACCAAAGATCCTGCAACTATCAAAACATTGTTCAGCAACAGCAGTCCAGCAAAAGCTGCAGCAATTCCTGATAAAGAATTAAGTAATGAGATAACAACTGGCATATCTCCACCACCTATTGGAAGCACAAAACCAATTCCTGCCAGTAATGCCAATCCTAGTAAAAATATAAAATAGTTTGAAAAAATAATGGCTTCTGGCAACCAAGGGGTAGCGACTGCAAACCCAAGAAATAAAACAGCAGCATACAGAACAAACACAAAAAGATTGCTGATGATGCTGCCCTTACCTATAGATATTTTTTCAGAGAGCTTTCCATAAGCTATGAGACTTCCTGAAAAAGTTACTCCTCCAATAAAGACGGTCAACATAATCAACACATGCTGGGCAGCTCCCAAATTCCCATTGGTAAATTCAGACCAGGCAATAAGATAAGTAGCCAATCCTCCGAAGCCATTAAACAATGCAACCATTTCAGGAATGGATGTCATTTTTACTTTCAGTGCGATCACTGAGCCTATGACTGCACCAAGCGCAATTCCAACAATTGCTACCAGTGGATCTACAAAGGAAATGGCCGTCACACTAACAGCAATGAACATCCCCAGCGCAGACATAAAGTTTCCACTAACTGCAGTAGACTCTTTGCCAAGACGCTTAATTCCTAAAATGAATAAAGCCGATGCAATGATGTAACTGACGTTTTGTATTATTTGGAAATCCATCATCTTTACTTATCTTTTTTAGAAAACATTTTGAGCATACGATTAGTGACTAAATACCCACCAAAGACATTAATAGAAGCAAAGAGAATGGCTGCAAAAGCCAGAATAGTTTGAAGCTGTGTATCGGCACTTAATACCAATGCTCCGACGAGAGCAATACCGGATATAGCATTCGATCCTGACATCAATGGTGTATGCAAAGTACTGGGAACTTTAGAAATTAACTCAAGACCCAAGAAGATTGAAAGCACCAAAATAAATCCAAGTAGTAATAAAGTTTCCATGTTACTTAAAAGCCTCGTTTCTTATTTCGCCATTGAATACCAACATGCTGCTATTGAGAATCTCGTCCTCCAGATCAAAATTAAAGGAATGACTTTCTTGATCATAAAAATCAATAAAAAAATTAATGAAATTATTTGATAAAGCGAATGAGGCATGATTTGGGACTTTGGATGCTAAATGCGATTGACCAATAATTTTCACACCATTTTGAACTACCACTTCATCAACAATCGAGCCTTCTACATTGCCGCCAGTCTCGACCGCCATATCAAAAATCACACTGCCAGGCATCATTTGATTTATAGTTGCTTGATCAATTAGTCTTGGCGCCGGTCTACCAAATAACTGTGCAGTCGTAATGACGATATCTGACTTAGCGCATACTTTTGCTTGCAATTCACGTTGTCTGTTGAGCTGATCTTCGGTTAACTCTTTGGCATAACCTTGATCAGTCTGACCAGTATCTCCTAGATCAATTTTTACAAATTTTGCGCCCAATGATTGAACTTGTTCTTCAACGACAGGGCGCGTGTCAAAGGCTTCAACTTTTGCGCCTAATCTCTTGGCTGTAGCAATAGCTTGCAGCCCTGCAACTCCAACACCGATGATAAAAACCTTCGCCGGTTTAAGGGTGCCTGCGGCAGTCATCATCATGGGAAGAGCTGAATGAAAGTAGTTTGCAGCGGACAAGACTGCAACATAACCTGCTAAGTTAGCCTGAGAACTTAGTACATCCATCTTTTGTGCTCGTGTAATTCTTGGAACAAATTCCATGCTCGCAACATTGATCTTTTGTTGTGAACACTTTTGAATGAATGATTTGTTAGCGAATGGATTAATCGTGCCAACCAATGTTGTGCCTTGGGGCACCCTGGATAACTCATCTTCTGAAAGAATATCTTGGATAAAAATAAAATCAGAACTTTGGAGTATTTCAGGTCTAGATTTTATCGCGGCCCCATGTGATTTAAATATGTCATCGGTTACAGAGATTCCCAAACCCATTTCAGTTTGGATAGCAATCTCTATCTCATCAAGATTTAAAAGCTTATCGATGGTTTCAGGATGAACTGAAGATCGTAAGTCTCTTGAATCCTTAGGTTTAATAACTCCAATTTTCATACTCTTCCGTAAAAGTCTAGCAGCAAACCTTTAAAATTTCTTGATAAAGTTTTAATTCAAAAATTTTCATGTAGTGAAATTTCAATTACATTTCTAATAAAGTCAAACAGTCAAACAAATATCGTAATAGAGATATTTTTAATGTAGCAATACTACCTTATTTGACGCCAGTTAATTTATTAACTGCTTTGCTTTCCTGGATAATGAAAATTTAACTTTCTTGAGTGAGGGAATTGGAAATTCTTCTTTAGTTTTGGGGTTTCTTCCAATCCTTGGTTTGGTATGCTTTATTTCAAATGAGCCAAAGCCAGGAATCTTAACCTTCTTTCCAATAGTCAGAGCTTTTTTTATCTCACTAAAATATAAGCTTACTACTTCGGATGCAATATCCCTATTTAAGCCATGATGTTCGATAAGTATTTGTACTAGATGTTGCTTGGTTAAATTCATTGCCTTAAAGATGCATTGAATGTTCCCTGCAGCACAGAGAAGATTTGCTTAATGTTATGTTGAATTTCCTTATCGGTTAAAGAAATTGCGGTCGATTGAAATTTCATTCTTATGGTATAGCTTACTTTATCGTTTCCAATTTTTTTATCTAAAAATCTATCTACAAATGAAATGTCTGTTAAATCTTTAATTTTTGCATTCATGATTGTGGTCCTTAAATCTTCATACGATACCTCTGAGCCAACAATGACATTCAGATCTTTAATTGAAAATGGAAACTTACTAGGCTTTCGCAGTTTCATTTTTTTTGGAGTTGGATCCAATAAATCGATAGCAATTTCAAAACCAAACAAGTGAATTTTTTGTTTTTCCTTGATCAATGAAGTTTTTATCTCTCCAAAAGAGCCTACCTGCTTTTTGTGGTTAAATACATCTAGGCCAATTTCTGAAAATTCATTGTGAGGGCCTATTGGTTTGAAAATTGGCTTACTACCAGATGCTAGTGAAAGCAAATCTTCCATCAAGCCCTTTACCAAGAACATGTTGTCATCAGCGTCAGCAGGAAAAGAAACAACCCCTGCTAAAATCTTGTCTTGCACGTACTTATTCCCTGTCTTGTGATACCTGCTCCCAATTTCGAAAATATTCTGTAGTTGAAAACCTCTTCTAAAATTTTTTATAAAGTTTGCGATGAGTTGTGGCAAAAGGGATTGCCTAAGCACTGCTTCCTCTTCTCTCAAGGGGTTAACTATTACTACGCTATTTTTAGATAAAGCTTTATCTGGATTTTGAGGATTAACGAAAGGCATATTTTGCACTTCATTGAAGCCTTTGATCACCATAAATTGCTTAATTCGATTATCGAGCCTAGATCCATCGCTTATCAGTGGTCGATGAATATGCTCTTCAATAATCGGAACGTTGTTGTATCCAGTAATTCTTAGTAACTCTTCATAAATATCTTCTTTTATTGATATATCGTTCCTAAATGAAGGAACTTTCACCTCCAATAAGGCTGGAGATAGCTTACTTACTTCAAAACCTAGATCCTTGAGGATATTAATTGCTTGAGAGATAGGTAATTTAATATCAGAAAACTTTTCAAAATCTCCAATGTTAATCTTGATAGCTCTGATCTTAGCCTTTGAGAAACCCTCTCTATAGCATTCAACAGAATTATAGGATGCAATCTCAGAGAGTAATTTGAGATAACGCTCTAATGCAAACTCTTGAAGAGCTGGATCAACTCCTCTCTCAAATCTAAAGCCTGCATCGGTAGTTAAACCATATAATCGAGACTGATTGATGATTTTTTCAGGTTTAAAAAAAGCTGACTCAATGGCTATATTGATAGTATTTTTACTGACAGCAGAACTCTCTTCTCCAATAATTCCTGCCATGGCAACTATTCGATCGTTATCCATAATTGCTAATGTTGAGGTTTGAAAATGTTTTGCTTCGCCACCAATGACTTTAACCTTCTGTTGCTTTTTTGGGTAACCAACGCTGATTGGCATGGCTATTTTATCCAGATCAAAAATATGCAAAGGGGTTCCAATCTCAAGCATCACATAGTTTGCAAGATCCACCAACGGGTGTATCAAAGGTATCTCAGCTTGGGTTAAGAGTCGGCGTTTGTCTGCAGATAATTCTTTAATGTTGCTGACATTTTTAACTACCCCCAAGCAATAATGAGTGCAGGCTGATTTATCAATGAAAGAGATGACAGATTTGTTCCTTTGAAAAGGTTGGCTAGACTTTGGTAGATTTAATTTGATGCTTTTGCCTGTAATCGCAGAATATTCTCTAGCAATCCCTTTAAGGGATAAAAAATCTCCTCTGTTTGGAGTTACATCAAATTCAATAGTATTTTTTGGAATAACTTCGCTCTCAAATCCAATAGAAGTCATTAGATCTGCAAGATTGTGAATACTTTCCTTTGCTTGAAGAAAGTTCTTTAGAAAAGCGTAATCAATCTTCATAGGCTTGGTCTAAATTGCTGTAAAAATTCTAGATCTGAATTATAAAAATCTCTAATATCCTCTACTCCAAAATACAACATTGCCAATCTCTCGATTCCCATTCCAAAAGCAAACCCATTGTATTGAGCAGGATTGATGCCGCACCCTTTAAGAACATTGGGATGCACCATCCCGCATCCCAAAACTTCAAGCCAACCTTTCTTTCCAAATCTAATATCAACTTCTGCTGAAGGCTCAGTAAACGGGAAAAAGGATGGTCTAAATCTAACTTCCATTTCATCATCAAAAAAATGATGTAAGAAATTTATTAATGTACCTTTAAGTTTTCCAAAAGAGGCGCTTGGATCAACCACCAACCCCTCTACCTGAGTAAACATTGGTAAATGCGTATTATCTGAATCGCATCGGTAAACCCTTCCCGGTGAAAGCATTTTTAAAGGCGCACCATACTTCATCATTGCATGAATCTGAGTGTTAGATGTGTGAGTTCTCAATAGATAAGATTGATCCTCCTCTACGTAAAAGGTATCGTGCATTTGTCTTGCAGGATGATTAGCTGGAAAGTTAAGCGCCTCAAAGTTATAGAAGTCAGATTCAACCTCGTTTCCAAAAAAAACTGAGTAACTGTTTGTCTCAAAATATGAAGTAATCTTTTCAGTGACAATACTTATTGGGTGCAGTGATCCAAGTCCGTGATTAATGCCCGGCAAAGTAAGATCAATGTTTTTATTAGTACTAGTTTCTTTTGATGACAGATTTGAAAAAGCGTCCTCAAATAACGCCTCCAGCCCAGACTTAATCGAGTTTAATTCCTTAGCAAAAGCAATCTTCTCATCCTTGGGCAAGTCTTTAAGTGAACTAAAGAGTTTTGTTAAGTGAGAGTTTTTACCGAGAAAAGATGATCGTAGTTGATAAAAATCTGCAGGGTTACTGAGACCAGAAATTTTAGTTTGGGCACTTTCAATTAAATCCTTAGGGATTTGCATGAAAAGATTATACCCTGACTTTATCTACTATTTTTCCGAATGTTTCTGAATCAGAATAAGCAATTCCAGCTAGTACCTTGCGATCTAGCTCTACGTTTGCACTTTTCAATAAATTGATGAATCTACTGTAATTTAAGCCTAAAGGTCCCAAACCAGCAGCAATTCTGGCAATCCAAAGAGAGCGAAATACTCTTTTCTTATTTTTTCTATCCCTAAAGGAATACTGTAAAGATTTGATATTAGATTGCTTGGCTGTTCTAAAAAGTCTGCTGCGCGCGCCATAATGGCCTTTGGTAGCTTCAAGTACTTTTTTATGTCTTGCTTTAGCAGTTACAGCTTTAGTAGTTCTAGGCATTATTTCACCAGTAATTTATTTGCAATATTAAGGGTTTCGCCTGTCATATTCTGCAAGCCGCGATTGTGCCTTTTTCTCTTGGTAGTTTGTTTCCCAAGGATATGATTTTTATTGGCGCTTTTTCTTTTAAGACCAGAGCCAGTGGCTTTAAATCTTTTTTTGGCGCTAGAATGTGTTTTTAACTTATAACCCATAATTGTTTTCTATTTCTTTCGAAGTTGTGAGACCACCATCAGTAATTGTCTTCCTTCTAGTGAAGGTTCTTGATCTACTTGAGCTATTTCCTTTAGATCAACTCGTAATCTGTTTAGCAATTCTAAGCCCAAATTACTGTTTAGAATCTCACGTCCTCTAAATCGGACGGTAATTTTAGTCTTATCTCCATCATTAATAAAGCTTTTTATTTTTTTTAATTTAATTTCGTAATCGCCCTTATCTGTGGTAGGTCTAAACTTAATTTCCTTGATGGTTTGTTTCTTTTGTTTCTTTGCGCCACTGGTACTTTTCTTCTTATTGAATTGGAATTTACCGTAGTCTATTAATTTGCAGACTGTTGGCTTCGCATCTGCAGGGGATACCTGAACCAAATCTAACGAAGCATTTTTAGCTTCTTTGAGAGCATCCTCAATTGATAGCATGCCAAGTTTATCTCCGTTTGCACCAATTACCATGACCTCTTTTGCATAAATTTTGTCATTGATAGGCACAAAAGATTTTTTGTAAGTAGCGATAATGTGACCTTAAAAAATTAGAATCATTACTCAGGAGAGCAATAAAGATGGGATAGATATGAACATAGGGTGAAGATTTTATCTAATTTATTTGAGATAACAACTAATTTAAAAAATATTTTAGAGATAAGCTACAATTGCCAACTTAGATTTAAACCACCAAAACAATGAAAAATATTGATGTATCGGAAGTAGAAAAATTTTCAAAGCTTGCTGAAGAATGGTGGAAACTTGATGGAGATTTTAAGCCTCTTCATAAAATTAACCCTGTAAGAGCCCATTACATTGATTCAAAGTCTGCTATTGAGGGTCTAAAAGTGCTTGATGTTGGGTGCGGCGGAGGCATCTTGTCTGAAGCGCTTGCAAAAAAAGGAGCTTTTGTAACTGGTATAGATGTCACACCAACTAATATTGCAATAGCAAAAAATCATGCATCGAAATCTGGGCTTAATATTAGTTATCAAGAAATATCCGCTGAAGAGTTAAAAAAGACGGATTCAGAAACTTTTGATGTAGTGGCATGTTTAGAGGTATTGGAGCATGTACCATCTCCTAAATCATTAATTCAAGATTGCGCAGATCTTTTAAAACCAAATGGGCATCTTTTTTTATCAACCATCAATAGAAATCCAAGATCTTTTATAACAGCAATCTTTGGAGCTGAGTATCTTTTTCAACTTCTTCCAAAAGGTACGCATACCTATGAAAAATTCCTTAAACCTTCAGAATGTGTTGAATTCATGAGGTCTGCTGGAATAAAACATTTGGATTCTAAGGGCATGTTTTACAATCCTATTACGCATAACGTAAGCTTAAATCAAGATTTAGGAGTCAATTACCTGCTCTACGGTATCAAGCAATGATTAAAGGAGTTCTCTTTGATCTGGATGGAACCTTGATAGATTCTTCGCCTGATTTCGTGAAATGTCTTAATACTATACTAACCGATAATAATCAGACAAACATTAGTGAAGCGGATATGCGGCATCTTGTATCAGATGGCAGCAATCTTCTACTAAAGACTTTCTTACACATCAAATCAGATAACGAACTGCAACAAATTAGAGAGCAATTTTTTATACTTTATAAGAAAGAGCTTTTGAATGGCTCAAAGTTATTTGAAGGAGTAGCGGAACTAATAGGCTTTCTTGAATCGGAACAAATTCCTTGGGGAATTGTAACCAATAAGTTTAGACGTTTTGCAGAAATAATTGTTTCAAATAATCTGTTTTTGAAAAAATCACAGGTTTTGATAACACCCGATGACATCAAAATCGCAAAACCAGATCCTGAAGGCATTTTAAAAGCAACACAATTGTTGGGTATTTCGTCTCAGGAATGTATTTACGTGGGTGATCATCTAAAAGATCTTGAAGCTGCCACTAATGCTGGTATGGAGTCTATAGGTTGCCTTTTTGGTTACAGTATGAAGATAGAAAAAGATACCAAAAAACATACCCAGTATTTTGTAAAGGATGCATTCGAATTGAAAACACTACTGAGCAAAAAAATAGCTGTGCATGAAAAATAAAAATATCGTTATCACAGGAACTACCAATGGAATTGGCTATGCGCTTGCAACCCAACTAGTTAAAAAAAGTGCCAATCTGATTTGTATTAACAGGAATGCCGATAAAGCTGACCAGTTTCATGAGGATCTCGATACATCTAACATTGCGTGCCTCGATTTAATATCGGACCTGGCTACGCTCAATGAATCCAATTGCCAGGAATTAGTAGATGAAATCCTAAAAGACTTTGATGAAATACATGGAATTGTTTTAAATGCTGGGATCTTAGGTCCATTGAAACCTCTTCAAGATGTAAATGAAGAAGAGTGGAAAAAAATTTTTGATGTAAATGTGCATGCCAATTTTTTGCTTTTAAAGCATCTTGTTCCTTTGATATCTTTAAATGCCAAAGCCAAGATAATTTTATTATCATCCGGAGTTGGTTATGAAGGGAGAGCCTATTGGGGTGCTTACTCAGCAAGCAAATTTGCTCTTAATGGTCTAGCTGAAATTCTTGCAGATGAATTAAGCACGCATAAAAATATTCAAGTCATCTCTTTTAACCCTGGCGCAACAAATACGGCAATGAGAACTCAGGCATTTCCATCAGAAGATCCAAGCAGCATTTCTTCAACAGAATCTGTTGCAAAAGACATTCTTAAATTACTAGACGAAGACTTTGATGCGCCTAAATTACATCTCTCAAGGTCAGATATCTAAATTCAAAGACCTCCAAAGATACAAGCATATATAACTTCTAAAAGGTGAGTATCTCTGATAGAAATCTTTGCTAATTTTTTCTAATGGGAAGATCCGATTATGCGCTACCTGAATTCCGTAATCACCTTCAGATAGAATATCTTCGTCACCCAAATAAAAAATTCTACTCATCTCTACAGTCCATGGACCAACTCCGTGAAAGCTGGTTAGCATATGTTTATACTCATCCAAATCCATCAAAAGCAACTTTTTTTTGCTTAGCTTTTGAATCGTTTCATCCATTAGGATGGCTGTTGAGTAATTTGCCTTTCTCTCAGATAGTCCACATTCTCTAAGAGAAAGAAATAAGTTTTTTTTACTAATTTTTTGTTTGCTCTTAAGAACTATCTCAACTTTCTTCCAAATTGATTCGGCAGCCTTTGTAGAAATTTGTTGACCAACAATGGTACGAACAAGGTAATGTCTAAATGTTAATCTTGAAGATGGCAAATTAATAAAGCCAAGAGTTTGGATGATCTTGTAAAGCTTTAGATGATTATTCGATTTGGCAGTTTTTAAGAGATAGTTATAGATTTGCTGATCCATAATTTTTGAGAGAATCAATTTCTTTTTCAGTAAGTTCTTTCCAAGAACCTTCTCTTAACTTATCCGATAAAAAAATTGGTCCAAACCTTACTCTTTTCAGTCTGTTAACTTGCATATCTAGTGCTGCAAAGATCTTTCTTACTTCTTTATTTCTGCCGGTCATAAGACATACAGTAAACCAATGATTGCTGCCAGTAGTTTTTTCCTCGTGGACATAAATATCTGAGAATTTTAAAACTTCCTTTTCAATTTTTATCCCAGAAAGCGCCATTTCATTTTTTTTAGTATTCCAATGACCTCTTGCCCTGACCAGGTATTCTCTATCAAATCCTGATGAAGGATGGGCTATAGCGTTGGCAAGTTTTCCATTATTGGTAAATAGTAATAGTCCTGATGAATTAATATCTAATCTACCAATATTAATCCATCTTATTAAAGGATCAGGTAGGTAATCTTTTGCTAGATTATTTGATTCATTGATTGAATTCGAGACTACAGCGCCAACAGGTTTATTGAGCAAAATTACTCTATCTTGATGGATCGAGCTTTCAATTTTTTTATTGAGATACAGAACCTCATCATTGTGCTCAACAATGCTTCCGATTTTTGCTACTTCACCATTTAATAGAACCTTACCGGATTTGATTAATTCTTCGCAATATCTTCTGGACCCTATCCCAGCATCAGCCAAAAATTTTTGCAGACGAGTCACAATCTAGACGATGTTAGACAAATCCGTTTCTGGTGTTTCTATAGTGTCTATGCTTAGCTCAATCAATTCAGGCAGCATTGGAAGCTCGTGAATAGTTTTTAGATTCA
Organism: Gammaproteobacteria bacterium; assembly: GCA_023257795.1. Classification (GTDB taxonomy): domain Bacteria; phylum Pseudomonadota; class Gammaproteobacteria; order Magnimaribacterales; family D2472; genus VMDH01. The sequence goes on from JALRBL010000005.1 coordinate 12,751, forward strand.
AATCATCTAAAAATGTCTTGGTTGTTTCTAGTAAAGCTGGTCTTCCTGGAACATCTCGATACCCAGCAATTTTTACCCAATCTCTTTCTAATAAGTTACGTATGATGTTTGAACTAACTGTCACACCTCTGATTTCTTCAATATCTCCCCTTGTCACAGGTTGTTTGTAAGCAATGATGGCAATGGTCTCGAGCAAGGCTTTTGAAGTCTTTGTATTGGAGTCATTCCATATTGGAAATAAAAGGTTAGAAAACTCCGTTCTAACTTGGGTCCTAAATCCGCTAGCTACCTCTGTGATTTCTAAAGAGGTATTTTCATAGCGCTCCATAAGGGCTGTAATTGCTAACCTGATTTCAGATAGCTCAAGATCAAGGCCTTGACCATTCAACAGCTTTTTCATTTCAGATAATCTGATTGGCCTTCCAGAGCTGATAAGGATAGATTCTATAGCGTTATTAATGTCCATTTATACAACTGCCTCTCTAATGGTTTTTAAATACATATGATTTGATTCTTCATTTTGGATAATTTCTACTCTGCCATCTTTTGCCAGTTCTAAAGAAGCCAATAATGAGACCGCAACCCCTTGTCGTCCTTCAGATTTCTTTAAGACCTTAAAAAACTGCACTATATTCCTTTTGCTAAGTATCTCAAGAATTAGAGCAATTCTTTCTTGAGTCGAGAGTTCTTCAAATTCAATTCTGTGTTCGTTTTTATATTTAGGTCTTGCATTCGCTTCTATAAATGCTTGTTGCAATTCTTGTGCACTAAACGTGAAAGGCTCTTGATGTTGCTTGAAGGATGGTAATCCTGCCATGGTCGCAAAAAAATCTCTTTCAATGCGAGGCAAGTTAGCCAAATCTTCAGATACTGTTTTATATCTTTGATACTCTTGCAATCTTTTGATTAACTCTGATCTTGGATCAATTTCTTCCTCTTCTTCGGAAGGTGTTGGTAGCATCATTCTTGATTTTATGTGCGCCAAAGTAGCTGCCATTACAAGATAATCAGAAGCAAGCTCTATCTTTAACGAATCCATCAATTCAATGTAGCTTATATATTGCTCAGTAATTTCAGATACATCTAGTTCTAGTATGTTGATATCTTTCTTTTTGATGAGATACAACAGAACATCCATCGGACCAGAAAAATCTTCCAAGAATAACTCAAGTGCATTAGGAGGAATAAAAAGATCGTCTGGTAAAGAGGTAAGACGTTCTCCCTTAAAAATGGGAAGCTCAGCTTGAACTGCAGCCCTCATATATACCTATATTTACTGTTAAAAAGCTTATTTTACACAATATATAGTGTATCCGATGGAAAAAATTGGTTTTCTTGAATTAATTGTTGGCTTCCCAAAATTTATTACTTTTTTGTAAAGTGATATTAATTTAAATCAGGATGTTTTAATATCTAACCCCTCATGAAATATCACACAGACAACACTAGAATACTAGACAAAATAGATATCTCCTCACCAGTTGATATTATCAATGAATTCCCAATAACCGATGAAATATCCAGTCTTGTTTATGGCACTCGGAATGAAATTGCAAATGTGCTTCATGGAAGAGATAACAGAATCATTGTAATAGTAGGTCCATGCTCTATTCATAATAAGCATTCAGCACTGGAATACGCCAAAAGACTTAAAGCAGAAAAAGATAGGCTTTCAGATCAGTTGGTGATTGTTATGAGAGTCTATTTTGAAAAACCAAGAACTACGGTCGGTTGGAAAGGGTTAATTAATGACCCTGATATTAACGAGGAATACAATATTCAAAAGGGGATTAGGCTCGCCAGATCCATACTATTGGAAATTAATGATCTAGGTTTGCCATGTGGAACCGAATTTTTAGATCCTATTTCACCTCAATATATTGCCGATTTAATTTCCTGGGGTGCCATAGGTGCTCGAACAGCTGAAAGCCAAATTCATCGTGAGCTAGCTTCAGGTCTCTCATGCCCCATAGGCATTAAAAATGGAACCACTGGAGATCTCAAGGTTGCAGTGGATGGCATACAAGCAAGTAACCATCCTCATGTCTTTCTTTCAACTACTAAAGAAGGTCAGGTTGCAGTATTTAAAACCTCTGGAAATAATGATGCCCACATTATTTTACGAGGCGGAGAAGAACCAAACTATTCAACAGAAAGTATTGCAAAAACTACCGCGGCTCTAGATATGGCTGGCGTGATAAATGCAATTATGGTTGATGCAAGTCATGGGAATAGCAAAAAAGTTTTTAAAAACCAAATCGGAGTTATTCAAGAGCTGCGAGAACAAATCTTAAGCAATCAAAATACTTCAAACATTAAGGGAGTAATGATTGAGAGTAACTTGGTCGAAGGCAATCAGCCTATCAGTCCAGAACTTGAATATGGTAAAAGTATTACCGATGCTTGCCTTGGTTGGGAAGATACTGTGGATTGTCTAAATATAATTGCAGATGCTGTTGAGAAAAAAAATCTCTGATGAGTAAGCTATTCATTGATTTAGAAATAGCACAAACACTAGGCATATCAGTTGCATTAATCTTAGCAATTGCTGAAGAAAAACAAATCAATAATTTTGAAGAACTTCAAAACGAGGCAAATCATGCCTTATCTTTTCTAGATGCAAATGCAATCTCATACGGGATTGATTCAATCCGAAAGTTCAATCTTCTTAAAGATATTCATTCCGAAAAACATCTTAAACTGCCCTCTAACAAAACTTCTGTCTCCGCAATGACAAATACTTGGCGTCCTGCAAAAGAAGTCTTTGAAGTTGTGAAATTTGGAGGCATTCCTAGGGATTTTGTCGAGGGAGTTTTGCCAGAATTCAGGCTGTATTGGTCTGAGAAAAAAATACTAAAAGACAATTGGAATAAAATCCTTATTGATCATATTCGCCGCGAATGGGCCACAAACTCCCTGCCCAATAAAGGCATGCCCTATGTTATTGACGAAGCATGGAAGCCGTCACAGGAAGCTCTTGATGTGTTGGCAATGGCAAATATCTCCGAACAAAAAGTGTTGGAATACTTGAAGCCTTTTATAATGTTTTGGAAAGATTCTGGAAGAGCTTTTAAATCATGGAACTCAAAATTTGTTGAGTTTGTAAGAAGAAAAGAACTGGCAGATAATGATATTTCAGATGTGAATGATGAAAACATTAAAGCAACTAATGAAGCAGGGAATTTCTCCCAAAAATTTGATCAAAGAACCCAAGACAAAAGCTGGGCCGAAGACATTGATTTCAAATAAGGAATTGTATTTAGATACAATTAACAAGATTTTTCTTGATTTAGAATTAGCCTACCATTATCAATTTTACAAAGTATTTTCTAATGAAAATAAGATCAATAGCGCAAAAAAACTTTGGGCTGAGAATCTTCAGCAATACGAAATTCAACAAATTCTTAATGCCTCAAAGATCATGATTGCAAAGCATGAGTTTCTTCCAACGTTGCATGACTTTTTAAAACTATGTAATGAGGCGCCAATTAATTTGAATCTGCCAAGCTCGGAAGCAGCATTCGCAGAGGCATGCAGTTCATTTTCTCCAAGAAAATTATTTCCTTGGAGTCACCCCATTGTGTATTTTGCTGGAAAGAAAATAGGATGGTCTAATCTTAACCTCTCGAATTCAGCCTCAAAAGCTCAATTTATTAGGATCTATAAAAAGCTCCAACTTGAGCTAAATAATGGCATTGAATTTTCCATACCGAACTTCGATGAAAAGGAAAAACAAAAAGATACTGATCCTAAGCTGCTTGAAAAACTTAGAAAAAAGCACAATATATAAGTAAAGTTAACTTATAATTCACCCTCTTTGTAAATGATCACATGAGTAAAAACGTCAGGCTATCAATTTATATTCTTATTCCATTAATCGTTTGGATGATTTCAGGTATTTTTATAGAAGAAGACAACTTTCAAGAATCAAAGCCCAAATCCCTTTCCAGTGTTGTGATTGAACAATCTATTCCAGATGTTATCAATCCCAAGATATATCTCAACACATATGCAATTTCAGAGAAAAGAGTTCAAGTTCGAGCTCAAACTTCTGGAGAGGTCGTTGCGACTGGTGCCAAACAAGGTGAATGGGTTAAAAAAGATGCCTTTCTATGTAAACTCGGAATAATCGAACTTAATAGAACAGAAGTTAAAGCTCCTTTTGATGGATACATTGAAGATATTGTGAAGCCTGGAAATTTACTAGAAAGAGGTCAGTTGTGCGCAACAATAATTGAACTTGATCCAATCACATTTATTGCTGAAGTCCCAGAAAACTCTATCAAAGATGTCAAAGAAGGCCAAGATGTGAAAATTAGCATGGTGACCGGCGATGAGGTCACAGGAAAGTTAACGTTTGTGTCTAAATCTGCATCCGTTGCCACCAGAACTTTCAGAGTTGAGGCAGAAATTAAAAATCCTAATGGTATTGTAAGAGATGGTATATCTGGAACAATGGTTATTGATACCGATCCTATCTTGGCGCACAAAATCTCTCCTTCTATTTTGCTGCTTGCAGACAATGGAATGCTTGGAGTTAAGACAGTTAATAACGACAATAAAGTTGAATTTTTCCCTGTCCAAATTATTCAAGATACAGAAGCTGGAATTTGGGTTTCAGGCTTACCGGATTTCTCAAATATTATTGTGCTAGGCCAAGGTTTTGTTGAGACAGGTCAGACTGTTTCAGTGACTAATCTTGCCAGCTTATGAATCAGATTGTAGATTTTGCTCTAGCCAAGGGTAAAACCACCCTAACGATTGCGTTGCTAATAATATTAGCAGGGGCTTTCTCAAGGAGCACTATTCCGGTTGCCTCTGACCCAAGTATCCAAATTCCCATTGTCAGTGTCTCGGTTTTTTTAGATGGAGCATCTCCCGATGATGCATCGAGACTAATCGTTAGACCCCTCGAAAACAGACTGAGGAGCGTTCCTGGTATTAAGGAGATTTCCTCAAGCGGAAGGTTAAGCTATGCAAGAGTTGTTGGAGAATTTGAGGTTGGCTACGACTTAGATATTGCGCTTAGAGACATAAAGCAAGCGGTAGAAGAAGTAAAATTTAAACTTCCCAGAGAAGCTGAAGACCCTCAAATAAGAGAATATTCATTTGCTACTTTTCCAGTAATGAATCTCAGCTTGCTTGGCAAAGGTTCTCTCCGCCAAAAAGTTTTTTTTGCAAGACAACTGCAAGATAACCTAGAGAGGATAGATGAAGTTTTATCTGTTGATTTATCTGGAGCTCCAGAAGAAGTACTGGAAGCAGAAGTTGATAAATCAAAACTAGAAATTTATGGCATTACCCTTGGTCAACTTTACAGCGCTATTGCTAATAATAATCTCATCATCCCAGGCGGTGCTCAAGATACGGGTTTAGGTAGCTTTAATATTGAAGTGCCAAGTGTATTTGAAACTGCAGAAGATGTTTACAACATTCCTGTCAAAGTTACCAAAGATGCAGTGGTCACTCTTAGCGACATTGCTACGATTAAAAGAACTTTTAAGGATGCCACCTCGTATGCCCTTATCAATGGTGAAGATGCGGTAACTTTGGAAGTAAAGCTACGAGAAGGCGCAAATGCAATTAATGCCAAGCGCGCAATCATGCTGGCGGTTGAAGATTTTGAAACCGCAATTCCTGAAAATCTAAGTATTATCAAAACAGATGATGAGACTATTTGGGCCGAGAACATGATTAATGAGCTACAAGGCAACATTATCACCGCAATTTTCTTAGTAATGATATTGGTAGTAGCCAGCATGGGGATAAGAGTGGGGCTGTTGGTAGGTTTATCTATACCATTCTGTTTTCTGTTGACATTTGTAGTCTTAAAAGTTTGGAACATAGAATTCAACTTTCTTGTCATGATGGGGTTATTGCTTGGGCTTGGAATGTTGATTGATGGAGCCATTGTAGTATCAGAATATGCCGATAGGAAAATCTCTGAAGGGTTGGATAGGCTTGAAGCCTACCGGTTAGCATCTAAGAGAATGTTTTATCCGATCTTGTCTTCAACAGCTACTACCATTGCTGCCTTCACACCATTAATTTTTTGGCCCGGATTTACCGGCCAATTTATGCGCTATCTGCCTACAACAGTGTTCATTGTTTTAACTGCATCCTTAGTGTATGCAATGATTTTAACTCCTGTGCTTGGAGCAAATTTTGGGCAACGACGATCAAGCTTGGCTTCAAAGGATGGCTCAGAATCTACCGGTGAAGTAGTGTTTGATAAATTAGCCTCGGTATATCAAAAATGGGTAGCAAAATTCGTAAAAAATCCTGGAGAAACTGTACTTGCTGTTATATCGCTCTTGGTACTAATCGTGATCTGTTATACAAATTTTGGTAAAGGCACTATCTATTTCCCAGTAGTTGACCCAGTGCAAGCTCAGGTTTCTATTCGTGCTCGTGGAAACTTTTCTGCTCAAGAAGCCAAACAGATCATTGAAAGAGTAGAGGCAAAGTTTCTTGAAATACCTGAAATTGGAAGCTCTTTTTTAACAACTGGTCAACTTTGGTTTTCATCTGGTGGTGATTCTATCGGAAGAGGGCTTATTGAAGTGGTTGAACCTAATCAAAGAAACATTTCAGGTCAAGAGGCAATTGATAAAGCTATTTTTGCTACCAGAGATATGCCAGGCATCATTGTTGAAATCGTGCCAGATCAAGGTGGCCCATCTTTTGAATCTCCAATTGAGCTTGGCATTTTCGGAAACAATGAGGACGAGGTTGCAACCACTACTAGGAAAATTGAAGCTTATCTTAAAGGGGAGATAACTGGAGTCAGTAATGTCAGATCCTCCCTGCCCTATCCAAAAATTGAATGGAAGGTTGATGTAGATAAACAAAAAGCGGCGCAACTTGGAGTAAATATTGTTGACATTGGCGCGCTAACTCAAATGTTAACGAATGGCTTCAAGATAGGGGAATACCGACCAGATGATTCAAGAGATGAAATAGAAATTAGAGCACGATTTGGTGAAGACTATCGATCCTTGTCTGGCATAAACAATTTAAAAGTCCCAGCAATTGGTGGCCTGATACCTGTCAGCAGTTTCATCAAGGTGCTTCCCCAGGAAAATAGACAATCGGTAGTTAGAAGAAATGGAAAATTTTTCCACGAAATAGGTCTTGGTACTTCCTCTCCAGATATTCTAGTAGATGATAAAGTAAAAGAAATTCAAGCATGGCTTGACACCCAAGAATTTCCAGAGGGTATCACTACAAACTTTAGAGGTCAGCAAGAAGAAACTCAAGAGGTTTCCCAGTTTTTAGGAATAGCTGCCCTAGTGGCTTTATTTCTTATGTTAATTTTGTTGGTAACTCAATTTAATAGCTTCTATCAAGCTAGCCTTGTGCTAAGCGCAGTCTTTATGTCATCTGTTGGAGTGCTGCTTGGATTGTTGATAACTGGAAAAGCCTTTGGAACAACCATGACTGGAATTGCTATTGTTGCTCTTGCAGGGATTGTCGTTAACAACAACATCGTGTTGATTGATACCTTTAATAGACTGAGAGGTGAGCATGCAGAAAAATCTATTGATGAGATTGTAATAATGACATGCAAACAAAGATTAAGGCCAATTTTGCTAACGACTGCTACAACTGTATTTGGGTTGTTGCCATTAGCCATGGGAGTATCCGTTGATGTTATAGCCAGAAGTATTGAAGTTGGCAGCAGGGTTGTTAATTGGTGGCAAAATTTAGCCTCCTCAATAGTATTTGGCTTAGCATTCAGTACAATACTTACCTTAATATTCACGCCAGCAGCATTGATGTTGCCGAACAAAATTAAAAACTGGTGGCATAAAAGAAAACTTGCTTTCGATTCAACAGTGAACCAAATCTCTTCTTAACTGAGCTACAATTTAATTATGACAAAAAAGAATACCCCAGATTTCGAAACCTCAATAAAAAGATTAGAAGATATTGTAAGCAAGCTTGAAGCTGGAAATTTAGATTTGGATACAAGCATTAAATCTTTTGAAGAAGGCGTGGCGTTGGTAAAGGAATGCCAAAAAATTATTTCTGAGGCTGAGCTAAAAGTAAATAAATTGTTAGATTCAGGTGAACTTACCAAGCTAGATGACTAATCATGCTGGAGTCCTTCTTACGTGATATCAAATCACAGGTTATAGCTGATACCAAAAGCTTTATTGATCCAACATCCAATGTTGCAAAATCTATGCTGTATACCGCTACGGCAGAAAGCAAATGCTTTAGGGCAGCACTAGTCCATGCTACCGCGATTGGTTTAAATATCAAAAACAATTCAGCGGTTAGAGAGCTAGCCACATGCATAGAGATGCTGCACAGCTATTCTTTGATTCATGACGATCTACCATGCATGGATGATGATGACCTGAGAAGAGGAAAGCCTGCAAATCATATTCAATTTGGTGAGGCGACTGCGGTGTTGGCAGGAGATGCCTTGCAGCTTAGAGCCCTTCAGATCATTGTAGAAAGCCCCAATATTAAAATAGATACTAAGTTAACTATGTTGAGTGAGCTTCTTGATGCCTGTGGTTACCAGGGAATGATTCTAGGTCAAGAATTGGATATGCTTGCAGGAAAAGATCCCTCGATCAATGTCGAGGAGATACATAGCCTTAAGACAGCAAAATTAATTCGCTCTGCAATTTGCTGTGCTGCAATGCTTGAAATTAAAGATATCACTTCAATGAAATTGAATGAACTTGGTGAACATATAGGCATGGCCTTTCAAATCACAGACGATATTTTAGAACATACTGAAACATCCGATACGCTGGGTAAAAATAATTTATCGGATGCAAAAAACCAGAAGCAAACCTACGTAACGAAATTTGGAATGAATGCAGCCATGCATGCTGCCCAAACTCATATTAATGATGCTCAGAAGCTAATCCAAACATCTTTTCAAAATCCAGAATACATGACTGAGCTTGCAAAT
>JALRBL010000043.1 GCA_023257795.1 Gammaproteobacteria bacterium
ATTCGCAAATACACTTATGGGAAGCATAAATCCATTGTGTTTAAAACTAGCTCCAAATTCTGAAAGAGGATCGATGATCCTTTGCATGGGTCTTACTGATAAAGAAGCATCCCCAGTAAAGGTTGCCTCAAGATTTAGGCCTGCAACCATGCCCATTAGTAAACGCAAACCCGTTCCTGAATTACCTAGATCAAGTAACTGGGAGGGAGTGCTTAATCCTAGCTGATTATTTTTAAATACAATTGAGTTAGAAATCTCAAGCTTTGCTCCAAGTGCCTGTATGGCTTTTGCAGTTGATATGGGATCCGCTCCTAAGAGAGGATTGGTGATCAACAAATCTTTATTTTGGAGCGCACCCAGCAAGAGTACGCGTTGGGTGATTGACTTATCCGGCGGACACACAACATTGCCTTGAATCTTTTCAGTTGGTTCGGCAATTAGATTCATGTTTGGTTATCTTTGTATGCCTTTAATGTTTGCAGAATGTTTTTAAGCGTTTGAGGATCATTGTTGATGGCTGTTTTGAGATTTCCCAAAGCAGACACTAATGCATCAATATCTTGTAAAACATTTTTTTTATTTAGCAAAAAAATATCGCTCCACATCTGGGGAGAGGAGCTACCAATACGCAGCAATGATTTTAAGCCTCCACCTGAGACTTCGGATAAATTGCTTATACCTTTATCTTTTAAAAATTGCAAAAGAGCATAAACAAACACATGCGGCAAATGGCTTGTTGCTGATAAAAGCTCGTCATGATCTTCCGCATTAATACGAAGCGTATGAGCACCAAGAGCATGCCAAAAGCTCTCCACAATCTCTAAGGCATGATTGGAGGAATGAACTGAACTGATCAATACTTTTTTTTGATCAAATAAATCTTCAAATCCAGACTCTACGCCGCTTTTGTGAGATCCAGCCATGGGATGGGAAAGGACAAGATTTGGAGTATCCAGCCCATTTAGGGCATTTAGCATATGACTCTTAACGCTGCATACATCGGTAATTACTACATGATTTTGGTTAAATAATTCTCTCAGTCCTTTCAGAATGTCAGCACTAGCAATAGGTGAAGCAGCAATAATAATGAGTGATTGGGAGTTTTGAGTATCGCTAATGTCTTGGATAGAAAATACTTCGTCAATGATATTTTCTTTGAGGGAAAAATGAACAGCATCATCATTCTCATCAAACCCGAAAACCTTATGTTTAAGGTTATTTTTTTTGACAGCACGAGCAATCGAGCTACCAATGAGACCGAGACCAATGATATAAATGTTCATTAGTGAGATTCTAATGGATAGGAACCCAGTACTCTTACAAATGCTCCGGCTTGCTTGATTGCGTTGATTGCTAGCTTGATATTTTTATCTTTGATATGACCATCGCAATCAATAAAGAAATTATGCGTATCAACTGATTTTCTGGATGGTCGAGTTTCAATCCTATGCAGATTTATGTTCATCTTATTAAAAGGCTTTAGAAGCTCTAGCAATGCACCCGGACGATTAGTGGTCTGAATTAAAAAAGAAGTTTTATCTGCTCCAGTTCTCTCCACAGGATCTTTGCCAATGATTAAAAACCTAGTTCTATTTTCAGAAAAATCTTCAATGTTTTTAACATGAGTATGGAGTTTGTATTTCTCAACCGCAAGCTTGCCTGCAATGCACAAGGTAGTTGCATCCTTGCTTGCTAACATTGCTGCTTCAGCAGTACTTGAAACCATCTTTCTTTTTATTCCAGGAAGATTGGTTTCGATCCATTTAGTGCATTGGCCCAGAGCTTGGGGATGAGAGGCGATTTGTTTCGCTTTTCTAAAATCTTTGGTATTGCCTGATGCTAAGTAGTGATGAATGGATAGATAGGTTTCGCCACAAATTGTGACATCTCCATCCGCTAAACAGTTGAGTGTTGGATTCACAACACCTTCAGAAGAATTTTCAACTGGCACCACTCCGTAATTGCATTGCCCGGTTGAAAGTTGCTTGAATACATCGTCAATACTGGCACGAGGATCCCTTTGGACAGATGAACCAAAATGACCTATTACAGCTGATTCTGAATGGGTTCCTTCCGGACCGAGGTAAGCAATCTTTAGGGATTCTTCCAAGGCAAGGCAAGCTGAGATCAGCTCCTTGTAAATATACTTAAGTTGCTGATTCTTAACCAGCCCGCCTTCATTGGATTGAAGAACTTGTCTGATAATTTTTGCTTCTCTGTCTGGTCGATAAAAAGATTGTTTGTTTGGATCTTGAGCTTTTAGTTCGCCAATGGCTTTGGCTAAGGATGCTCGTTGCTGGATAAGCTTTAAAATACGACCATCTACCTGATCAATTCGATCACGTAATTTGAGCATTTTTGCAAGCTGAGACTTGTTCATAAGAACAATATTATGGTCTAAGCGTTCTCTTTCGCAAAGGATTCCATAAAGTTAATCAAATCATGAATGGCTGCTAAAGGAATCGCATTATAAATACTTGCTCGCATCCCACCCACAGATCTATGACCTTTAAGATTCAAAAGCCCTGCTTGCTTAGATTGTTCTAAAAAAAGTTGATCGAGGTTTTCATTGGCCAAAATAAAGGGTATGTTCATAATCGATCTACACTCAGGATCTACTGGATTTGAGTAAAATTCAGAGGCATCAATGTAATCGTAAAGTAGTGAAGCTTTTTTATTGTTAAGTTCTTCAATCGCTCTGACGCCGCCTTGATTGCTCAACCATTCAAATACTAGTCCAGCCAAATACCAAGCAAACGTTGGCGGAGTATTAAGCATAGAATCGTTTTCTGCATGTTTTTGGAGATTTAAAATACTTGGGATACTTTCATTGCAAGTTTCTAAAAGTTTCTTTCTGGCAATGACCACCGTGAGACCAGCCGGACCAATATTTTTTTGCGCGCCTGCATAAATCAAATCGTACTGATTAACATCTATTTGCTTGCCTAATATGATTGAAGACATGTCTACAAATTTGGGAAGGTTGATGTCAGGGACCCTTTTAAACTCAACGCCATGAATGGTCTCGTTATCCGCATAATGCAGATATGCTGCATCATAGGAAGGCGAAAGATTATTCAGTTCAGGAATAGTTGTAAAATTGGTATCAGCCGAAGTAGCTAAAATATGTGCGCTGCCTAACTT
>JALRBL010000065.1 GCA_023257795.1 Gammaproteobacteria bacterium
CCAGGTTTTCCAAAATTTGAAAGCCCTACTTTATTGAAATCTACTGAATGCAGCGCTGCTAGAACTCTATTTTTTTCTGCATAGATTTCTGTTCTTTGCTGATTGGTCATATTAGGAAGTAAAAGATCCCAATGCACAATCCCATCTAAAAATTCCATCATAAAAAAAGGAGTGCCTACAACCTCATTATCCTCACAAAGACCAAATGATTTAGGAACTGGAACCTTGGTTTCTTGCAGCGCCGTAATGACAGCGTACTCTCTATCCACAGCATGAGCAGATGGTAAGAGTTTACCTGGAGGCTTTCTACGTAAAACAAAACTTCTGTTTTTTGTAGTTATTTTGTATGTAGGGTTAGATTGCCCACCTTTAAATTGTTCAATGGAGGTAATTTCTTCTTTACCAATATTTTCGTTGATCCATTGCTGTAAATTAGTTTGGCTAATAGCCAACGACTCATCTACTGTCTTTGTTCCAGAAAATACGTCATCCATTGAGACTTCTTCCTCCATCTACTGTGATGGTTTGGCCAGTAATATATTCGGATTTTATTAAGAACATTATGGCATTAACTATATCTGATTCTTTGCCTATTTTATTCAATGGGATTGCGCTAGCTATTTTCTCTTCAGTACTTTTTGACCATGTTTTATTTGGAGGAGGCAAGATTGCTCCTGGTGCAACAGCGTTTACTCTTATATGTGGAGCCAACTCTTTTGCAAGAGTTTGAGTGATCTTCTCAAGACCAGCTTTGGCTGCAATATACACCGTATGATTAGTGAAAACTCTATTTAAGTTTGCGTCTGTAATGTTAATTATATTACCCTTGGACTTTTCTAAGATCTCTCTAAACCCGTTAACTAAAAATATCGGCGCCATAAGATTGCTTCCAATGATTTCATTCCAGCCATTAATTTCTATATTTCCAACAGGAGTTGGGTAGAAGCTCGAAGCATTATTAACCAACAAATCTATTCTCTTGAATGCTCCTATTGATTCTTGGATTAAGGAATTAATGCCCTCATGCGAGCTTAAATCAGCGCCAATGCATACTGCGCTTTCTGCTCTTTTTTTATTGAGACGTTTTTCAAGCTGTTCTGCTTGTTTTTGTGAATTTCTGTAATGGATGATTATTCGCCAGCCATTATCATGGAGCTCAGTGATTATTGCTTTGCCAATTCTAAGACTTCCTCCGGTTATTAAAGCTACTTTTTTCATATGCATTTTTTTATGGTTTTTAAAATCATCTCGTTCTTTAAAAGCCTAACATCTCTGCTAGTATTGCTTGATAACAAAGTAAAATCTAACGCAGCGATACTTTCTTTAATTTTTCTAACTTTGTTGACATTAATCTTTAAAGATTTTATTTCAAGAAGTCGATTAATTTGAAGTTCGTTTCTTTGGAAGTTTAGTTTCTTGCATATATTAACAATTTTTTCATGATTATTTTCTTTCGATAGATTAATAAGCTTCTGTGCAAGTGTTTCAAGTATTTTGTAGTTTTTAGCAACTAAGAATCCTTTTCCTAGAGCAAAATTATTTGATGCCTGTAATGTGATCCATTTCGTTTCAGGATTTTTAATATTATCAAGATTAGGGACTACTTTAAGAGCAGTAAACCATGGTTCGGTAAGCCCAAATTTCAAGATAAACTTAAAGAAATTAGAGCTTCTAGGGTTAAGTAACGCTTTTTCTGTTTCTTGCCAGACCCGTTCTGCAGATAAATTAGCAAGCTCCCCACTTAATTTGATTTCATTTAGTGCAGTTATTAGAGATTTAGCAATTTTAAAATCATGCAAATGCTCTAAGGTAGATAATCGTGCAACCCTGAATGCTCTGAGAGGATCTTCGCTAAAAGCAGAAGATGCATTTCTAAAGATTTTCTTTTTAATATCGCTGGAGCCATTCAATGGATCAATCCGCGCTCCATTTTGATCTTCAGCAATTGCATTAATTGTCAGGTCTCTGCGCTGTAAATCTTCTTCGATGGTAACACTATCATCAGCGAAAAAAGTAAAACCCTTATAGCCCACACCAGTTTTTTTTTCAGTTCTAGCAAGAGCATATTCTTCTTTTGTTTTGGGATGCAAAAAAACTGGAAAGTTATTCCCAACAGGTATATACCCTAAATTTAACATGATTTCAGGATTGGCCCCTACAACCACCCAGTCTTTTTCATGGGAGTGTATTCCGAGCAGATTATCTCGAACGCTTCCACCAACCTTATAAATCTTCATGATCTACTTTCACACTAATTTTTTTTAGATCCTCTAAACAAAGCGCAGTTAATCTGTTGCCCCAGACACAACCTGTATCCAAGGCAAATGCTTTTGGGTTTTTAGTTTTACCGTTTAGAGAAGCCCAATGCCCAAATACAATGCTGACATTTTCTCTTTCAAAATCAAAAACATCAAACCATTTCCTAAAGCCTTTAGTTGCATGCGCAGAGGTATTTGTAAGATCTAATTCACCGTTGTTATTAATAAAGCGCATTCTCGTAAAACAATTTATGGTAAATCTAACTTGCTTTTCAAGGCTCAAATTATTATTCCATGTTTTGGGTTTATTTCCCCAAATATTAAGAATAGAGATTGGTAGATTGTCTGAAATATAATCTTTAGCCTTTTCAGCCAAATCCACTGCCTGTGCTATTGACCAACAAAAAGGAATACCTGCATGCACCAATAGAAACTGTTCATTTTTTATGTTTTTATTTATTAACAATGGTTTATCAATCAGCCATTTATAGAATTGATCTCGATTTGGGTGGCTAAGAATGCTCTTAAGAGGTTTGTATTTTCTTTCTTCAATAAGTAGCTTTAATAAAAAAATATCATGGTTACCTAATACGGTATTAATGCCCTTATGTGAGATGCAAAACTCTAAAACCTCTGCTGAATACCTGCCCCTATTTACCAAATCACCAATAAAAATGATTTCATCTTTTTCTGCAGAATAATTTAGTTTTTTTAGTAATTTGGTTAGTGTTCTAAAACAACCATGTACATCACCAATAACATAGGTGCTCATTTTTCTAATAGTTTAAATAAGTTAACGTACTGTTCTACAGAAACTTCTTCAGGTCTTTGATTTTGATCAATAAGGCGTTTGATGCTGCTTTCTGAGTAGTGTGTCTTAAGATTATTGATAAGTGTTTTTCTTTTATACTGGAAAGATAGATCAATAAATTTAAAGAAATTTTTTGCATCTTTTGAGCTAAGAAGCGGTTCTTTTTTAACCATGCGCATAAATACTGACATAATTTTTGGCTTGATATCAAAACATTCTGGCGGGACTTCAAATAGAATTTCACTTTGGTAGTATAAAGAGCATTTAACACTCAACTTACTCCAATTTCTTGATCCTGGGCTTGAAGCTATCCGTTCAGCCATTTCTTTCTGGAGCATAAAGAAACCTGCATTGGGTTGAAATGGCTCAAAAAGAATTCTTAAAAGAATTTGAGATGAAATATTGTATGGTAAGTTGCCGACAATAATTTCAAACATATTACTGGTAAGAGGTTTCCAAGAGAGAAAGTCATGATGAATAATTTCAACGGACGAAGTTTCTATATTATTTTTTAAATATTGGATATTTTCATGATCTATTTCAATGCATGTAAGACTATGTTTCTTTAATAATCCAAAGGTTAGGGCTCCATTACCTGGGCCAATTTCAAGAACTTTGGATCCTGTCGGTTTAATAGCTGAGAGTATGTTATTGATTACGATTGGGTCTTTGAGATAGTTTTGTCCAAACTTATATCTTTTTTTTCTATCCATTAATAAGAAGTCTATTGGCTTCTTGGATAGCTGTCATTAAGGAATCTGATGAAGCCTTACCAGTACCAGCTAATTCTAGGGCAGTACCATGGTCTACTGAAACTCTTCTAATTGGAACCCCTATAGTCACGTTGACACCTTTACCAAAGGATAGGGCTTTAAACGTAGGCAATACCTGATCATGATACATTCCGATGTAAGCATCAAAATTTTGAAGATTTACTGGTGTGAACGCGCTGTCAGCTGATATTGGTCCATGCATATCCATTCCTAAAATCTTGAGATCATCAAGCGCGCCCTGAATGACATCAATCTCTTCTTTTCCAAGCATTCCTCTCTCTCCTGCGTGAGGATTAAGTCCAAGTAAAGCAATCTTGGGTTTAGGTATCTGATAGTAATTCTTTAAATATTTGAATGTTGCTTGCCCTACTTTAATAATCAAATCTTTTGTGATTTTCTGTGAAACATCTTTGAGGGGGATATGAGTAGTTGCCAGGACTACCTTAAGTTTGTCGCTGGACATCATCATAAAAGCATTTTTTGCTTTTGTGACTTCTTCTATATATTCAGTATGACCTACAAAAGGTTTGCCACAATCTAGCATATTATTTTTTTGAATTGGACCTGTGACCAGTGCGAAACTTCCATCGTCCATACAAACCCTTATACCCTTATCAAGGACATTTAGAACATATAACCCATTGGCTGGATTCAAACTTCCTGATGAAGTATCTGGGCATTCCTCAATTTTAAGGACTTGCAGCTTTCCTAAGATATTTGGTTTCACTTCATCAAGGTTATTGATGCTAATAATCTCAACTTCCAACTTGAGTTCACTCGCTCTACTGAAAAATAGATCAGGATCACCTAGTGCCACAATAGCCGCTTTGGAGCTTGTCCAAAATTTTGTAGACGAGAGTTGGATGATGATATCAGGGCCTATTCCACCAGGCTCTCCCGCAGAATACAGAATAGTTTTCAATCTAAGTCTTTAAACTCGACAAAAGCTTCAGCTCTCATAGTTCTAAGAGAATTTTCAAGCTCTTCGTCGTATTTCCTTGAAAATATTATGTTGTATGCTTGGTCTTCGATCAGATCAAATGTTTTTTCATAATTTCTTTTTCCTAGCACTTCTAGAAAATGAAATCCAAATTGAGATTCAAATACAGGAGATATATTTCCAATTTCTGTTTCAAGAAACATTTTTTCAAAGGCAGGATCAGTAACTCCCTTGCTTAGCCAATCTAAATCTCCGCCACGATTTGCAGAACCAGGATCCTCTGAGAATTCTTTTGCCAATAAATCAAAGCTCTCGCCAGCAATTACTCGTTCGCGAACAGATTCAATTTCATTCTTTGTAAAAACCTCATCTCTAACTTTTGTGGTCGACATTAGTATGTGCCTTACATTCCATTGATCTTCGTATTGAACAAGTCTACCTCGCTTATTTAATAGTTTAACGATTTGAAAGCCAGCCCCTGTTTGCAATGGATCCGATACAAAACCAATAGATGCATTCTTAACAACATCAGAAAAAATTGAGGGCATAGCATTGATTTTTCTAAAACCAAGACTTCCTCCATTGTTTGCATTTGCAGCTTTTGAATACTGTTTGGCCAACTCTGCGAAGTCTTTACCATTTCGCAATTCTTCTACTAATGTATTTGCTAGGCTCTCGCTTGTTACTAAAATCTGACCAATCTCATACTCTGGATAAAGTTGCTCTTGAGCTTCTTCCGAGGCCAAGAAAGCAAAAAGTTCTTGTTCAGTAATTTCAATGCTGCTTGCAACTTTTCCTCGTTGCACTCTTTGAATTATCATTTCTTTCCTAATTTGATTTCTAAATTCTTCATAGGATTGATCTCTCGACTCAAAGCTTGAAACAAAATCACTTAGGCCAAGATTATTATTTTGCGCAATGCTTTCGATGGCAGCATTTAGTTCACCATCGCTAATACGCACGCCGGCACGATTCCCCATTTGGAGCTGTAACTCTTCTACTATGAGTCTTTCATTTACTTGCTCTAATAGAATTTCATCAGGAGGATATTGCACGCCTTGCTGCTCCAACCTTGATTTCACAGTTTTTAACATAGAGTTAACTTGCGATTCAAGAACTACTCCCTCTCCAACAATAATGGCAACTCTATCAATAATATCTATAGCGTAAATTTGCATTGATAGTAAAAGGCTGAGGAAGAGGGTGTTGAGAGTTTTCATATCTATTTATTCTTGAAAGTATTGTAAGAGTCTTTGAATCCTTTTAGACGGATTCATTAGGCCTTTAAGTTCTATTTCGAATGTGATTCTACTTTTATTTTGAAAAGAAATCATTTCTTTCCACTGATCTTCTGGAATCATGGAGTCATCCAAGGAAGTTAGATCCAAGTCAATTAAGCGCTTATCTCTAGCAAGTATTCGCCAAACTACACAGCAGTTTTCATAACCTATGCCAACATAGCTATCCATATTTTTATTGGTAATGATATCTTTGCTATTGTAAAGAAAAGCTTGGAATCCTCCCCCAAGGGTAGAGATTACAGATAATTCTCTAAAATCCACGGGGCTCATTGATAAGCCATTACTCAAATTTTGCTTGTGTTGAGCAATTTTAAAAATGTTTTCACCAATAATCTGCTGAAAGGCTAGCTCGCCATTTCTTACTTGAGATTCACTAATATCATAGTTCAAAGCTAATTGTAAAAATGTGTTGCCATTGGACCATGACATATCAGTTAGCAGCTGTTCTTTGGGCTGTGTAAGATCAATAAAATGCCTACTTAAAAGCTTTGACTCTTCAAGGTCTTTTTTAATGGCGAATTTTCCATGGAAAAGTAGTGGCCTCTCTTCTGTGAATACCTCAAATCCGGCAATAAAAGATTGCTCATCTAGCGATATGTCTTTTCCTGTAAATAAAGGATCTGAGAGAATATCATATGCATACAAATTTCTAGTTTGATCATCAAGCATCAGAATATTTCCATATTCATCATAGCCAGTATTTTTGAATGCAAAGAAAGGCTTTAAGGTTACATTTTTCTTTTGATTTTGTAGAAAAGATGATGCATGAAGAGAGAAAGAATTAATGCTCGTATTTTCTGGGGTAGTAACATCAGAGGAATTATATTTTCTTAGCGTCGATGAATAGGCTATTTCTAAATCCCAGTTATGAATATGTTGAAAAGTGATTAGTTCAGTTTTAAGGTAGTTTCTATCAATCCTTCTGCTCTCAGTAGGATCTTCAAGATTATGAATTGGTTGATTTGTAACATCAAAATTTGAATGCAGCGCTTTCAGATTGAACTCAATAAGATTCCAGGAATTGACATAATTAATTTCAAACTCAGGTTTTTTTGCAATAGCACGAGATATTAAGGGATCAAGTATCTGAGAGTCTTCGGTTCTTAATGCAAATGAAAGATCATTATTTTTATAAACAATACCTACATTTTGCAACAGATAAGGGGCTCTATTCATTGCAATATTTGAAACAAAGGATGGTATATTTTGGAGCACTAGAAAATCTGATGCCTTGGCCCAGTTGACTTCATAATCTATGACAGCAATTGAACCATTACCTTTAATTCCTCCTGACCAACGCTTATCAACAAGCGATGGAAGCTTTTTAAGCCTTTTGTCCTTGTTTAAAAATAAACCATCAACTTCAATATCGTGTTTAAGAGTTTTGAATCTATAGTTACTTTCAAATCCCATGCCTCGACTTGCTAAGTTTCTTGGAGCAATGGTTAGATCTGATGAATCTGATAAAACAATAAAATATGGAATGGATAGATCTACTCCATCACTACCGAATTGAATTTTTGGCTCTAGAAATCCTGATAATCGCTCGGTAGATGCTGCAAATGGGGTCCAAGGTAGCTGCATTATTGTGTGGTCAAAGATATTGAGCTGCATGCCATAAATGTTGCCTCGCCCATTTTCAAAAATCTCTATTTTGCTTCCATTGATTTGCCAACCTGCTGGGTTATTAATGCAGCTAGACATCACAACTTCTTGCAACTCAATTGCGTCATCAACCTTTTCCATTGTTTTGAAAGTAAGGCTAAGGGGATTTCCATTGATTTGCATGATGCCATTGGTAGCGGAGATCTCTGCTCCAGAATCTTGAATGGTTAAATCATCAAAGGAAAGTTTAATTCGATCATTGCTGAAGCTACCTTTTTTTGCAAAACCCGAATAATCCATACTATCTTTAAGAATATTTGCTTCGTTAGCTTTTATAACATGTTCTGTTGCTAAGATTTCTACATTGCCTTGCAGCATGAAGGTATTGCCATCTATCTCTGTAATATCCGCTGAAACCTGAGGACTGCCACTATAAACATTTGACCATGTTGGTTGTATTGGGCAATAGTCCATAGTGCTGGCTTCTGCATTGATTGCCATTATTAAAGTGGCTAGAAACTTAAAAAGTTTATTGAACAGACTCATTAGACTTTGATGATTTTCTTTTTCATAAGTTCACAGTTTCCAGATATTTTGGTATTTCTAGCAAGGCCTCTTTCCCAAAAAATATTTCGTTGCCTACTTTGAATGTGGGTATACCAAAAATACCAGCATCGATAGCTGCTGAAGTATTTTGAAGTAATTTATCCTTAGAAGTTTGAAGTTGCGCTAGACCAATTAAATTATTTGCATCGACTCCTAACGATAGCAATAGCTTTTTCAGCACTTCTTCATTATCTAATTTCAAATCTTTTTCCCAGATGCCTTTAAAAAGTTCGTCTGTTACTTTAAGCATCAGCGGAGCATCCTCAATCGCTGCCAACATTCGCATGAGTTGCAATGTATTTAATGGAAAGTGAGAATTCATTTTGTATTCTAAAAGATTATGTCTTGAGATAAATCTTTGCATTTCAGTTAGCATATATTTCATTTTATTTTCAACACCAGCAAATGCCATCCAGGGCGGCTGATTGCCGGTAGCCTTAAATATTCCTCCAAGTAGACAGGGTACATAATTTACTGCTAGCTTATTTTGTTCTTGAAACTCTGGAAGCACCTTGTGACAAAAATATGCATTTGGGCTTGCTAAATCAAAAATAAAATCAATTTTCATGTTTAAATTATACTAGTAAGACCAAATTAGGATGGAAGTTAAATGGGTTTAAAAAATAAAGTACTGTTTATAACTGGTGGGAGTAGAGGTATTGGTTTAGCTATTGCCAAAAAAGCTGCTGAAGATGGCGCAAAGATTGTTATTGCTGCTAAAACTGCAGAACCACATCCTAAGCTACCTGGCACGATATATACAGCAGCTCAGGAAATTGAAGCAGTTGGCGGGGTAGCTCTACCTTTGGTTTGTGATGTTCGCTCCGAAGATAGTATTCGCGAGGCCATCAACCAAACAGTTGAAATATTTGGAGGCATTGATGTGTGTGTTAATAATGCATCCGCGATACAGTTGACTAACACTTCTGATACTGACATGAAGCGCTACGATCTTATGCATCAAATTAATGGCAGAGGTACCTTTTTGGTAAGCAAGTATTGTATTCCACATCTCAAACAGTCTAGTAATCCGCATATTTTAAATTTAGCTCCTCCTTTGGATATGGAAGCAAAATGGTTTGCAGGGCATGTAGCTTATACGATGGCTAAATATACGATGAGTATGTGCGTGCTGGGTATGTCAGCAGAACTTAAAGAACACGGCATTGCAGTTAATGCTCTATGGCCTAGAACAGCTGTTGCAACAGCAGCAGTAAAAAATGTTCTTGGAGGTGAGGACCTTATGAGTATTTCTCGTTTCCCAGAGATTATGGCAGATGCAGCCTATGCTATCTTTAATAAGCCATCACAAGAATTTACGGGTAATTTTTGCATTGATGATCTTGTATTGTATGAGGAAGGTGAGAGAGACTTCAAAAAATATGCAAATGTGCCTTTTAATAAGTTAGCGCCTGATTTTTTTGTGCCTACAAATACACCACTTCCAGAGGTTATAAAAAATAGCTAGCTCAATAGAACAAGCTGCTAATTTTGCAAAGACCTATGATCAAAATATAGACAGCATCTCATCTCTTGTAGAGGAAGCTAGCGGGAGAGAATATTTTAGAGCTGGGTCTGAAAATGGATCATACATAGTTTGCGTTGCCAACAATAAAAATCAATCTCAATTTTATTCACTGGCAAGAGAGCTCGATCTGGGAGGAGTTAGGGTTCCTAAGTTATACGTAGTTTCAGATGATATGGAATTATCTCTTCAAGAGGATTTTGGAAATGATTGTTTATTAACTCTCTCCGACCCTTATGCTACTGATATTCTTAGAGAAACACTCCTTCAGCTATCCTTAATGCAATGCCTTCCCATCAAACAGCTACCAATGCTTGAGGAACAGCAATTAATTCAACAATCAAGGCTGATGCACTCAGCTTTTCTTGAGAGTTTTTTGAATGTTTCAATTGATCAAGATTTTATCGTGTGGTTAGAGGCAATCTCTGCTGCAGTTGCAAATCAATCACAGGTAAATTGTCATTTTGACTTTGAGAGAAGAAATCTTTTTCTGCTCCCTGAAAGGAAAATAGGTGTTATAGATTTTCAAGATTTATGCATTGGACCACTTGGTACTGACTTAGCTGCATTTACAGTAGACCATTATCAATCTTTTCATGAAAGCAGGGTTCATGCTAGTTGTCAGATATTTCTTGAGTTAACTCAAATGAAATACAATAAAGTAGATTTAGTTGAGATGGTTTTAATGGCGGCCTTGCAACGAAATGCTAGGATACTTGGTGTTCTTAGTAACCTGTATCTTCAGCAAAATCGGTCTTTCAGATTGCCTGATCTAGAACAAATATTAAAAAATTTCATCGATATTTCAGCAACACTTAACATGAAGACTTTTAGTATTCTTGACGATGCTTTGAGCATGCTTCCTTCAAAGGTGACAAAAATATGCAAGCAATGATTCTTGCTGCTGGATTAGGCAAGAGGCTTAGCCCGCTTACTAACACAACCCCTAAACCTCTGCTTCAAATTGCAGGCAAATCCTTGCTCGATAGGGTGCTTTTAAAGCTGCACGATGCCGGTTATAGAAGATTTATTATCAATGCTTTTCATCTTGCTGATCAAATGGTTGCATGGTCTAAGCAGCTAAAGATCGATGCTGAGATTATTCTCTCTGTTGAAAAGGAGCTATTAGGTACGGGAGGAGGAATTGTCCATGCTAGGCATTATTTTGATAATGAGAATTTACTAATTTGTAATAGTGATATTCTTTTTAGTTTTGACTTACACACTGCTTTTCAAACCGATGCGCTTGTTCAATTGATTGGAGTACCTAATCCAAGTTATAAACCAAAGGGCGATTTTAGTATTGGAACCGATGGAATCGTTTGTATTAACAAGGTTAATAAAAATACATTTGCTGGCATTTCAATGGTTGACCCTGCAATTTTTAAGGAATTTTCAAATAATGCATATCCATATGATTTATGGAAAACCATTTACCTTCCATATATCATGTCATCACAAGTTTCTGCAGTCGAACTTCAAGATTTTTGGTTGGATGTAGGAAGCGCTGAGAGATTGCAGGAGGCAAAAGAAATCATTCATGAGTATCGTTAGAATTGCGCCATCAATATTGTCTGCCAATTTTGCTGCTTTAGGTCAAGAAGTTAATGCTGTATTGGATGCAGGAGCCGATTGGATTCATTTTGATGTTATGGATAATCATTATGTTCCTAATTTAACTGTAGGACCCATGGTCTGCAAATCTCTAAGGGAATTTGGGGTTACTGGTTTTTTGGATGTTCATTTAATGATTACCCCAGTAAATAAGCTTGCCAGCTCTTTTATAGAAGCCGGCGCAAACCTTATTTCTTTTCACCCTTCAGCAACAGAAAATGTTTCAGAAACAATTCAACTTATCAAAAATTCTGGAGTCAAGGTTGGTTTAGCGCTAAATCCAGATGAACATGTTTCGCTAATAGAGCCATATTTAGAGGACATTGATTTAGTTTTGATGATGTCAGTATTTCCTGGCTTTGGAGGCCAAAAATTTATACCTGAGGTTTTAGAAAATGTTGCAAAGGTCAGAAGCCTTATTGATGCTATTGATAGAGATATAGCGCTTGAAATAGATGGAGGCATTAACCAGGAGACTATTGGGAAAGCATACGCTGCTGGCGCAGATACTTTTGTTGCAGGCTCAGCTATTTTCAATACATCTGACTACAATGAAACCATATCAAAGCTTCGAAAGAGCATTAACGCTTAGTCTTATTCTAACGCTTGCAGCTGCGCCGTTGATCTTATCAGCTGCCACTATTATTTTTAATAATAATCTTAATAAGGAAGTAATGCTTGAAGTTGAGATAGCTAATAATTATTCAAAACGAAAGCTTGGTCTCATGCATAGAGACTATCTTCCTCAAAACTCTGGAATGATTTTTATTTGGGAAGAAGATGCTATTCGATGTATGTGGATGAAGAATACCTATATTCCTCTAGATCTAGTATTTCTTGATCAGCAAAGTACAATTCTGAGCAAACACAATTTAGTGCCAAACTCTGAGGAGAGCATCTGCTCAAAGCATCCTGCAAGATTTGCAATAGAAGTCAATGCAGGATGGCTTAAACAAAATGGTATTGATGTCGGAAGCAAAATTACTTTCAAGAAATAAACAATGGAAATTAGTGAATATAACCGTCTAAAGCAGCAGGGTTACACTATAGTTCCTGTGCGCAAGAGCTTATCCGTTAGCCATGAGAATCCTGTGTCAATTTTTGCAAAGTTTAAGCACCGCAAAAATAATTTTTTACTTGAGTCTGTAGAGGGTGGTCATTCTTGGGCTCAATACTCAATTATTGGATTTGATTGTACTGAGACCATTAAGGTAGCAGGTAACAATATCACCATTTCTAAAGACTCCAAACAAGAAAAGATTGTTACAGATCATCCCTTGGAAGCTCTTGCGGAGATACTACAACAAGCAAAAAACTTTGAACTAGAAAATATGCCAAGGTTCTATGGTGGTTATGTTGGTTTTTTTGCTTACGAGAGCGCAGCTTATGCTGAAAAAAAGCTAGCGGAGTTATCACCCAAGCCTTCAAAGTTTCATGAACATATGTCAGACATAGTTTTAATGAAAGCTAGCAAAATTATAGTGTTTGATAATTTTAATCAAACCATAGAGCTAGTAGTCAATGCTAATCCGCAGGAGCAAAGTCTAGAGTCCATTCAAGAGGATCTTTTTGAAATTGAATCTATCGTCCTTGCAAACAATGAGCATCCATTCAAACCGCTTAAGCAGCCGAACAATACTTTTCGCTTTTCTTCAAATTTTAGTTTTGATGAATATGCCCAAGCTATAGGGAAAATTAAGGAATATATCCTTAATGGAGATGTTATGCAGGTTGTGTTGGCTCAGGATTTTTCAAGTCCATTCGATGCAGATTCGCTAGATTTATATAGAGCCTTAAGAACATTGAATCCATCTCCCTATATGTATTACCTAGATATTGATGACTGTAAGATTGTTGGAGCATCCCCTGAAATTTTAGTACGTCTCGAAGGCGCACGAATGACCGTAAGGCCAATAGCGGGTACCAGAAAAAGAGGTCAAACTGAAAATGAGGATCAAGCTCTTGAAGAAGATCTACTAAATGATCCCAAAGAAATAGCGGAACATTTGATGCTGATAGATTTAGCTCGTAATGATGTTGGCAGAGTTGCTGAGTTTGGATCAGTTAAAGTTACAGAGAAAATGATTGTCGAGAGATTCTCCCATGTTATGCATATCACTTCGAATGTTCAGGGAACGCTTAAAAAGGGACTGTCTTTTGTGCACGCAATGAAAGCTGCGCTACCTGCTGGCACTTTGTCGGGAGCGCCAAAGATCAGGGCAATGGAAATTATCAATGAACTTGAACCTAGTTCTAGAGGAATTTATGGCGGTGCAGTAGGTTATATTGCATGGAATGGTGATATGGATACTGCGATCGCAATTCGAACAGCGGTTATCAAAGACAATACTATTCATGTTGGAGCTGGGGGCGGGGTGGTTGCAGATTCTACTGTTGAAGGTGAATGGCAAGAGGCTCTCCAGAAACATAAAGTTTTTGCTGTAGCTATGGAGATGATCCAGTGATAGCTGTCATTGATAATTACGATTCCTTTACCTATAACTTGGTCCACTATTTAGGTGAGATTGATAGGAATATAGTTGTCATCCGAAATGATGAGTTAAGTGCTGACGGAGTTTTGGCGCTAAAGCCATCTAGAATTATTATTTCACCGGGTCCTTGTACACCAAAAGAGGCAGGCATGAGTGTTGAATTAGTGCAAAAGTCAGAGGTACCATTGCTGGGCGTTTGCTTGGGACACCAATCTATAGGAGCAGCATTTGGGGCAAGAATAATCAAAGCTCCGAGTCTTTTTCATGGAAAAAAATCGTCGGTTATTCACAATCATTCAAGACTCTTTGAAGGAATTAATCATGAATTCGAGGTCGTTCGTTATCATAGCCTTATTATTGACAAAGAGACGCTGCCAGCTGAACTGGAAATTAATTGCACGCTTGCCGATGATGAAAATATCATTATGGGGATTTCCCATCAATCACGCCCTTTGCACGGAGTGCAATTTCATCCAGAGTCTATCGAGTCTTCATTTGGAAAGCATCTCTTGAGAAATTTCATGGAGCTATCATGAATCTTATTAGTGCCACAGAAGAAATACTTGATAAGCAAGATTTAAACCAAGAAAAAATGGAATCTTGTATGGAAAGTATCATGAGTGGTTCATGCTCTACAGATGAAATAAGAAATTTTTTAATCGCACTAAACCAAAAAGGGTTTACAACAGATGAATTGGTCGGAGCGGCTTTTGTGATGAAGAGCAAATCACCCAAGTTGGAATTAAATTGCAAAAATAATCTCGATACCTGTGGAACAGGAGGGACTGGCTTGCATGTATTTAACTGTTCCTCAGCTGCTGGTATTGTCGCTGCATCATTGGGCCATCAGGTTACAAAACATGGCAATAAAGGTATTAGTTCTAACAGCGGTAGCGCAGATTTCTTTGCTTATCAGGGGGCCAATATTCAGCATTCCAATGAAAAAATTGAAAGCATTTTAACTGCCAGTAATTTTGTATTTTTGTTTGCTCCAATGCATCACCCTGCTATGAAATTTGTGATGGAAGCCAGGCAATCCATACCAGGGAAGACTATTTTTAACCTTTTAGGACCATTGACCAATCCACTTTCACCTCGCGCTCAAGTTATTGGTCTCTTTTCTGGAGAATATTTAGATCGCTATGCTGAAGCTGCTTCAAAATTGGGCATAAATAGGATTGCTATTGTTCATGGAGACGATGGTTGTGATGAGGTAAGTGTTTTCGCAAAAACGCAAATTGTAGAAATGCATGAGCAAAATCTAAGGGCTTGGACCTTTGATCCTAGAGATTTAGACATCCTGCATAAAGATTTATGCGCTGTTCAGGTAAGCAATTCCCAAGAGAGTTCTAGTCTTATTTTAGAAGCTTTTAATGGCAAAGATACACCGGCATCCAATATGATTGCTATCAATGCTGCTTTTGCAGTTCGAACAGCAACTCAAATCTCTTTAGAAGATGCATTTTTTCAGGCCAAAGCTTCGATGCGAAATGGTGCCGCCCTCGCAACATTAAAAAAATATGTGGATGCTACCAATACATGAATATTCTTGATCAAATAGTGGCAAAAAAAAGAGCCAAAATTGAATCAAGGAAATCCAACATCTCAATCGAAGCACTGCAAGAATCAATTTCTGCGATTACACCAACAAATGCTTTTGCTAAGAGCATTCAAGTAAGCATTGCTAGTAAAGGCGTTGCTATTATTGCCGAGTCAAAGAAAGCTTCTCCGAGTGCAGGCATCATAAGCCATGATTATGATCCTGCTAAGATTGCTCAAACTTATGAACGCTTGGGAGCTAGTTGCATTTCCGTTCTAACCGAAGAGGATTTTTTCTTTGGACATCATGATGACCTGATTGCAGTCCTAGAAAAAATTAATATCCCTGTGCTGCGTAAAGATTTTGTAATTGATCCATGGCAAATATTTGAGTCAAAAACCTTGGGTGCTGATTGTATTCTCCTTATTGCGTCTATTTTATCTGATCATCAGATCCATGAATTTGCTGAATTGTCTAATGCTATTGGATTGGAATATCTTATTGAAGTTCATGATGAAGCAGAGCTTTTAAGAGTAAGCGATATTCCGCATGCTCTCATTGGAGTGAATAATAGAAATCTCAAAGATTTTAGCGTTAATTTAGATACAACCCTAAGAATTAGAGAAAAATTAGATCCTGCCCAATTATTAATTTCTGAATCTGGGATTAAATCAAAAGAGGATATAGCATACCTAATGCACCATGGCGTTAACACTTTTTTGATTGGAGAATCTTTTATGCGCGATAGCAGTTTGTTAGCTGCTATAACCAATGACTAAGTGTAGTCATCACCTTAGCACTCAATTGCATTAATTTTTTTGTTGGGGACTTAAGGTCATCAGCTCCCGCTGATTTAGCTGCCTTACCATGAGCATCCTCATCTTCTCGCATAGCTTTTAAGATTGCATGAGTTTTACTATCTGCTGGCGATATTTGATCAATATGACTATTAAGGTGTTTAACTACTTGCTTCTCTGTTTCTTCGACAAAGCCAAGACTTGTTTTTTCTCCAAATTTGCCAACTGCATAACCAAGAGTAAATGAGCCTAGATACCAAAAGCTATTAAAAATTGAGGGCCTGCCATCTAACTCATCCAATCGTTCTTTACACCAGAGAAGGTGATCAGTTTCTTCTTCTCCTGCTTCTAACAAATGCTGTTTTATTTCTGGGTCTTTGCTGGCAGTTGCTTGTCCTCTATACAAAGCTTGTGCAGCAACTTCACCGGCTAAGTTAACTCTCATAAGTCTTTGGGCTAGCTTGATATCTGCTTGGTTTAGTTTGTCATCGCAATCTTTGCCTGGTGTCTCTCTATTAGTTCCAGCTTTGGTAAAGCTCAAAGTTTTTAGGGCAATATCAAATTCATTGATGAGATTGTCTAGTCTAGATCTCATAGGGCCTTATCACCGATATCTTTCCTAAAATACATGCCATCAAACTCTACATTTTGAACCGTTTTGTAAGCATTCTTCTTAGCATGCAAGAGGCTTTTGCCTAGGGCTGTTACGCATAAAACTCTTCCACCATTGGTAATGAGCGATCCTTGGTCAATTTTAGTGCCGGCGTGAAATATTTTGGTATTAATATTATCAACTGGAGGAAGAGATATCGCAGAACCGGTCTGATATTTTCCTGGATAACCAGGAGCAGATATTACAACACCTACAGCAGCATCTTCTTTCCATACAACTTCAATTTCATCAATTGTATTATTTATAGCAGCCATACAGATTTCAGGCAAAGATGATTCTAATCTCATTAAGATTGGCTGTGTTTCAGGATCCCCAAACCTACAATTGAATTCCAACACCTTTATTTCATCTCCATGAATCATTAGGCCGGCATATAAAAAGCCATAAAACGGAGATGATTCTTGAATGAGGCCATCTGCTGCTCTTTGCATGACTTCTTCCATGACTCTTTTGTGTATTCGTTCTGTGACTATTGGAGCAGGAGAGTATGCTCCCATGCCTCCAGTATTAGGCCCTTCATCATTTTCGAATATAGTTTTATGATCTTGACTGGTTGCCAAAGGAAGAATTTTGTCTCCAGCAACTACTGCTATAAAACTTGCTTCTTCACCCACTAGATATTCTTCAAAAATTACTCGATTTCCTGCCTCTCCAAAGATTTCTTGATTAAGCATTTCATCAAGGGTATTTAAAGCCTCTTTTTGGTTGTTACAAATTACAACTCCTTTTCCAGCTGCTAGACCATCTGCTTTAATTACTATAGGGTAGCTAATATTTTTAGCATAAACTTCAGCATCCTCAAAAGTTGTGAAATATTCATAATTAGCAGTAGGAATTTGATACTTCCTAAAAAACTCTTTTGCAAAAACTTTTGAGCCCTCCAATCTAGCTGCTCTAGCAGTTGGACCAAACGTAGGAATATTTTTAGAGCTTAGTAAATCAACAATGCCATTTACTAGAGGTATTTCAGGGCCAACTATTACTAGCTCGATGGAGTGTTTTTCACATGCATAGGCTATTGCATCAAAATCATCAATATTAATAGAGAGGTTTGTAATATTTTTTTCTGTTGCGGTTCCACCATTTCCCGGTGCAACAAAAACCTTAGCATCTTTATCTTGTGCTGCTTTCCATGCTAGAGCATGTTCTCTTCCGCCACTGCCAAGCACCAAAATATTCATTCAACTAATGTCTAAAATGACGAGTGCCTGTAAAAATCATTGTCATGTTATGTTCGTTGGCTGCAGCAATTACTTCCTCATCACGCATTGAGCCACCTGGCTGAATAATAGCCGAGATACCAACTTTAGCTGCTTGATCTATGCCATCTCTAAAGGGAAAGAATGCATCCGAGGCCATGGCAGAATTTTTTGATTCCAGCCCAGCATCCTTAGCTTTTAATGCAGCTATTTCTGTGCTGACCACTCTGCTCATTTGACCTGCACCGATTCCAATGGTTTGGCCATTTTTAGCAAAAACAATGGCGTTAGACTTTACGAATTTGGCAACTCTCCAAGCAAACCATAAATCTAAAACTTCTTGATCACTTGGCTTCCTATTAGATACAACTTTAAAAGAGTCTGGATTTTCTTCTAAGTTATCTAAATCTTGCCAAAGCAATCCACCATCAATTTTTTTGATTACATATGGATGTGGATCTGATGCATCTAGATCAACCTCTAATACTCTAATATTTGGTTTTGTTGAAAGAATATTGATCGCTTCGGTAGCAAACTTAGGGGCAATAATAATTTCCACAAATTGCTTATCAATTATTTTTTGAGCGGTTTCTTTGGTTACTTTTTTGTTAAAAGCAATCACTCCTCCAAATGCAGACGTAGGATCAGTTTCAAATGCTAATTCATAAGCAGTAAGAATATTTGTACTTTCACCAACCCCACACGGATTGGCATGTTTTACTATTACGCATGCTGGGTTTTGAAATGCTTTCACGCATTCAAAGGCCGCATCCGCATCAACGAGATTGTTAAAAGAAAGCTCTTTCCCCTGAATAGGCTGAGAATTTGCGATATGCTTGTGCGGTAAATTTGAAAATGATTGCAAAAACGCTGCTTGATGAGGATTCTCTCCGTATCTTAATTTTTTTAAATTATCGAGCTGCCATTTACCAAAAGATAATTCCAGTGAATCATTGTTCAAATATTCAGCAATCGTTCGATCGTATTCAGACATTTTGGCAAAAACTTTTTGAGCCATTTGCTTTCTAAATTCTAGAGATATGCCATGATTTGCATCCCATGCATCAATAAACTTTTGATAATCTAAGGGATCAGATAGCACGGTCACTCTATTAAAATTTTTTGCAGCTGCTCGTATCATGGTTGGGCCACCAATATCAATATTTTCAATAGCCTCAGACTCAGAGACATTCTTTTTTATGGTTTCTTGAAAAGGGTAAAGATTAACTACAACTAGATCTATGGATTCATAATCCATCGCATTTAGTTCTTTTTTATCTTCTTCACCTCTGTTCAAGATTCCGGCATGAATTTTGGGGTGCAAGGTTTTTACTCTGCCATCCATCATTTCTGGATGTCCAGTAAAGGAGCTTACCTCCATAACATTTTCGTCTATTGCTCTAATGGTTTGAAAAGTACCTCCAGTAGAAATAATTTGAATATTTTGTGACTTTAAAAATAAAACTAAGTCTTCTAATCCAGTTTTGTCTGATACGCTTATAAGCGCTCTTTGTATTGAATTAGCCATGTTCTTTTAGCAAATCATAGCGCTTAAGTTTTTTTCTTAGCGTTCCTCTATTAATGCCAAGAATTTCAGATGTTTTGGATTGATTGAAGTTGGTGAAACGAAGTGTTTCAAGAAGTAATTGAGGTTCAACTTCTTGTAATACTAAATCGTAAACATTCGTGGGCTTCTCTCCATTTAAATCACTAAAGTAGCGTTTTATCGATTTACGAACTCTTTCACTTATAGTTTTATTGCCAGCAAAAGATTGATTGGGGTTAGTTAAATTTTTTTTCAATGTTACTCAGGGTGAGAAGAAAGTTTACTATTGATTAAAAAATGATCAACCGTTTAGACAATAATCTTTGAAGTATTTTCATTTGAAAGAGAGACATAGCAAAGATTATCTTTTCTTTTAACAAGATGCATCATTGGAGTATAGCCGGGCTGCAAGGAAACAAATTGTTTTGGATTGCAAAGCTTGTCGTAAACCGCATTAATAACCATGAAATGCGAAAAGATGATTGAATCTGCATCAATATTTAAGAGCTCTTTGATGATTTGATTCTGCCAATCTTTTAAATAGTTTGGGAGCTTAGATGAATGTGTAGCTGCGACTCTTCTTAGCCATTGGTTTTTTTTCTTTGCTTTTTGACTTGGTATTTCATCAAACTCACTCATTATTTTAATTGGCTTTTTTAAGGTTTGTCCTAAAGGTTCAGCAGTCTCCATGGCTCTTTTTTTAGGACTCGAAATAAGTTGCAATGCTTGAGAATTAAATTTAGCTAATTCTCTTGCTGATTCTATTGCTTGGGATTTTCCCTGCAAGCTTAAACCAGGATCTGATTTGCCACCCCAGGATATAGATGCTTCCCCGTGTCGAACTATGTAAATATTTATATCTTTCACGTAATATCTAATTTTGCATAAAAAAATGAGAGTTCCAAGATTCTATATAAACCCTATTGCTGATAGCAGTGTATCTACCATTGATGATATTCATCAGTTTCAGCATATTACTAAAGTTCTCAGGATGGGAGTTGGATCTGAGTTGGAGCTATTTGATGGATTGGGAACCCAAGTAAGAGCCATTATTCAATCAATTAGTAGAAATCAAATCGAATACAAAATTGTCTCTAGGGACACTATTCACCGAACCAAAGAAATGAGTGTATCGGCTATGGTGCCCGTCATAAAGAGGGAAGCTTTTATCTTTATGGTTCAGAAGCTGACAGAGGTTGGTGTAGAAAAAATATTGATCTATAGATCTGAATTAGAGGATCAAACAGTTAGGAAAAAGAAGAATTTTGCTTGGGATGATTATGCAAGAGATATTGCTAGCAGAGCATGCGAGCAATCTGGAAATAATTTTTTACCTAATTGTGAAATTGCTGAGAGTCTTCAAAAAGCTCTTGATTTTTCTCACGCAAGTTTTGAAGATGATATTTTCGTTTCATTGGATCCAAATGCTGCTTCCTCGATTTTTGATATTAGCAATAATACGAACCAAGCATTAACTGTTATTTCGGGTCCTGAGTCAGGATTTTCAGATAATGAATTAAATATCTTGAAAGCTAACAATGTAATGTCTTGCTCTCTTGGTAGGAATATTTTGAGAGCTGAAACTGCACCCATTGTTGCAGTTTTTGCATTAATGAGATAATTAACCTATGTATTTATTCATAACGGATAATCCTGAGCAACTTAAGACTTATAAAGACACTTCCGTTTTTATGATGGAAGAATTGATTGCTGCTGGAAATAAAGTATTTTGCTGCGAGCCCAAAGACCTTTTTATTAAGAACAATACATTTTATGCAAAAGCCTCAATTGTCGAGCATGCAAACGTAGAACAATTAATTCTTGGAGCCCACCAAGAGCTATCATGCATTGATACCGAGGCTGTGTTTATGCGGAAAGACCCACCTATCGATGCCTCTTATTTGAATTGCTTGTATATGTTGAACATGATGAAAAGGCTTGGAATCAGAGTTATCAATGATCCTGAAGCTCTACTT
>JALRBL010000103.1 GCA_023257795.1 Gammaproteobacteria bacterium
ATTAGCTTCCTGTATGACAGGGTTAGTGATTGGAATTTTTTAGTTAAGAATTACTATCCCAGCATTTAAATACGTAGCAAATCCCAGCCATAGTAAATAGGGTAGCTGCATCAGTTTATCGATGCCTCTAAGCTCTCTAAATATAAAGATATTAATTACGATTAATACGACTATATCTGCTAGCGCAACAAGTGGCATATGCCATGCAAAAAATAACCATGACCAGATACCATTTAAAAACAATTGAACCACAAAGGGTTTAAATATTAAGACATGATTTCTATAGGAAACTATGGCCATTAATAAATAAAGAATGGGCCACACGATTCCAAAAATATATCCTGGAGGGTTGAACGGGGCCTTATTTAAAGAAAAGTACCAACTGTCAATTGCTGCACTGGATAAAGAACCGGCTATAAATGTAAGTAAAGTTAGGGCAGGAAGAATAAATCTTTTCAATTCTTAAAAAAAGCGTCCAAAAGGACCTAAAACCTTCTTTAATAAGCTTGAACCTAAAGGCTTTGCTTCGCTAAATATATAAATAGCACAAAAACCAAAAGATAGTATGAAGACAATATATGCGTCGTAATGTTCCCACATGTGATTATTGTATCAACTTTTGTTAATTGTTAGCACTTTTGGAGAATAATTGAACCGACTGAATAGCCACCTCCAAAGGAGCAAATTAGGGCTTTCTCTCCGCGGTCTAAATTTTTATGGTAGTGGAAACTAATAATTGATCCTGCCGATGCGGTATTTGCAAATTCTTGAATAACATTGGGCGCTCTAAGATTATCAGCATTTCTTCCAAGTAATTTTAGAATAATGAACTCATTCATTTTGATATTAGCTTGATGTAGAAAAAATTGCTTAATGTCTTCTGGAGAGAATCCATTTTCCGTGAGGTGATTTTGAATAATATCAGCAACCATCGGACTGACTTCTTTGAAAACTTTTCGACCATTTTGGTTAACTCTTAAATCGGCTTCTTGATATGCGTGATCTTCTATTGCATTCATGAACCCAAAATCATTTCTTAAGTTATTAGAAAATTTCGTGATTAATTTATTGCTGAGGATTTTATACGAATCCTTGGATGGAGTATCGCTTACTACAATAGCGGTACACACATCACCAAAGATAAAATGAGTTTCTCTTGATTTATGATTATTGTGAGCGGTTGTTATTTCAGGGTTTATAACAAGCACGGTCTTCGCTTTGCCCGAAATGATATCTGCATAGGCATTGGATATACCAAATGTAGTGGACGAACAAGCCATCATCATATCGTAGGCATAACCCTCTATTCCTAGTGCATTTTGTACCTCAATTGAAATAGCAGGATATGCTCGTTGAATGTTGGCACATGAAACAATAACGGCATCAACATCTTGTGAAGTAATTTCAGCCTTTTCCATCGCATCTTGCGCCGCCAAAACACTTATTTCAGCTGAAAATGATAATTCATCGGTTCCGCGATGAGGAATGACAGGATGCATATAATTTGGATCCAGTAAGTGATCTTTCTCTATGACATACCTGCTTTGTATACCTGATGCTCCTTCTATGAATTCACTAGAGGAGTGGTTTAATGGTGTTAATTCTCCTGCTTCAATTTTGGTTGAGTTCTCTGCATTGTATTTATCAACATAAAGATTGTATGAATTTACCAATTCATCATTGCTAACTTTGTAAGGAGGCACCCAAATACCTGTTCCGTTGATAAAGACATCTTTCATAATAACTTCAATGATTTAAGCATGTTATTCTAAGCATTTATGGAAAAGATATCAGTAACAACAGGTAATAAAAACACATTCCTTGCAACCATTTATAAACCCCAAAATGATCCTATTGCCGTAGTGCAAATCTTACACGGTATGGCAGAGCATCAGGGTCGATATAAGGAATTTATAAATTTTCTTATCTCAAATGATATAGCGGTATTTATACATGATCATTTGGGTCATGGAGATCGCATTAAAGTAGAAAGTGATAAGGGTTATTTTGGAGGTCACAAAGGTTGGGATAGTGTTATTGAGGATGCAAAATCCGTTTCACTTATAAGTAAACAAAGATTCCCTAATATTCCTTTTATCCTCTTGGGCCATAGCATGGGATCTTTTGTTGCTTTTTCCTTGATTGAAAGTTTGGATATATACGATTCTTGTATTTTATCTGCCCCATCCAAACCTTCGACATTCCTTCTGTTCTTGCAAAGATTTTTACTCAAATCTGAAGTCAAAAAAATAGGAATGCAGGGATACAGTCAAAAAATAGACGATCTTGTATTTGGGGGTTTTAATAAGCAGATCAAAGACCCTAAGACTCCACACGATTGGTTAAGTCACAATGAAGTATCTGTGAATGATTACCTCAACGATCCTTTGTGTGGTTTTAAAGTTACCAATGCGCTTTGGCTTGATTTAGCAGATGCAATTAAAACCATTTATGCAAAAGCAGCCTTAAATTCAATTCCTAACAATTTATCAATTCTAATAATGGCTGGAAGCAACGACCCAGTCGGTAATAACGGTAAAGGCCCAAGGAACATACTCAAATTACTTAAGCAGGTTAATAAAAATGTAAACCTTAAAATGTTTGAAAATATGCGTCATGAAGTTTTAAATGAAACCAATAACTCTATTGTTTACGATGAAGTATTCACTTATATAATGAAGAACCATGGAACTGCTAGATAAAAATATTTTAATTACAGGTGCTGCTCAGGGAATTGGCAGGGGTATTGCAGAAGCCTGTCTTGCTCAGGGAGCAAACGTATTTTTATTAGATATTAATGAAGATGTTTTAAAAGCTACCGTTAGGGAACTCAAGCATATTTATTCAACAAAAATATTTGCGCAACAATGTGAGTTAACTAATACTGATAGCTTCAAAGAATCTTTAACCAAGGGACTTAATGAACTCCAAGTTTTTCATGGTTTTTGTAATTCTGCAGCATCTTCCCAGGGCATTGGACCCTTAGAAACTTTTTCAGATGAAGATTTTGATGCAACTCTTAACTTAAGTTTTAAAATAGTTTGGACTTGTTTGAAGGAGGAAATTGCATACCTTAGAAGCAATCGTATTCCTGGCAGCATCGTAAACATCTCATCTAATTCAGCAATTCGGGGCTACGCCTTTAACAGCATCTACGCTGCAGCAAAGGCTGCGGTGAACAATCTTTCCCAATCTGTTGCAAAAGAAGTAGCAAAAGATAGCGTCAGGGTCAATGTTGTTTCCCCTGGGACGATTAACACTCCTGGTGTGAAAGCTTATTTTGATAAGGAACCAAGTGCTAGGGAGAAACTAGAAAGAACCATCCTGCTCAAGAGACTTGGTGAACCTATAGAAATAGGAGAAACTGTGAGCTTCTTATTATCCGAGAGATCCTCTTATATTAATGGACAAATTATTTCAGTAGATGGAGGCTCATCCATCTACTAATTATGCAACCATCCTTTAATCAAAAATTCTTGTATCCAGAATTAACAAGAGTGGAAGAGAATGGTAAAAGATTCTATATAGACTCTAAGGGTAATCCAGTTCCTTCAGTTACAACCATCTTGGATGCAGTTAGTGATAAAACTGGGATCAAACGCTGGGAGCAAAGGGTTGGAAAAAAAGCTGCTGAAGAGATCAAGCAAGAAAGTACCGATATTGGAACCATGGTCCATGCGGCTATAGAACAATATTTGTTAGGAAATGCTTGGGAATATTTTTCCGATGATGCGAATGGTTTACTTGCAAGAGGTATAACAGAACGGTTTATTGAAGTTGGGCTTACCAAAATAAATGAGGTTTGGGGTTTGGAAGCAGGTTTGCTGCTTGACGACTGGTATGCTGGGACAGCAGACTGCATTGCTCTATACAACGATAAACCAGCAATTATTGACTTTAAAACTGCAAAGAAATTAAAACGTAAAGATTGGATTGAAGGTTATTTTCTGCAAGGTGCTGCCTATGCAAATGCCCATAATGTTATGTTTAAAACTGATATAGAAGAAATAGTTATTTTAATGGTGGATAGAGATTTATTGTTTAAAGAATTTCATATTAAAAAAGATGAATTTGCCTACTACACCAAAACATGGAAAACTAAATTGTTAGAATTTTTCAATCATCACAGGGAGCAAAAATGAAAAATATCAAAGACCAAGTTGTGTTAATTACTGGCGCGAGCTCAGGCTTTGGGTTGTTAACAGCTCAAAAAGTTGTTTCATTAGGAGGTAAAGTAATATTAGGTGCTCGAAGAGAAGACAAGCTTAAAGACTTAGCTAATGAATTGGGCGAGGATAATGTTGTTTATGCAAAAACTGATATGTCGAATTTAGCCCAAGTTAAACATTTAGCAAAAGTTGGATTAGATAAATTTGGAAGAATTGATGCTCTTGTGAATAACGCTGGCATCATGCCTCTCTCACTCATTGGAGCAGGCAGAACCGATGAATGGGATGCCATGATTGATACAAATATTAAAGGTGTGTTGTATGGTGTCAATGCTGTCTATGACCATATGATGCAAAGAGGTTCTGGTAAAATTATCAATATATCTTCTGTAGCAGGTAAGAGAGTTATGCCAGGTGGCGCGGTCTATTCTGGCACAAAATTTGCTGTCCATGCTATCTCAGAAGGCATCCGCATGGAATCAGCTGGAAAAATTCAAGTCTCATGCATTTACCCTGGTGCTTTCATGACTGAGCTTGCTGGAAGCATTAAAGACGAATCAATGCTAGAGGCACTTATGGCAAGAGGGATTGGAAAGATTGCTGGAGATGCTGGGTATGTTGCTGATGCTATTTTATTTGCATTATCTCAAGATGCCGCTGTTGCAATTAATGACATTACCTTATCACCAACAGCCACTCCATAAATTATTCTTTAAGAATGAAGTCAGCGCACTTAGCGCCGATTACATTTCCGAGAGCATTAGTGTTACCGGATATGATATCAGGACATATTGAGAGATCCGCAACACGTAAATTTTTGATTCCCCATACTTTAAGTGTGTGATCTACAACCGACATTTCATTGAATCCCATGCTGCATGTTCCTACTGGATGGTA
Organism: Gammaproteobacteria bacterium; assembly: GCA_023257795.1. Taxonomy (GTDB): domain Bacteria; phylum Pseudomonadota; class Gammaproteobacteria; order Magnimaribacterales; family D2472; genus VMDH01. The sequence continues at coordinate 5,067 of JALRBL010000103.1, forward strand.
GACAGACAGACCCGTTGATCTTATGAAGTCATCCAGCTGATTATCAGATTGAATGTGTTCACCGGGAAGCAGTTCTTTTATGAGTTCATTTTTAAGTGGTAACGAATGAAGGATCTCTCTAGTAATCTTTACAGCATTCCTTAAATCAATAAGGTCATCTTCGTTAGATAAATAATTAGGATCAATCATAGGTGAATCATAAGGATCACTCGATTTTATACTGACTTGACCAGAGCTCTTTGGTCGAAGAATTGTGACTGAAGCTGTGATGCCTGATTCTGGACTCATTTTTCCATTTTTGTGATATTTTCCAGCACCTGGTGCAAAATGGATTTGTGCATCTGCTCTAGTTTTGTTAGGAGACGATTTAAAAAATGCACCAATATCAGCTGCAGGATATGTATACAAACCTTCTTTATTAATGAAGTATTTTGCTAGTTCAACTAGGCTTGAGCGCAGCGTCATTTTTTCTTTAAAGGTTGGATGATATTTACTTAATAAAACTGATAAATTGACGGTTAAATGGTCTTTTAGGTTGCTGCCAACTCCCGGCAGATCTTTTATGGATTCAATATTATGCTTTTCTAGGTCACTAATATTTCCGATGCCCGAGCGCATCAGAATTGTTGGAGAATTAAATGCACCAGCACTTAAGACAATCTGTTTATTAGCAGTCAGAACATATTTATTAGTTGCTTGGATAACTTCAATACCAACGGCACTATCTTTATGAATAATAAGTTTGTTGACAAGAGTATTGGTTAGGATGGTTAGATTTTTTCGTTCAATTATGGGTTTTAAAAATGCATCTGAAGCGCTAAATCTCTGGCCATCTTTAATGTTGGTTTGGTATATTCCAAAACCTTCTTGCTGAGAACCATTAAAATCTGGGTTTTCTTCTAAGCCATATGTTTTGCATGCATTAAGAAAAAGTCTAGATGTGGGTAATGATCCTTTAAAAGTTTCTAC
>JALRBL010000060.1 GCA_023257795.1 Gammaproteobacteria bacterium
GGGTTGCCGCTCGGAGCAAAGAGAAAGTCCAGGCCCGTCGGGTTGCCGAAGATGGCCGCTTCCGCGACGGTCTCCGTGGACCAGGTGCTCGAGCTCGGCCCCATCTCCGCGTAGTGAAGCGGCCAGACGACCTGCTCGGGCGGGTCGTATACCTTGAAATTTTTCTCTTATTAGCTCTTCGTTATTAAGAGTTTCGTCTGAGGCATAGCCCCATAATTCTGCTCTTACTTTTTGATGGGCCCATTCGGCAAAAGCCTCGGCAAATCTATCAGCAAGGGCTTTTAATATGATCGCGCTGTAATCGTCTAAATCATCCTCAAATCTTTTAATGTGCTCTTCTATTCCGTGTCCGGCAGTGACAGCAAAAGCCCCAATATAATCATTTTCATAGTCCAAATAATCTGCCAAAGAGAGGGAATCAAGATCTTCCCTATCCTTTTGCTGTCTAAGACAATGAATAAGCAATTCTTCGTTTGTTCCATCTTGCTTAAGCACAGCAATAGCATTGCCAACAGAGCGCGCAGGAAATATTCCGATGACTCCTTTTGGAACAAGCCAATTCTCATTCATTAAAAGCTTTAATATTCTTTGGGTGTCATCCCAAAGCTTTTTGGCCTCTGTGCCTTTGGCCGGGTCAGTTAAAATATCTGGAAATCGACCACTAAATTCCCAAGCATTGAAATAAGGCATCCAATCAATAAAATCAACGAGGTCTTCAAGGGTGGGATGAAGCTCTGTTATACCAAGCCTTGAAGGAGGCATTGTTTTTTTAGCCATATCAAGCGCTGCTTTTCTTTGGAAAGCTTCTTCAAAATTCCTTAAAGGTGTTTTTGCTCTTGATGCATGGGCTTCTCGTTTGTGTTCGTGAGCAATAGCAATTTCTGCACCATAAGCATCCGGCTCTCTTATTAGCCGCTTGGCAACATTTACTGAGCGTGATGCATCCTTTACATACACCACGGTTCCGCTATATGCAGGATCAATTTTCACTGATGTGTGAGCCGGGCTTGTGGTTGCGCCACCTATTAGCAAAGGAATGGAGAAGCCTCTTCTTTCCATTTCTTTCGCAACACCCACCATTTCATCTAGGGATGGGGTTATTAGTCCTGACAGACCAACAAGATTGCATTTTTCTTTCTCAGCAACATCCAAGATCTTTTCAGTGGGAACCATGACACCAAGATCAATAACTTCAAAATTATTGCATTGCAAAACTACGCCAACAATATTTTTACCAATGTCATGAACGTCGCCTTTAACAGTGGCTAAAACAATCTTTCCATTGGATTCCATTTGTTGACCGCCCTGCTCTGCTTCAATAAAAGGCACTAGATGGGCAACAGCTTTTTTCATAACTCTTGCGGATTTAATTACCTGGGGAAGAAACATTTTTCCTGCACCAAAAAGATCGCCAACCTTATTCATCCCATCCATGAGGGGTCCCTCAATAACATCCAGAGGTTTTTGTGCCGCAAGCCTTGCCTCCTCAACATCCTCGACTACATGAGTATCAACGCCGCTAACCAAAGAATGCTTTAGGCGTTCATTTACTTCTAATTCTCTCCACTCATTGGTTGGCTTTGCCTTGGTGCTGCTTGTGTCTCCTGCATATTCAGAGGCAAGATTTAAAAGTGTTTCTGTTGCGTCTTTCTTTCTGTTAAGAACCACATCTTCTATGGCTTCGCGAAGCTCCATTGGCAACTCATCATAGATAGCTAACTGACCGGCATTAACAATTCCCATGTTCAAGCCATTTTTGATAGCGTGATAAAGAAATACCGAATGCATGGCCTCTCTTAAAACATTGTTTCCACGAAAACTAAATGAAACGTTAGATATTCCGCCCGATAAAGATACTCCGGGACATTCTTTTTTTATTAGAGCACAAGCCTCTATAAAAGCTAAACCATACTCATTATGCTCTTCAATACCAGTGGCTACAGCAAAGACATTTGGATCAAAGACAATATCATTTGGATTCATTCCAACCTTTTGAGTTAATAGCGCATAAGCTCTTTTACAAATTTCTACCTTTCTAGCCAAAGTATCTGCCTGGCCCTCTTCATCGAATGCCATGACAACAACCGCGGCCCCATATCTTTTTACCAATTGGGCTTGTTCTAGAAATTGTTTTTCGCCCTCTTTTAAAGAAATTGAGTTAACAATTGGTTTGCCCTGTATGCATTTAAGTCCTGCCTCCAAGATGGGCCACTTGCTAGAATCAATCATGACTGGAACTCTTGAGATATCGGGTTCGCCCGCAATAAGGTTAAGGAATTTAACCATTACATTTTCTGAATCCAGCATCCCTTCGTCCATATTAATGTCAATAATTTGAGCTCCGTTTTCTACCTGTTGTCGAGCAACTTGGATGGCTTCATCATAGTTTCCGGCCTCGATTAGTTTCCTAAATATTGCTGAGCCGGTGACATTGGTTCTTTCTCCAATATTGATAAATAGCCCGTCATTAAATATTTCTAGGGGCTCTAGTCCACTTAAGAGCATTGCTTGAGGTGGTTTTGGTATCGTTCTTGGTTGAATCGTTTCTACAATTTGATCAATCAGTTTGATATGTTCTGGTGTTGTTCCGCAACATCCGCCAACAATGTTGAGAAAGCCCTCCTCTGCAAACTCTTTTATAATTTTTCCCATTTCACTGGCTGTCTGATCATACTCTCCAAACTGATTGGGCATGCCCGCATTAGGATGGGCACTAACGTAGCAATCGGCTATATCAGACAATCTTTTTAGAAAAGGTCTCATTTCTTCTGCGCCCAGAGCACAATTTAAACCTATGGCTAGAGGCCTTGCATGCCTTACAGAGTGCCAAAAAGCTTTGGTAGTCTGTCCCGAAAGCGTTCTCCCGGAAGCATCTGTAATTGTTCCAGAAATCATAACGGGAATATCTAGCTGTCTTTCAATGGCAACGCTTTCCACCGCAAAGATAGCTGCCTTTGCATTCAAGGTATCAAAAATTGTTTCAATTAAAATTAGGTCTGCTCCCCCATCTAATAAAGCATTCGTTGCTTCGCTAAAGGTTTCTACTAACTGATCAAAATTTATGTTTCTGAAGGATGGGTCCTCGACATTGGGGCTTAAAGAGCAAGTTCTATTAGTTGGACCAAGAACGCCCGCAACAAAAATATCTTTACCTGCTGATTTAGCATGTATGTCTGCGATATTTTTTGCGATTTTAGCGCCAGCAAAATTAAGCTCATAAACTTTATCTTCCATTCCATAATCAGCCATGGAGGGCGCATTAGAGTTAAAGGTGTTGGTTTCTATAATTTGAGAACCAGCATCTAAATATCTTTTGTGGATGCTTGAAATAATCTCTGGTTGCGTAATATTAAGCAGGTCATTATTGCCTTTCAGATCAAAGTTCCAGTCAGAAAAGATTTCTCCTCGGTATTGCTGCTCACTAAGCTCGTGAGACTGAATCATGGTCCCCATAGCTCCATCTAATAAAACAATCCTAGAATCTAAAAGATTTTTGAGCTTCTCTCTTGTGGATAATAGTTCTTTCAATTATTTTTCACCGTTTTATAAATTTGGTTCGCTGTATTATGATCAAATCAATTATGTAGAATTTTAAAGCAGGCTCCTGCTTTTACAATGCTTTTAAAGCCAGCGCCGCGTTTTATTGCTATAAAGAGAAAATTCCTTGGTAAAAAGTTTTTGCATAGCGGCTTCTTCGGGCAGTATTTGAAATTTAGTTATAAATCCCCAAAAAATAAAGCAAATTAAACACCCCCCTATGGGATTAAAGTAGACTGCGATTCCAATGAGGATTAACAGCATTCCTAGATACATAGGGTTTCTT
>JALRBL010000101.1 GCA_023257795.1 Gammaproteobacteria bacterium
TTCTTTATAGAAAACCAACTCTTTGTTGATAACTGCATGACTGAAGCTGGTGAGGCTTCATTCGGAATACCCACTAAGCCAGCTATCTTTGATGCAAGAGCTGCTACTCTTAGAGCAATTTTAGTAGATAAAAGTAAGGGCCCTCTTTTACCAAGCCAAGTGTAATGATAAGAAAAGTACTCTTTGGTTGTTATATAACCTTCGCACGATAAATTAAAAATTTCGCCGGCAGCATCTGGATGGCTTGCTGCTAAATAAATTCCTCTAATGAGGTCATCAATAAAAATAGGTCTGAAGAAACCCTCGCCTTTTGCAGGAAGCATAAACTGATATTTTGGAATGAGTTCTAAAGGGACTATAACCCAAGGACGACTCCCTGGCCCATATGCATCACCAGGTCGAACAATTACGACTTCAATTGCATCGTTAGCCTGAGCTTGCAACACTACATGCTCTGAGGCAAGTTTTGTAAGCACATAGCTGCCACCGTCTGCATGAACGGGTTGGCTTTCATCTAACTCACCTTCAGCAGAATTGCCGTAAGCAACAATAGAAGAGATTTGAACAAAACGCCTAACCTTATGCTTTTTTGCTGCTTCCATTAAATTTCTGGTAGCCAAGACATTTACTCTCCACATATCACTATCTTTCATCGCATTGGATACTAATGCAGCCGTGTGAATAACTACATCGCAGCCCTGTAACAAACTGCTAATCGTATCTGGTTGAGAAATATCGCCCTCGATAATATCTTTTCCATTGCCTACAAGGTCAACACCCATAACATCTTTACCTTGGTTTTGGTAGTAACGCATCAAAGCGCCACCAATAAATCCATTAGCACCTGTAATAACTACTTTCTTATTAACTTGTTCATTCATAGTAATAACCTTGTAATTGCATCAATCTCAATCCATAGTTTTGCGGTAAAAGCTCCCCAATAACTTTGTGAGCAAGGATTTTGAAAAAAAATGTGTGATAGATGCTGTTAACTTATTGGCTATACCTGGAACAATGAGATCTTTCCCAGCAAGGCAACCTTTTATCCCCATTTCAGCAACCTCACGAGCTGACATCATCATGCTAGCTGGAATGCGAAGAGTGGCGCCTTGCTCTGGATTATCCATCATTTTTGTTGCTGTATACCCTGGGCAAAGTGCCGTTATTTGAACGCCACTATTTGCTGCCATCATTTCATTAGATAAAGCTTGGGAAAATGCTAAAACATAAGCCTTTGTTGCAGCGTATACATTTTGATTTGGTATTGCCATCCATCCAGCTAGAGATGCAACGTTAAGTATATTCCCGCCCCCAGTTGCTGCCATTTTATTTGCGTACAGATGAGTTAAAGAAGTAAGCGCAAGAATGTTGACTGCGATCATTTGTTCTTGGTCTGCAAGAGAAAGTTCAGTAAAGAATCCATTTCTAAGCAGGCCTGCATTATTAATTAAAAAATTTACATCTAAACCTTTTTCTTCAACAGCATGAAATAAATCATGAGCTGCGTTAGCACTGGATAAGTCAGCTACTAACACAGAGCATCGAATTCCAAATTCATTGCTCATCTTTTCTGCTAAATCATTGAGCTTATCTTCACTGCGAGCGACAAGAATAAGATCGTAGCCTCGACTTGCAAGAATCTTAATAAATTCAGCACCTATACCATCTGAGGCGCCAGTAACTAAGGCAGTTTTATTTTTATGCGTATTCATAACCATACTGTTAGAAAGTTTGAGTTAACCAAATGGGGGATGACCAAGCTCTTTCTTGTATTGTACTTGGTATATCTGATCTTGGCTTTGCACCAATTCTTATGGAATCCCAAGTAGACCATCTGCAAACCGGGTTCTCAAGGATTCGTGCATAGTAAAATGCTTCCTGCTCCATTTTAAATTCAGGATCTTGCCAAAGAACTTTCATTTCCCTTGCTCCAGAATCTCCACTAATAGAGCAATTATTTAAATCAACCCAGGCTTTATTATCAGGACAACGATAAGTTTCAGGATCAGCTACCAAACCATCGGAGCATGCAACATCGTAAACTTTTTCTTTGTGCTCACCATCTTCTAACCAGCCCTTAATAATTTGAGTTCTTTGAAGTGGTGCTCCTAAAGGATCAGCAATTGCCCACACTAAAAAAGTAGGGTTTCTATTGCTTTCAATATTGAGCGTTCCTCCCATAGGAATGTTATTTGCGTAAGCATCTTGGATGAGTGAAAGATCATCTAATTTTGAATCCTCTAAACCGTAGCCAGCAAAAAAACGAACTTTTATTCTAGGGCCGCTGGTTGCAAAAGTTTCCTTGCGCACGAAAGCATCAAAAATTGCTTCACGAGTATTTTCTTCAGCCCACACTCCTGCTAAACCAGATGCAGAAAAATGAATAAGTCGCTCACTTGCTGACAAATAGGTCTCGCCATCTAATTCTTTGAATATATTGGGTCTAATAACTTTTAAGAAAGTTCCGTAAAATCTCTGAAAAGGAATAGAGCCCCTAAGTTCAGCCGTTCCATCCAGTAACCCAACTTTGGAAAAAAATGTCTCTTCGCTTTCTGAGGCTCCTCCAACGTGGGAGTCACTCGATCCAATCAACCCAAATTTATAAGGATTGGTCAAACCCTTCTCAGCAAGACTCAGTCCTCTAAGGTATGCATCCCTTACATAGCTTCCGGTGATATTGCTTAGCAATTTTTCTTCTTCCATTCCGCTCTTAACTTCAAAAGATGCCCATTCATCATTTTTAGATAATAAAGGATGAGTTTCGGAAGTTCCCTTTACCTGTGTAATCTCAACTAAGGGTTCATTAAGTGTGCGTTTAGAAGCATACTCCTCATCAATTGGGCCACCATTGTAGTCATTGAGAGCAAATGCAGCGCCGCCTGAAATATTTGAATTGTGCGGAATAGCTAGATTATCAACACCTTTTGTTCTTAGATCATTCATCCAGTTCCACAACTCCTCTGGATCTTGGCTGTCTGTTCTAGTAAAAATTCTTTCAGGCAAGTTTTCTGTATCTCTGAAGATTACATTTCGGTGCAAGTACTTATCGTAAAGATCAAAACTTGAAGTGTATTCATAGGCAGCAAAAGTAGTAAATATGCCAGGTATGTATGCATTATCTGCGGCTTTAATAGTCTGCTGCCAAGCTGATTTACCAACTTTATCTATTAATGAGCCATCAATTGATCCATTAGCAAGCCCTTCTCTTACTTTTGCGCTAAAAGGTCTAAAAAGACCACTTCTCTTTATGAGCGAAAAAATACCATCATCAGCTGATTCATTGAGATTGTGCAGAGGTTTCGTAAACTCATATTTTGAAAATTCAGAAGAAGTATCTGCAGCTTCCTTCATAAGTCCCATGAAAACTCCATGATCAGTTACTGCATAAAAATCTAAAGGCCTGCCAAGCTGTATTAGAAATCCACTTGGATGCAAGATTGCATGGCCTTGAGCATATTTATAAGCATCAGCAGGAGTAGCTATGGTACCAAATGTATATGCGTCAAAAGAATTTTCAGTATGCACATGCAAATCACCAAAATAAGCATTCTTATCTGGGTTGGGCGACGGCCGATGTTTAATTTCAGCTAAAGTTACATGCTTTTCTGAAGGGACTTTTGAATCTGCAAAATTACTATTACTATCAGAACAGGCTGCAAGAGTGATTATTGCTAAAACACCGAGACTACTTAAAATTTTATTCATATCTCAATTTATATAGTATGGCTTTAGATGCATTTTGTCGCTATAGCACTCCTATAATCCCCATTACTCTATCGATTAGCCAGAAAAAACCCATGCCACCTAAAAATAAGGCAGTTAAGACTGTAGCTTGTTTGTATAAATTATACTTATGAGCCAACCATATCAAAGATCCAAAGATGGGAACTAGCATTAGTTGACCTGCC
>JALRBL010000036.1 GCA_023257795.1 Gammaproteobacteria bacterium
GCACGAGTCCGTCCACAGGCTCTCCCGCACTTATCCCCGTGCCGTTGCTATGAAATTAGGAAGGATTCTGTGGAAGATGCAACGCTACACAGCATTATATTTTTTAGTATTTATTGTTTATGTTGAGTATTTATTTTTTTCTAATTCCTTATCTTATGAATTTCTTATAAACAATCTGTGCTTTAAGTTTTTAACCTCTTTGTTTATTGTACTAGCAATTTTTCATGGCTTTTCGGGTCTTTGGGCTGTTGGAACTGACTATCTAACATCAAGGACATTAGGCTTTCTATCGGTTTCTTTAGCTAAGAAAGCTAACTTAATCAGAAAAGCGTATGAAATATTTTTTCTTATTGTTGGTGCTTTAGTATCAATTAGTTACCTCACTTTTATTTGGTTGTAAAAATGGATGGATTTAATTCTTCTAACATAAAAGTCATTAATTTTGATGCATTGATAGTTGGTGGTGGCGGCTCTGGAATGAGATCATCACTTGAGCTTGCTAAATCAGGTTTAAATACAGCTGTAATTTCTAAGGTTTTTCCAACTCGATCTCATACAGTATCAGCACAGGGGGGAATCACTTGCGCCATTCAAAGCGATGATCCTAATGATGATTGGAGATGGCATATGTATGACACCGTCAAAGGCTCTGATTATATTGGAGACCAGGATGCGATTGAGTATATGTGTTCTGAAGGTCCCAAAGCGGTGTTTGAACTCGAGCATATGGGCTTACCTTTTTCGAGGACTGCAAGTGGTAGGATCTATCAAAGACCGTTTGGCGGTCAATCAAAAGATTATGGGAAGGGCGGTCAAGCAGCAAGAACATGTGCTGCAGCTGATAGAACTGGACATGCTTTGCTTCATACTCTCTACCAAAATAATGTCAAAGAGGGCACTAATTTCTTAAATGAATGGTTTGCAGTTGATTTAGTTCTAAACTCAAATAATTCTGTATGTGGCGTTATTGCTTTTTCCATTGAAACAGGCGAGGTTGCCTTTCTAAGAGCTCAAGCTACCGTATTAGCGACTGGCGGGGCTGGCAGAATTTATGCATCTACTACCAATGCTCTCATCAATACTGGCGACGGACTTGGTATGGCCCTAAGAGCTGGGTTTCCTGCGCAAGATATGGAAATGTGGCAGTTTCATCCAACAGGGATTTATGGTGCTGGTTCACTTGTAACAGAAGGCTGCAGAGGAGAGGGAGGTTATCTAATTAACTCTGAAGGCGAGAGATTTATGGAAAGGTATGCACCAACTGCAAAAGATTTAGCTGGCAGAGATGTGGTCGCAAGATCCATGGTATTAGAAATTATTGAAGGCAGAGGTTGCGGCGAGAATAAAGATCATGTATTTCTAAAATTAGATCACCTTGGTAAAGATGTTCTAGATGCTAAGTTACCAGGCATCTGCGAGCTATCCAAGACTTTTGCTCATGTTGACCCTGTCTATGAGCCAATCCCGGTCGTTCCTACGTGTCATTACATGATGGGAGGTACTCCTACAAACATTCATGGCCAGGCATTTACTCAGAAAGAGGGAGTTGATCGGATCATTCAGGGACTTTTCTCCGTTGGTGAAGCAGCATGTGTTTCAGTGCACGGAGCAAACAGGCTTGGAGGTAATTCTTTGCTCGATTTAGTAGTTTTTGGAAGAGCTGCAGGGAAATTTATTCAAGAAGATATCAAATCAGGAGGAGGATGCGATGATCCTTCATCCGATGATATTGATAGATCTCTTACCAGACTCAATAAATTGAATTCCTCTAATTCAGGGTATGAAGTTGCTGAGGTCAAAAAAGAATTACAGGAAGTAATGCAAAATTACTTTGGGGTTTTTAGAAGAGGCGAGTTTATGGAAAAAGGTGTTCAATCTTTGAATAATATTAGAGAAAAAATAGACAATCTCTATCTTAAAGATAAGAGCAATTCTTTTAATACAAATCGTGTAGAAGCACTTGAGCTTCAAAATTTATTTGAAGTGGCTGAGGCAACTGCAATTTCTGCTCTTGAGAGGCCAGAAAGCAGGGGAGCGCATGCAAGGGACGACTTTCCTGAAAGAGATGATGCAAATTGGTTGTGTCACTCTCTTTATAATCCAGTGAATAAATCATTGGGAAAGAGAGGTGTTAATTTTAAACCTTTACAAGTTGAAGCTTTCCCACCAAAGATTAGGACTTATTGATATGCAACTAGAGATTAATATTTACAGGTATAACTCAGAAACTGATGCATTTCCATATATGCAAACATTTCATTTCAATAAACCTGATAGAGATATTATGGTTTTAGAGTTACTCAATTTACTCAAGGAGCAAGATCCAACTATTTCATATAGGCGTTCATGCAGAGAAGGCGTCTGCGGCTCAGATGGAATGAATATTAATGGCAAGAATGGTTTGGCATGCATAACTCCTTTATCTGAAGTTTTAAAAGGTAATAAACTGGATTTGAGGCCATTACCTGGTCTGCCTGTTATTAGAGACCTCGTAGTTGATATGGAAGAGTTTTATGCACAGTATGAAAAAATTAAACCTTTTCTTCAAAATGATTCCACTCCACCTGAAATAGAGAGGCTTCAGAGCCCAGAAGACAGAGATAAGCTTGATGGTTTATATGAATGTATTCTCTGCGCCTGTTGCTCAACGAGTTGCCCATCTTTTTGGTGGAACCCAGATAAGTTTGTAGGCCCCGCCGCATTATTGCAAGCATATAGATTTATTGCAGACACAAGAGATACAAGAACTGAGGAAAGGCTTGACGCTTTGTCAGATCCTTTTAGCGTATACAGATGCCATGGCATTATGAATTGTGTGAGCGTTTGTCCGAAAGGTTTAAATCCCAATAAAGCAATTGGAAGCATCAAAAGTATGCTTCTTAAAGATTCAGCTAAATCAGTTGAACCCATAAGAGTAATTGAACAGGCGTAATATGTCTTCAATGACAGAACTATTTCAAAGTTCCCATTCCTCAGGATCTAATACAGCCTATCTTGAGTCTTTATATGAGCAGTATCTTGCAGATCCAAACTCAGTTACAGCAGAATGGAAAAGCTATTTTGATGCTCTTCCTGGTGAAAGAGATGCAGATAATATTGCTCATAGTGCAGTTATTCAAAAATTTAAAAACCTTCCAAAAAATAAAGCCAATAATCAATCGATTGCACCAGTTAATGAGAAGCAGATTAGAGTTATTCAGTTAATTCAAGCATATCGTCATAGAGGACATACTAATGCTAAGCTAGACCCTCTAGAGATAAGTGAGGCTATTTCCTCTGAAGATCTAAACCTAGATTATCATGGCTTATCACAGGGGGATCTAAAAAAAGTTTTTCAAACCGATACTCTGAACATAGGCAAATCATCCGCTACTCTTGAAGAAATTTTTAATGCCTTAAATTCTATCTATTGTGGTCAACTGGGCATTGAATATCACCACATTACTAACAATGCTGAAAGAAAATGGTTTCAAGAAAGAATAGAGCCTTTACTTGGTAAAGTTTCTTTTAACCCAGAAGAACAAAAATACATTTATCAACGCTTATGCTCTGCTGATGGTTTGGCAAAATTTCTGGCATCAAAGTATCCAGGAATGAAGCGTTTTGGTATTGAAGGAGCTGAATCACTGATACCTCTGGTGGATTCCTTGATTCAAAATTGTGGTATTTTTGGAGCTCAACAAATTTGTATTGGAATGGCGCACCGAGGTCGTCTCAATTTACTAGTCAATGTTCTTGGGAAAACTCCCAAAGAGCTATTTAGTGCATTTGAGGAGGATGTTGAATTAAAAGGTGTTGGAACAGGCGATGTAAAGTATCATTTGGGGCATTCTTCAAACATACTTACTCCAGCAGGAGAAGTGCATGTCTCTTTAAGTAACAATCCATCACATCTAGAAATTGTAAACCCTGTAGTGGAAGGTTCCGTCAGAGCAAGACAAGACAGGTTAAAAGATACCAATAGGAATCTGGTAGTACCACTTCTTTTGCACGGTGATGCATCTTTTGCTGGGCAGGGTGTGGTCATGGAAACATTGCAAATGTCTCAAACTCGAGGATACGGAGTTGGTGGAACCATTCATGTTATAGTAAACAATCAGATTGGATTTACTACTTCCTATCCAAATGATGCCCGTTCCACGCATTATGCTACTGATGTAGCAAAAATGATTGAAGCTCCAATTCTTCATGTCAACTCAGATAATCCTGAGTTAGTTGTTTTTACTGCAAAGCTTGCAACAGAATATCGCAACACATTCAAGAAAGACATCATTATAGACATGGTTTGTTACAGAAGACGTGGTCATAATGAAGCTGATGACCCAACTGCAACTCAACCTATTATGTATCAAAAAATTGCGGATAAGCTAAGTGTTAGAGAGTCATACGAACAAAAATTAATAGCATCGAACATTATCACAGATGCTGAGTGCATAGAGATTCAAAAGACTTACAGAGCTTCACTAGAAAGTGGAAACGCCGTTGCATTGAATTTAGCTATACAACCAAATGAGAAGCATTGGTTTGATTGGATGCCTTACATAGATAAAAACTGGAAAGAAAAAGCTGATACAACCGTTACCAAGGATATATTCAAAAAAATAGCAAACTCAATCTTCAATCCTCCCAAAGAATATACTCTTCAAAAGCAAGTTGAAAAGTTGTATGCAAATAGAAAATTAATGGCTGCTGGAAAGATGTCAGTAGATTGGGGTTTTGGAGAATTGATGGCTTATGGATCTCTTCTCCATGAGGGTTACCCAATAAGGATGACTGGGCAAGATGTACGCAGAGGTACTTTTTCTCATCGTCATGCTTTGGTAGTGAACCAAAAAGATGGAGAAGGTTTTATTCCTCTCACACAAATTGCAGAAGCAACGAATACTCATTTTGAGATGTATGACTCTTTGCTTTCAGAAGAGGCAGTTTTAGGCTTTGAGTATGGTTATGCTGCCACATGGCCTACTGGACTAGTGATTTGGGAGGCTCAATTTGGTGACTTTGCAAATGGTGCGCAAGTTGTTATTGATCAGTTTATATCTTCTGCTGAACATAAATGGGAGCGTTTATCAGGCCTAGTAATGCTATTACCTCATGGATATGAGGGACAAGGTCCTGAGCACAGTAGCGCAAGAATTGAGCGTTTTTTGCAGTTATGTGCTTTTGAAAATATGCAAGTTTGTATTCCAACAACGCCTGCTCAAATTTTTCATCTGTTAAGGCTTCAGGCAATTAGACCGATGAGAAAGCCACTAATCATAATTTCACCAAAAAGTTTATTGAGAAATCCAAAGGCTGCCTCAGATGTAGATGAATTTTTGAATGGATCATTTCAATTCATAATTGACGATAGTAAGGCTAACGAAAAAAATATAGAAAAAATCATCTTATGCTCGGGCAAAGTATTTTATGATCTTGATGATAAAAGAGAAGAAATTAAAGATTCGAAAACCGCTATCATTCGAATCGAACAACTCTATTCTTTTCCCTACGATCAGCTTGAACAAATCCTAGCAAAATACAATAAAGCGAAAGAAGTAGTATGGTGCCAAGAAGAACCAATGAATCAAGGAGCATGGTTTAGCCACCGACATAGAATACAAAGAGTTTTAGAAAGAATTGGTAAGTTAGAAATTTCGTTAGTAAGCAGGCCAGCTTCGTCAGCACCAGCTGTCGGTCTTAATAAATTACATTTACAGCAACAAGCTAAATTACTTAACGATGCATTCAATGTTTAGGGGAGATTTTTCATGAGTACAGAAATAAAATCACCAACTTTTCCAGAGTCAGTAGTTGATGGAACGGTTGCTAATTGGCTTAAAAAAGAGGGTGAATCAGTTAAGCAAGACGAAGTAATTGCTGAAATAGAAACAGATAAGGTTGTTTTAGAGGTAGTAGCGCCTTTTGATGGTTCAATTACCAAGATATATAAGGCAGCAGGAGAAACTGTTACCAGTGCAGAATTAATTGCTGACTTTTCAGAGACCGGGGCGGAGAGTCCTTTGCAGCAAATGACTGAAGATTTCAATCCTTCTCCTAAAAATGATGCTGCTATAGAAATTACCCAAGATACTTCTAATGACAAAAAATCTGGTCCAGCTGCAAAGAAAATGATGAGTGAAAATCATATAGATCCAGCTCAAGTTACTGCTACTGGTAAGGGCGGAAGAATTACTAAAGCAGATGTTGTCGAACACTTGGAAACAAAAACAGCCTCACCTTCAACATTAACGCCGATTACCAGCTCAAATGTTGATAGCAGGCCTGAAGAAAGAGTTCCGATGTCGCGTTTGAGGGCTACCATAGCAAGGCGTTTACTAGAAGTTAAGCAAAATACAGCCATGCTCACAACATTTAATGAAGTGGACATGCTGCCTATCAAAAATATGCGAACAAAATTTGGTAATGAATTTGAAGCAAAGCATGGAGTGAAGCTTGGGTTTATGAGTTTCTTTGTCGCTGCAGCTGTAGATGCCTTAAGGGCATTTCCTTCTGTAAATGCTTCCATTGATGGTAATGATATTGTGTATCATAGTTATCAAGATATAGGCGTAGCTGTTTCAACTGAAAGAGGCCTAGTAGTTCCAATTATTCGCAATGCTGAAAATTTAGACCTCGCAGAGATTGAAAAATCCATTATCGATTATTCATCAAAAGCTAGAGATGGAAAATTAGAAATGCATGACATGCAGGGAGGTACTTTCACTATCTCCAATGGTGGTATTTTTGGATCACTCCTATCTACCCCCATATTGAATGCACCTCAAACAGCGATACTTGGAATGCATAAGATTCAAGATAGACCTGTGGCGATAGATGGCGAAATAGTAATACGCCCTATGATGTACCTAGCAATGAGTTATGACCATAGACTTATTGATGGAAAAGAAGCCGTTGGATTTCTTGTGAATATTAAGGAATCTTTAGAGTCTCCAGAAAGGTTATTGTTGGGGTTATAAAATGAATTTTGATGTTGTTGTAATTGGTGGCGGCCCTGCAGGCTATGTAGCGGCAATTAAATCAGCCCAGCTTGGTAAAAGTGTTGCCTGTATTGAAAAAAATATTGATAAAACAGGTAAGCAGAAATACGGTGGAACTTGTCTGAATGTTGGATGTATCCCTTCCAAGGCATTGCTTGACTCTTCCCAGCGTTATTACGATACAGTCAAACACTTAAGTGGACACGGTATAGATGTGAAATCAGTAAGTTTAGATTTAGCCAAAATGATGGATAGAAAAGATGGAGTTGTAACAAAATTAACATCCGGAATACTTGGTTTATTTAAAGTGAACAATGTCACTCCTATTGAGGGCACGGCAACACTTTTAGCTAATAAAGCGGTATTAGTTAAGGACAGCTCTGGAAAAGAAACAAAAATACAAGCTGAAAATGTAATCTTAGCATCCGGATCTCAACCTATTGAAATTCCCATTGCTCCTTGGAGTGAAAATATCACCGATAGTACCGGTGCTTTAGAATTTTTAACTGTCCCTAAGAAACTGGGAGTTATTGGAGCTGGTGTTATTGGTCTAGAACTGGGTAGTGTATGGGCGAGACTCGGTTCGCAAGTGACTGTTCTTGAGGCACTAGACGATTTCTTATCTATGGCAGATCGACAGATAGCAAAGGATGTAAATAAGGAATTTGCAAAACAAGGCCTTGATATACGTCTTGGCTCAAAAGTCACATCTGCCAAGGACAATGGTAAGAAAGTAATCGTAAATTACTCTACATCTAATGGAGAAGATTCTTTGGAGTTTGATAAATTGATTGTAGCGGTTGGAAGAAGACCATACTCAGAAAGCCTTCTTTCTCCTGATGCTGGAATAGAGATAGATGAAAAAGGTTTTGTTATCGTTAATGAAGTTTGTGAAACCTCGCAAGCTGGTGTTTATGCAGTTGGCGACCTAGTTCGAGGACCCATGCTTGCTCATAAAGGTTCTGAAGAAGGCATTGTTGTAGCTGAGAGGATAGCTGGCAAAAAAGCGCAACTAAACTATGAACTAATTCCCTCAGTAATTTATACCCATCCAGAAGTTGCATGGGTTGGAAAAAATGAACAAGATGCAACATCAGCTGGTTTAGAAATTAAAACAGGCGTCTTTCCATTTGCAGCTAGCGGACGAGCCCTTGCTTCCGATGAATCAGTTGGTTTTGTAAAAATAGTTGCCGATAAGAAAACTGATACAATTTTAGGAGTGCATGCTTTTGGGCCTGCAGCTGCAGAAATTGTGCAACAAGGTGCTATAGCAATGGAATTTGGATCAAGTGCAGAAGATCTTGGCTTGACAGTTTTTAGTCATCCTACAGTATCCGAAGCATTGCATGAAGCAGCGCTTGCTGTGAACAATGAAGCAATACATATACCTAATAGAAAAAAATGAATCTACATGAATATCAAGGGAAGCAGCTATTTGCTGAGTATCATTTACCAGTTTCAAATAGTCAGGTTATTTTTTCTGCTGATGAGGCCAAAGAAGCATGTTCTAAAATTGGTGGGTGCAAGTGGGTAGTAAAAGCACAAGTTCATGCAGGTGGCAGAGGTAAAGCAGGGGGCGTAAAACTAGTTAATTCTCCGGAAGAAGCTGAAGCATTTGCACTAAATTGGCTTGGAAAGCAATTGGTAACTTACCAAACAGATGCAAATGGACAAAAAGTAAGTGCAATATTGATTGAGAGCTGTACGGATATTGCAAAAGAGCTCTATCTGAGTGCAGTGATAGATCGATCTTCAAGAAAAATTGTTTTTATTGCATCATCCGAAGGAGGAGTAAATATTGAAGATGTAGCAAAAAACTCGCCTGAAAAAATAATTTACGAATCAATTGATCCTTTAACTGGTCCGCTTCCATTTCAAGCAAGAAGAATTTCAAAAGTTTTGGGTTTAAATTCTCTTCAGTCAAAGCAGTTCAATCAGATGTTACCCAATTTTGTAAGATTATTTCAAGAAAAGGATTTAAGTTTGCTCGAGATAAACCCTCTTGTGATCAAAGAGGATGGAAATCTGCATTGCTTGGATGCCAAGATTAATATTGATAGCAATGCTCTATTTAGACAACCGAAACTTGTTGAGATGCGTGACCCTTCTCAAGAAGATCCCAAAGAGCAAGAAGCTGCAAAGTTTGATTTAAGCTATGTCTCTTTAGATGGAAATATAGGTTGCATGGTAAATGGTGCTGGGCTTGCAATGGGAACCATGGATACAATTAAATTTTTTGGAGGGGATCCAGCAAACTTTTTAGATGTGGGTGGAACTGCAACACAAGAAAGGGTTGCAAATGCCTTTAAGATTATCTTAGCAGATCCAAAAGTTAAAGTTGTTCTTGTGAATATTTTTGGTGGAATAGTTAGGTGCGATTTAATTGCAAAAGGCATCCTTGCTGCCATCGATGAGGTTGGAGTAAATGTGCCTGTTATAGTTAGACTCGAGGGCAATAATGCAGAATCAGGAAGCGCAATCATTGAAGAATCAAACTACGCTATTGAAAGTCTTAATAATTTGCAAGAAGCAGCAAAAAGAGCAGTGGAGCTAGCGCAATGAGTATATTGGTTAATAAAGATACAAGATTATTGGTTCAGGGATTTACTGGTTCGCAGGCAACAATGCATTCTGAGCAAGCCATTGCTTATGGAACTAATGTCGTAGGAGGAGTCACACCAGGTAAGGGAGGATCTTTGCATCTTGATAAACCGGTATTTAATTCAGTATTGGAGGCCAAGGAGTTAGTAAATCCAAATGCTGCAATAATTTTTGTTCCTGCACCTTTTTGCAAAGATTCAATTCTTGAAGCTGCTGAAGCTGGAATTGAATTAATTATTTGCATAACTGAGGGCGTACCAACTCTGGACATGTTAATTGTAAAAGAGAAAATTGATGCATTGGGGTTAAAGTTGATTGGGCCAAACTGTCCAGGCGTCATCACGCCTGGAGAAGCTAAGCTTGGTATTATGCCAGGAGACATTCATTTAAGAGGTTCTGTTGGCATTATCTCTAGGTCAGGCACATTAACTTATGAAGCTGTAAAGCAAACCACAGATTTAGGTCTAGGTCAGAGTACATGCGTTGGCATCGGCGGTGATCCAATTCCCGGTTCATCATTCATTGATATTCTTAAACTCTTTCAAGAAGATGACGAAACAAAAGCCATAGTATTGGTTGGAGAAATTGGTGGCTCAGCAGAAGAAGAAGCTGCAGACTTCATTGCAAGCTATGTAACTAAACCGGTGATATCTTATATAGCTGGTCAAACCGCTCCAGCTGGTAAGCGAATGGGGCATGCTGGGGCTATTATTGCTGGAGGCAAAGGAACGGCTGCTGACAAAATAGCAAAGCTAAAGTCTTGCGGGGTTCACATAGCTGATAATTTACTTGAAATTGGCAATACAGTTAAAGCTGTCTTAGGCTAACCTTCATAATAAATCTCAAACGTAAAGCAGCCAGCATTGAAAAGATAGATAGGCCAATAATCATTCCTATCCATACTCCCCTAGCTCCCAAAGGTTCACTAACGCCAATATAGGTAAGAAAATAGCCTGCAGGTAATGCAAACACCCAATAAGATATCATCAACAATACCATTGGTATGAAAGTATCTTTATACCCTCTAAGACTTCCCAAAGTACCCATTTGAAAACCATCAGGAAGCTGAAAGATTGCTGCTAAAACTAATAAACTCAAAGCAGTACTAAATACTAAAGTTTCGCTAGTAAAGAAGCTCACGATCCACTCGTCAAAGAGAATAATAGCAATAGTGTTTATGGCTGCGCTAAAAAGAGTAATTGTAATTGCTAATTTTGAAGCATATTTTGCTCCTTCAAGGTTTCCCTCTCCCAACAGATTACCAACTCTTGCTGCTGCAGCTAATCCAATGGATAGAGGAAGCATGAAAGCGATACTTGCGATACTCAGAGCAATAGAGTGACTAGCTAATACTATATCCCCCAATGGACCCAAGATTAACGCCGCTCCAGAGAACATACTTAGTTCTACAAAAATCCCTATTCCAATTGGCATACCTAAAAACATCAATTCTTTAAGGGTAAATAATGAAGGAAATTGAATTTTTTTAAAAAAACTCAATTCTTTATAGAATTGTTTTTTCATAACAATAATTGTCATAGCTGATGCCATGTATAGATAGATAATTGATGTAGCATATCCGCACCCAGCTCCTCCAAGCTTTGGAAATCCTAGATAACCATTAACAAGAATAATATCCAATGGAATGTTTAAGATCATTGCTGAGAATGCAACCCAAAATACAGGCAATGTTTGCGTGACGCCCTCGCTAAAGCATCGCAGACAAGTAAACCACATCATAGCAATCGCGCCTATTGCTAAAGATTTAAGATATGCATCTGAAATTTCAATAATATCTTGATCTATTGTTGACAGCTTAAGGAAATTAGAAGCATGGTAGTATGCGATTGTTAAGATTGTTCCAATTCCCACAGCAATCCATATGGATTGACGCATTTTTGATCTTATTTCTGATATTTTTTTTGCTCCAAATAAGTGAGCAACTATTGGAGTAATAGCAAACATAATTCCGCTAAGAGAAAAGAATAAGGGAGTTGCAAGTGAAGAACCCAATGCCACTCCAGCCAACTCTTGAGAACCAGCTCTTCCAGCAATCATTGTATCGGTTAGCTGAATTGCTCCATAGGATAGTTGAGAGCCGTAGATTGGTATACCAAGCTTAAAAAATTGCCTTGCTTCTTTAAAAAATTTTTCCATCTTATAAGAATTAAAAACCGAGCCAATGTATCATAGTTACCTTATCTAACAAAGGAGCATACTAATCAGAGCAGAACACCGTCCATATTGGCTAAAAAAATTTTCAATTAGGATTAAAAATTACTATGTAAAAAAGTTTCTTGCACCCCAGTTTTTTAGTCTAGGCAAGGGAGGAACGTTTTTTAAACCTTGGAATATCATCTTGTTTGGAAAAAATATAAGCGTAGGAGATTTCCCAACTATGATTGCAGAACCTGATGCGAAAATTAGGCTTACTGCATGGGATGCTGGTGATCAAACAGGAGCAATAGATATTGGAAAATATGTATTAATATCCCCTGGGGTGAGGATTCTTTCTGCAAAAAAAATCACAATTGGAGATGCTTGTATGTTCGGAAAGGGTGCTTATATTTCAGATGCGGACTGGCATGGGATTTATGACAGAACCGAAGTTATTGGTACCTCTAAGGAAGTAACCTTGGGTGAAAATGTTTGGATAGGGGATAGCGCTATTGTTTGTAAAGGTGTGCATATTGGAGATAACAGCATTATCGGAGCTGGGGCGGTAGTTACAAAAGATGTTCCAGCTAATAAAATTTTTGCAGGCAATCCTGCTCGAGAAGTTAAAAGCTTAACTGGAGAGTTTGTATCGAGAGAAAACTTTTACAAAGATCCAAAAAAATTATTCAATGACTTTGATTTGATTGATCAATATACTCTGGGATCAAACTCGTTGATAGGTTGGCTAAAAAGTATTTTTTTTAGAAATAAAAAACATTAATGCGTATTTTTGCTGATAAAGCTATTCCTGCATTAGAATCAAATTTACTTAGAATACTTAAGCATGATGAATTCTCATTGACCTTATTCAGCGATGATCAATTCGAAACACTCAACCAAGATACTATTGATGTACTTCTTATTAGGTCTCCAACAAAGATCAATCAAAATACTCTCACCAATCATAAAATCAAGTTTATTGGATCAGCAACCGCTGGAATTGATCACTTGGATACTGTTTTTTTAGATGACTTGGGTATTAAATGGGCCCATGCACCAGGATGCAATGCTTGGTCTGTGGTTCACTATGTGATGTCTGCCCTAGAAGTGATTTATCAAGAAGGGCTGGGCACTGTTTCTAATGGCGTTGGAATTATTGGCTATGGAAATATTGGTAAGCGCCTTGCCACCACTTTAGAAACGCTAAAAATACCCTTTTCAATATATGATCCCTATTTATTAGATTTAAAAAAACATTCATTGGAAAAAGTATTTAATCATGATGTGATTACCTTACATGTTCCTCTCACTCAAAAGGGAGCCTATCCTACTTTTCACATGATTGATTCGAATGAACTTGGCGTGTTGAAGAATAAAAGTCTAATCAATACTTCAAGAGGTGGAGTTATTAATGAAGCAGTTATTTCGAACGAGCATTATATAAACCTAGTTCTTGATGTTTGGGAGAGTGAACCCACAGTGCAGGAGGAATATTTCAATACAGTGTTCTTATATACTCCTCATATTGCTGGTTATAGCTTGGATGGCAAAGAGAATGGCACAAAAATAATTACAGAGCGTCTTGGTATTTTTTTAGGCAGAAGCTTAGATACAAGGCATTTTGAAACTGAAAGAAAATTCTTCAACGCGGAGGAGATTGTTGCCTTTCAAAGAGAGTATCATGCAAGCTCCTTTCCCAGAGGCTTTTTTAGCGCACAATTAAATCTATCAAATCAAATGCAAGCATTTAAATTACTCCATCAAGCTGGAAATTCTTTATCCAAAATTAGATCTAAACACCTACCAAGAAGGGACTTTAATAATTATTCAATATCTGGCAAAAACTTAAATGAATTAGAGCTTCTGTCTAAGCTAACACTTTTACCTAAGACGAGCATGAAAGAGCCAGGTTGTTAAACTCCGCCATGCTTGGCTTATAAAATTCATAAGAACTTTCTAAATATTCATATGGCTCTCTTAGCATCTCTTCCATGGCATAAAGTCCATCAAATTCACCTTTATTAATCTCTTCTATTACAGTTTGAATATGGAAGTTTCTTAGGACAAACTTTGGATTGTTGTTTTTGCTTAATAAAATCCTATTTTCCAAGTCAACAGATTCTTTTTGGTGGCGCAAATTAAATTTTTCAATCCATGAGTCATCCAGGAAGGAATCCTCATTCCTTAAAACTTTCTCTATATTTAAAAATGATTGAGTAAAGTCGAGTTTATTTTTTTCCATAAAATTGAGTAAATCCTGAATTAGAAATGCATCCCTATCATCTCTTTCAAACAAACCTAATTTTTTAGAAAGATTATCTAAAAGTTTTCTTTGAAAATGAATCTCGTATTCTTTTAAAGCATCTTCTAATTGAAGTGGTTCAATAAAAGCTTCAAGATTTTTTGCGAGCACAGAACAATTCCATAATCCAATAAGAGGCTGATTCTGATAGCTATACCTTCCATGAATATCAGTGCGATTGCAAATATGCTTTGGGTCATAGATTTCCATAAATCCATATGGCCCATAGTCAAAGGTTTCTCCAAGTATGCTCATATTGTCCGTGTTCATGACACCATGACAAAATCCAATACTTTGCCAATCAGCAATCATTAGCGCAGTTCTTCTGACTACCTCTTTAAAAAATAGTAAATATTTATCCTTCTCTAAAAAAAACTCATGAAAGTAAGTCTCAATACACCAGTCTAGTAACTCCTTAAGCTCTTTTTTTTCTTGCAATGAATTAAAGTATTCAAAATGACCAAATCGAATATGAGTCTTGGAGACTCTTAGGAGTTGAGAACCTTTTTCAGGAGTTTCTCTTATCACGGTTTCATTACTAAATGCCATCATTAGAGCTCTGGAACTAGAGATATTTAAAGCATGCATGGCTTCACCTGCTAAATATTCTCTGATAACTGACCTTGATACTGCTCTTCCATCCCCAAACCTTGAATAGGGTGTTTGACCCGCACCTTTGATGTGAATATCTAAATTAAGATCATCTAATTTACCAATAAGTAAACCTCTGCCATCACCTAACTGAGAAACTTTTTGACCAAACTGATGTCCCGCATAAACCATTGCAAGACTCTTTTGAGGTTTAACCGCACCCTTTAATATGCCTTTCAATCTTTCTAATGAATTAATTTCTAGGCCATCATTTACCAGAGACATATTTATGTGAAAATTGGTAACGTTATCTAAAGGTTGAAAATCAACAACACTTGCAAAGCTTGGGCCAAGTAATTCAAATGGATGAGGCTCTAGAAATTTCAAGCTAATTTTTGAGAATAGAAATAAGATCAGCCATATATTGATCTTTTGAGTGATCAAATCCAAGGTGCTCAACTTCATTCCACATGACTGCTGAACAAATTGGGCCGAGATCTTCGCGCATTTGTAGTGCCACTTCCTTGCCAGTCCCACAAAAAGAAAGACACTCCACCATTTCATCCGTAATCAAATCAAACATGTCTTGCCATTTTCCTGCTACCGATAATTCATGTAGCTTTTCATTAACATCACCCCATCCATGAAACTCAAGAGCGGGTTTATAGGTTCTTGTAGAGGCATAAAAACTTATTCTTGCTGCAATATCCCTTTTTGCTTTTGAGAGAGCTTCCTCATTCTCGCCGGTTGCAATAAAACCTCCCCATAGCAATTCGCATTCTTGAGGATTTCGATTTGCTTTTTCAGCTCCCTCTTTAATAGCAGGAATAATGATGTGATTTATATATTCCAATGAGCACATAGGATGAAGTAGAAGGCCATCTGCAACTTCTCCAGCAATACGCGCCATTCCTGGACCAAGCCCAGAAACATATATGGGTGGTAACTCTGCTTCCATCGGGGGTGGGGTAAACATAGGAGTCATAAGAGTGTGTGTATAGTGTTCACCTTGGAAATTTAATTTTTCTCCAAACTTCCATGACCTCCAAATGGCTTTAACTGCCATAATATATTCACGCATTCTTGGAGCAGGAGGGCTCCATGGAACAGAAAAACGTCTTTCATTATGCCCTTTCACTTGAGTGCCTAAACCTAATTGAAATCTCCCATTTGAATATGCCTGCAAATCCCATCCCATGTTGGCAACTACCATAGGACTTCTAGGGAATGCGATCGCTAATCCTGTCCTCACTATTAAGTCGCTTGAATGTTCGAGTCCCAAAAGAACGGGTAAGAATGGCTCATTATTTAACTCACCGGATACAAGGGCATCATATCCAAGTGATTCCGCATGCTTCACAATAGCAGGGGTGTTTTGACTTAATCCAGGAATGTAGGTTTCAACTCTCATTTCGTAATTTTAATGCAACTCCTTTGGCCCAATCATAATTTGGTTTTCCGGAGGGGCTTCTCTCAATCATTTCTGAGAAAAATATTTCTTTGGGATGTTTGTAGCTAGCTATTTGAGTTTTAAGAGCATCTTTAATCTCTGCAAGATCAATTGATTTTTGATCTCTTGATTGTATTACCGCAGCAACACTCTCACCCCAAGTCTCGTGAGGAAGACCCACTACTAAGCAATCAAATATATTGGGATGTGATTTTAAAGCTATTTCTACCTCTTCAGGAAAAATTTTCTCTCCACCAGAATTAATAGAAATTGATCCTCTTCCTAAAAGAGTAATTTCACCATTTTCTTCATATTTTGCCATATCTCCTGGCAAGGAATATCTAACACCCTCGATATTTACAAATGTTTTTTTACTTTTTTCAGGGTCCTTGTAATATTCAATAGGCACATTTCCAGTTCTTGCAAGGTAGCCAATTGTTTCAGTGTCGGTTGGATCTATTTTTACTAAGTTATCCGGATGCAATATTGCTGAGTAGGTTGCTTTAGAAAACCTAGGTCTTTTTTCAAGACCCGTAAGATTACTATCCTTAGTAATCATATTCACCCCAGTTGCTCCCGTCTCAGAAGCCCCAACTGCATCAATAATTATGAGGTTTTCAAGCGCACTTAAAAATGTCTCTTTAATCGAAGTAGATAATATCGATGCAGTAGATGTTAGGATGAATAATGAAGAAAGATCTTTAAACTTGTTTTCACTTTTTAACAAAGCATCAGAGAGCGGTCTCCCCATTCCATCTCCAGTAATTGTTAAGTTCATAATCTTTTCCTTTTCTACAAGATCCCATACATGATTAGGGTCAAAAGATTTTTGATCATTTAATACAAGCTTCCATCCAGAAAAAAAGGCATTGAAAGTTTGCCATTGTGCTGCACCGTGCATGAGCGGAGCTAGGGCAAGGGCGTTAATTTGTGGTTGTAAAGATTTATCAGCAAATTCCTCTGGAGTTTGGTATTTGTGCCCTGAAACTGGATCAATGCCTCCACCTAGAGTCATCAGGACATCCTCCATACGCCACACAACCCCTTTAGGGTAACCGGTCGTTCCACCAGTATAGAGAATGTATTTATCATCACCGCTTCTTTCTGGTGGGCTAAATAATTGTTCTTGAGAATCATCTAATATATTTTGAATATTTACATCCAAGCAATCCTCTTCCCCAGAAGCATCCAT
Source organism: Gammaproteobacteria bacterium (assembly GCA_023257795.1). GTDB lineage: Bacteria > Pseudomonadota > Gammaproteobacteria > Magnimaribacterales > D2472 > VMDH01. The sequence continues at coordinate 17,274 of JALRBL010000036.1, forward strand.
AGATATACATCGTGAAAGCAATGGAAGCTTTGGTTTAATATTAGTAACTAGTTGTTCGAATGCTTTCTGATAAAAGAGATGAGTAATATCAGCGTTATCAATTAAATATATGAGCTCATCTTCTACATATCTGTAATTGATATTTATTGGTATGGCGCAAAGTTTATATGCTGCAAGCATTATTTCAATCCATTCAATGCAGTTAAAAGCATAAATTCCTATATGCGAACCCTTTGAAACGCCTATATTTCTTAGAGCAACAGCCATTTTATCTGCACGATCATTGAGGTCTTGGTAAGTAAGTCTTGTATCCCCAAGAATAAGAGCTTCTCTTTCAGGAATTCTTTTTACAACACCCTCAAATATGTCTGCTGCATTAAATTCCATTACACTTTTGTTGTTCGATTTTCCCAGTAAGGATCTCTGAGGCGTCTTTTATAAAGCTTTCCATTTTCATCTCTGGGCATATCTTCAAGAAAATCTATAGATCTAGGAAGCTTCATTTTGGCAAGATTATTGATAGCAAAGTCCATTAATTCGCTCACCATATCATCGCCTGCTAGCGAAGGGTCGTTTAACTGAATGACTGCTTTAACTTCTTCACCCCATTCCTCATTAGGAATGCCAAATACTGCTGCATCTCTTACTTTGGGGTGTTGAAGAAAAACACTTTCAATCTCAGCTGGATAAATATTTGCACCACCGGAAATTATCATGTCTATCTTTCTGTCACAGAGAAAGAGGTAGTCTTCAGAATTAAGATATCCAATATCTCCTACAGTAAAATATATATTTCCATCGGCTTCAAATCTGTCCTTTAGAGTTTTTTCTTTATCACCCTTGTACTCAAATTTAGTGGCTTCGCCTAATTTCATAAATACTGTGCCTTGCTCGCCTGTATTAGCTTGACTTCCATCATCTCGCATTATTCTAATTTCGGCACCATACCATGCTTTTCCAACTGTACCTGGAAATCTGGACCATTCCTCAGAGTTCACTACTGTGCCGCCTCCCTCAGTAGCAGCGTAATACTCCCATATAGAGTTTCCCCACCAATCAATCATCGCTTTTTTAGTATGAACTGGACAGGGTGCTGCAGCATGAACCATAGCTCTTGTTGATGAGCAGTCATATTTATTTTGTACCTCTGCAGGAAGCTGCAATATTCTATGAAATTGTGTTGGCACCATGTGTGAAGTGGTAACTTTATATTTGTCGATCAAACGCAAGAAATCTTCCGGTGTAAACTTTTCCATTATCACAACAGTATGACCATAGTGAAGGGCAGCTGATGAATGCACAATCACAGCAGTGTGATAGAGGGGCGAACCTACCAAATGCACATTATTATCCTCAGGTTGAATATTAAAAAAGCTAATGATCATCGCAAACATGCTGAGTACATCATCTGGATCTCCGTCAACCAAAGCTCTTTTAACTCCTTTCGGCTTCCCAGTAGTGCCAGAGGTATAGTTCATTACTTGGCCAGCAGATCTATTGGAGGGAAAATCACCAGAAAATGCTGCTAAGAAATTATGAAAATCAACCATTCCTTCAATTGGTTGAACTGCCAAGCATTTGCTATTATCAAAATTCGCTTCTTTAGCTGCTTTTTTTGCGGCTTGAACTATCTGATTGCTATGACCAGACGTAATGAAAACTTTTGCTTCAGAATCTTGCAATATGTAAGCAACCTCAGGCCCTGATAAATGCCAATTAATAGGAACAAGATAAAAGCCACATTGAGCGCATGCAAGATAGGTAATATAGTATTCCACAGAGTTAGGAAGCAAAATTGCAACGGTATCTCCCTTTGTGAGGCCAAAAGATTTGAGTCCATTGGATAGTTGATTTACGCTTTGGAGCAACTCGCCTCTACTCCAAGCTTTTTCCTGAGTATCAATTATAGCAACAGGATTAGGATCCTTTTTTGCGAACCTATAAAAACCTAATTCTTGCATTCTTCTTCCTAAGTAACAGTGTTAACATTATAGCCATCAATAGCGCTATGCAAACTTTATCTCTTCAATAAATTTCTATCACATGACCCAAGAAGCATTATGGTTGTTAATTGTTTTATACGATTTATGTTTAACTGTTTTTTTGTACAGATTTTTTGGTAAGCAGGGTTTATACGCTGCAGTTTTGCTGGGAATAGTTCTTGCTAACCTACAAGGAGGGAAGGTTACAGAATTTATTTTTTTTGGCACTAGTTTCAATGTAAGCATGGGAGCCATACTTTATTCAGGAATATTTTTTGCAACAGATATATTAAACGAGAAATTTGGAAAAGATGAAGCCTCCAAAGCCGTTATGCTAGGTTTTGCAGCGAATGTAGCAGTTATGATTACTTTGGTGGTAAGCACCTTTTTTAGACCCTCAAGTATTGCAAATTCATCAGACGAAGTTCATAACGCTATTTCAATATTGGCCGATTATTCCCCTATATTTGTTGTAGGGTCGCTAACTGCTTACCTAATTAGTCAACGCTTTGATGTCTGGTTTTTCCATTATTTAAAACAAAAAACTAAGGGAGAAAAACTTTGGCTTAGAAATAATTTATCTACCATTGCTTCTCAATTAATTGACTCATTTATCTATCAGTTTACTTGGGTTCTTGCAGCCGGTCTTTCAATCTACGAAGCGTTTGGCTTGGCGCTTGCAAAATATATTTTTAAAGTCTTTATTGCACTAATTGATACAATATTTATTTACGCTATAAAAGATTGGCAGGTAACAAAATAACTATGAATGACAACAATAAAACTGACAGTGAATGGAAAAACATATTGGATTCTGATGTCTATGAAGTAACTAGAAAAGGAGGCACAGAAAGGCCTTTCACAGGAAAGTTTTGGGATCACTTTGATGAAGGTTCATATCAATGCATTTGCTGTGGAGAAGAGCTTTTTACTTCGTCTTCAAAATTTGATGCTGGTTGTGGTTGGCCAAGTTTTTACGATGCTGTCAATAAAAACAAAATAAGAGAATTAGAAGATCGCAGTCTTTCTAGAATCAGAACTGAAATAAGATGTGCTAAGTGCGATGCTCATCTTGGACATGTTTTTAATGATGGACCTAACCCAACCGGTTTAAGATATTGCGTAAACTCTTTATCTTTGGATTTTGATAAAAAAAACTAATCAATCAGTGACACAAAAGAAATCAACGCTTCTAAACACTTTAAAAGTTAGTTTTTGGACTCTGTTATCTAGAATTGCTGGATTATTAAGAGATGTAGCTACTACTAGCTTGCTTGGAGCCTCATTTTTTCATGATGTCTTTGTGGTAGCTCTCAAGATACCAAATGTTTTTAGGAGACTTTTCGCCGAAGGTGCTTTTAGTCAAGCCTTTATACCAATCTATTCTCAGCTAAATTCTTTGGATGATAAGGATGAAGCTAGAGCGTTCATTGATCATATTTTTGGATTAATGTTAGTGGTCCTATTTCTTGTCACAACCATAGGGCTTCTTTTCTCACCTGCCATTGCATACATATTTGCACCAGGATTCTATTTAGATCCGAATAAAAATTCTTTAACTGTTCAGTTAATTCAAATAATGCTTCCCTATCTTGGTTTAATTTCGTTGGTGGCATTTGCTGCAGGAATTCAAAATACGCACCAAAAGTTCTCTTTGCCTGCTGCAACTCCTTTGGTGTTTAATATTACATTAATTGTTGCCGCTACTATGATTGCTCCAAGATATGAAGTTGGAGTTTTTGCTCTTGCATGGGGCGTCATTGTTGCTGGGCTTCTGCAGATTATTATTCAAATAGCTCCGCTTAGAGCAATTAAAAGGCTTCCTGTTCCAAGATTAAATTTTTCTAATCCGCGCATTAAAGAATTTTTTATTCTTATAGGTCCCGCAATTCTTGCAGGCGGTATAGCGCAATTGAATTTGTTGATTGATACAATTTTTGCCTCATTATTAAAAACGGGAAGTCCAACCTGGCTTTATGTTTCTGACCGCTTGCTTCAATTCCCATTGGGCGTTTTTGCTATTGCTTTAGGAACAGTCTTGTTGCCTACTTTATCTAGACTCTTTAGTTCAAATTTAATTGAGGATTTTAAATCCGAGCTTGATAAAGGAATTGTATTAACGTTTTTGATAGCATTTCCCTCAGCTTGTGGATTAGTAATTTTTGGTGAACAGATAATTGAAGCTCTGTTTTTAAGAGGGGCATTCACAACATCTGATGTAAAGATGTCTTATTTGAGTTTAGTAGCTTTCATGTGCGGACTTCCATTTTTTATGGGGCTTAAAGTATTGGTGCCAGCATTTTTTTCGAGAAGAGATACCAAAACACCAATGTTTGTTGCTGCTTTAGCTCTTTTTATTAACATTGGTTTGAATTATTTATTGGCTTTTTATTTTGCGATGGGCCACATAGGGTTAGCATTGGCAAGCTCAATTTCAGCTTTTTTAACCTTTAGTGTTCTTTTTTTAAATTTATGCAATCTTAAATTCTTACAATTAAATAGCATATTTAATGCATCATTGTTAAAAATTATTTTGGCAACTTCTGTGCTAGGAATATTTTTATACCTGACTAGCAACTATCTTATCTTCTATCTTCAGAGTTTGCCTTTGCTAATGATTGTCGCAATAGTGATTGCACTTTCTGTTACTGTTTATTTTTATATTGCTAAGCTACTCGGGCTTAATTTGGGGTTATTTAGATAATGCACTTAATAAGGGGGCTGCATAATCTACCAAGATTTGTACATAACAACTCAGACAAAAAATATATAGCTACAATTGGAAATTTTGATGGTTTGCATATAGGTCATCAGGCTCTCATAGCAGCTATGCAAAAGTATGCCAAGGTAAATTCCGCAGAAACGTTGGTATTTTTTACTGAACCTCATGCTGCTGAATATTTTGCAGATCACAATCCAGGCATATCTAGCCCTCCAAGAATTTCTTCTTGGAGACAAAAATTTGAATTGTTGAATGCTCATAAAGTAAACATTGCGTGCTTCCTTAAATTTAATGATGCGCTCAAAACAATGCCTCCAGAGGACTTTATTCAAAAGGTTCTTGAGCAGGTAAACATTTGTCATCTCATAATTGGCGATGATTTTAGATTTGGGCAAGATCGCAAGGGAGGTTTTTCGCTCCTAAAGAATTGGGGAGATAAAAATGGGATTACAGTTACCCCAACAGAAACAGTCAAAGATAATAATCTTAGAGTCAGCTCAACACTAATAAGAAAATTGCTTTCCGAAAGTAATTTTTCACTAGCACAAAAGTTGCTAGGAAGGCCTTATATATTTTCTGGCAAAGTAGTGCATGGGAATCAACTTGGAAGAACAATTGGAGTTCCAACTGCAAATTTATGGATGCCAAAACAAAACCTTCCAATCTCTGGTGTTTTTGCAGTTAAGTGCCAATTAGATAAAAAAATTTTACATGGCATAGCAAATATGGGAATTAGACCTACAATTGGTGGATCCAAACCAGTTTTAGAAGTACATATTTTTAATTTTCACGATACAATTTACCAACGAAGATTAAGCGTTGAATTTGTTCAAAAGATAAGACCAGAAAAGAAATTCGAAAACATTGAAAAGCTCAAGGAACAAATTAATCTCGATATTACAGTAGCCAAAGATATACTTTCTCTCTAATGGATTATAAAGATACCCTAAATTTACCTCATACCGATCTTCCCATGAAAGCTGGTTTGGCTTTAAAGGAACCAGAGTTACTTAAGTATTGGGATTCAATCAATCTATATCAAAAACTAAGAACTAAAAAAAAGGGTAAAGAGCTCTATTTGCTTCACGATGGACCTCCTTACGCAAACGGCGATATTCACCTTGGGCATGCTGTTAATAAGGTGCTTAAAGATATCACCATCAAGTTTCAATCCTTCATGGGCAAGGATGCTCCATACGTTCCAGGGTGGGATTGTCATGGGTTGCCAATAGAATTGAATGTAGAAAAAAAGTTTGCTAAAAGCAAGGATAAGATCTCAACCAAAAAAGATTTTATTGATGCATGCAGAACCTATGCAGATTCACAGGTTAGTAAGCAAAAAGATGATTTTATAAGACTCGGTGTGCTTGGTGATTGGTTTAATCCATATCTGACCATGTCAAAAAGTTTTGAGGCAGATACAGTAAGAGCATTGGGAAGAATTATAACCAATGGACACCTCGAAAGAGGGGAAAAACCAGTTCATTGGTGTTTGAGCTGTGGTTCAGCTCTTGCTGAAGCTGAAGTGGAATATAAAGACAAGATTTCTACCTCAATCGATGTGCTCTTTGAAGTAAACCCTTCATCATTAAATCTTTTAAAGACATGCTTTCAAAACAAAACATTAACAAATGCTTATTTTGTCATTTGGACAACAACACCTTGGACTTTACCTGCAAATGTTGCTGTATCAATAAATCCTGACCTGAATTATTCTCTAGTTCAATCTACGTTTGGACCTTTAATACTTGCCACTGATTTAGTGAAAAAATGTACCACCAGATGGGGCCAATCGCTAGAGGTAATTTCAACCGTCCAAGGAAGTGAACTAAAAGATATTATCCTCAAGCATCCATTTTTAGAACGAGATTCAGTTCTTATTCATGGTGATCATGTGACATCCGAGGATGGGACCGGTTGTGTTCATACTGCACCTGCTCATGGTTTGGAGGATTATTTTGCCTGCAAGGCAAATAATATTGCAACTGTTCATGCTCTTAATAGTAAAGGGATATTTAAAGATGAAATTGATTGGTTAGCAGGTTTAACTACTTTTAAAGCTGATCCAGAGATTGTGGGGAAGCTTAAAGAGGCAAAGAAACTTATTATTGATAAAGAATTTAATCATTCATATCCTCATTGTTGGAGGCATAAAACCCCTCTAATTTTTATGTCGACACCTCAGTGGTTCATTTCAATGCAGAAATCTGGTTTGCTAGAAGGAGCTAAGGAGGCAATACATCAAGTCAACTGGAAGCCCGCATGGGGAAAGCAAAGGATTGCTTCTATGCTTGAAGATAGGCCTGATTGGTGTATTTCTCGTCAAAGGAACTGGGGTGTGCCCATAACTCTTATTATCCATAAAGATTCCGGAGAACTTCATCCCAAACAAAATACTCTGTTTAACGACATTGCCTCACTTATTGAAGAGCAAGGGATTGATGGTTGGAATAATCTTGATTTGAGAGATCTTATAGAAGATGCAGATAATTATATCAAGGTGAATGACACCTTGGACGTGTGGTTCGATTCAGGGGTTACCCATATTGGGGTTATAGATAGGCTTTTTGGTGCAGAGGTAACTGCGGATCTCTATCTTGAGGGCTCTGATCAACATAGGGGATGGTTCCAGTCCTCTTTATTAACTGGAATAGGTATTAATGGTATGCCCCCTTATAAAGAAGTCTTAACGCATGGTTTTGTGGTTGATGACCAGGGCAGAAAGCAGTCCAAATCCTTAGGAAATGTTATTGCACCTCAGCAAATTTGGAATAGTCTTGGAGCGGATATTTTGAGGCTTTGGGTAGCATCTACGGATTTTAGAAGCGAGATGGTTGCATCTGATGAGATCTTTAAGAGAGTTTCTGATCAATATCGACGAATAAGGAATACTTTCAGATTTTTAGCTGGAAATCTTCATCAATTTGATTTACATAGAGATGCGTGCGACCTTAATAAACTGGTAGAACTTGATAGGTGGATATTGAATGCCTGCATCAATCTTGAGCATGAAGTGATAGAGCATTACAAGAAATATGAGTACCACATGGTTGTTCAGAAGATACATAATTTTTGTGTCAATGAACTTGGAGGCACTTATTTAGATATCATCAAAGACAGACAATATACAACTAAATCAAATTCGTTCCCAAGACGGTCTGCGCAGACTGCTATTGATATTATTCTTACAAAACTATTGAAGATTATTGCACCAATTCTATCTTTTACTGCTGAGGAGGTTTGGCAAACTTATCCCGGAACCTCAACCAAACAAGAATCTATTTTCTTAGATGAGCTAGAAGTTCTAGAGCCTATAGAATCCGATATTAGTCATGATGAATGGAACAAAATTCTAGAGGTTAGAGATCATGTGAATCAAACCATAGAATTAGAACGCAACAATGGCAATATTAAAGGCTCTCTTGATACTGAAATTGACCTACGTGTTCCACAATCAATATACGATTCTCTTGCAAGCTTTTCATCAGAGTTACATTTTCTATTTATTGTTAGCGAGTGCCGTATTTCGGTTGGAGAAACCTTGGCTTGTAGCATTTCGAATAGTACTCATAATAAATGTGTTAGGTGTTGGCATCATCATCCCTCAGTAGGGGTCAGTGAATTGCATCCTGAAATTTGCTCTAGATGCATAATTAACGTAGACGGAGAGGGTGAAGAGAGAAAACTTGCCTAATTTTAAAGATCTAATTTTTATATTTCTTTTGGTTTGCATTGACACATCACTAAAATTCCTAGTTGAGAGATGGATCGAGCCAAATACCTTCTATGAATTCATTCCATTTTTTAGTATTTACTTGACTAGCAATAGCGGTATTGCGTTCAGCTTTTTAGATTTTAATAATTTTTTTACAACTTATGGCTTGTTAGCTATCGGAATAATAATTGTTTTCTTTCTGTTTAGATTTCTAGTAAATGCAGATAATCTTTTAGGAAGACTAGCTTTTGCGTTTATTATCGGGGGGGCGATAGGAAATCTTCTTGATAGGGCAATGGACGGAGTTGTAACAGATTTTATTCTTTTGCATTTTGGCAGCACATCCTTATTTGTTTTCAATCCGGCCGATCTTTTCATCACTGTTGGAGCAATATTTTTTATCTTAAATGAGATTGCTTCTAATTTTGGTAAAACTCAATCATGAAGAAAATTATCCTTGCTAACCCAAGAGGTTTTTGTGCTGGCGTAGACAGAGCAATAGATATTGTAGAAAAGGCGCTGATTAAATTTGGTTCTCCTATTTATGTAAGGCACGAAGTAGTTCACAACAAATTAGTGGTGCAAAATCTTCAATCTAAAGGTGTAATTTTTATTAATGAGTTAGATGAAGTCCCCAATGATGGCGTCGTTATTTTTAGTGCCCACGGTGTTTCCAATAAAGTTGAAAATGCAGCAAAAACAAGAAAACTTAGGTACTTTGATGCTACTTGTCCTCTAGTTTCTAAAGTGCATCATCAAGTTGAAAGATATTCAAAATTAGGAAAGAAGGTTCTCCTTATTGGTCACAAGGGGCATCCAGAAGTTGAGGGCACAATGGGAAGGCATAATCCTAACTTTGGCAGTGAAATTTATTTAATTCAAGATCAAGATGAGGCAAGAGAACTTAATATTCCCAGAAATAGTGAAATAGGTTTAGTAACCCAAACAACATTAAGTCTCGATGATACTAGAGAAATTATTGAGATTCTAAAGCAAAAATTTCCTAAACTTGAAATGCCACGCAATGACGATATTTGTTATGCAACTCAAAACAGACAAGATGCTGTTAAGCAGCTAGCTCTTGAAGTAGATTTTGTAATAGTTATTGGATCAAAAAATAGTTCAAACTCTAATAGACTAAAAGAGCTTGCGGAGAGATGTGGCACACCAGCAATTTTAGTTGATGAATTTAAAGATATTGATTTAAAGAAACTGGAGGTCTTTAATTCAATAGGTCTAACTGCGGGCGCATCCGCTCCAGAGGCGACTGTCCAAGAAATAGCAAAAAATCTAGCAGAATTATTTAATTTTGATATTAAGAATTTAGGACAAAACAAAGAAAATATTTTTTTCAAATTACCTCCTGAGCTAAGATAGGGTGAATGCAATTGCACAATCACCAATTAGAGGGTATCCATTACTTATCCTCGCCAAACTTTGACTCTAGACCAGGGAAGGAAATCTCTCTCATTGTTATCCACGCAATTAGCTTGCCAGTTGGCAATTATGATACCGAATTAATATGTGATTTATTTACCAATCAGCTAGATATAAAAAAAGATCCATCTTTTTCTGGGTTAAGTGAACTAAAGGTATCATCTCATTTATTGATTACTAGAACAGGTCAACTAATACAGTTTGTACCCTTTAACCTTAGGGCATGGCATGCAGGAGTTTCAAATTACAATGGTAGAGAAAATTGTAATGACTTTTCAATAGGGATTGAATTAGAAGGATGCGACTTTGATAAGTTTACTGAAGAACAATACAGCAGGTTAAATGAGTGCTTGCAGCTGCTCATTCATGAATACTCAATTCCAAGATTTAATATAGTAGGCCATTCAGACATCGCACCTGGGAGGAAAACTGATCCTGGTCCTTATTTTGATTGGAATAAGATATCAGTATGAAGGCATTAAAAGGCAATTACCCAAACATCAGTATGGCATTCTTAGGCTTAACTTGCGGGCTTCCTTATATGTTTTTGTTTTCTACACTGGGTGTATGGCTGCGCGAATCCGGAGTAAGTCTAACCAATATTGGCATTCTAAGTTGGATGATTTTAGCTTATTCACTTAAGTTCCTTTGGTCTCCAATGGTTGATAAATTTTCTATTCCTAGCCCCATGAATTTAAGTAGACGAAAAAGCTGGATTTTTTTTACGCAACTAATCATCTTTTTAGCAATGTGTATTTTTGCCATAAACGCTGATGCAGCTAATTTATTATTTATTTTTACAGTAGGATTATTGATTGCAATTTTTGGATCATTTCAGGATATTGCTGTGGATGCATTAAGAATAGAAATTGGAGAATCAAAGCAACAGGGCAATTTGGCTGCCTCTTACCAGCTGGGTTATAGGGCTGCTATTTTAATAGCTACATCAGCTGCATTAATTTTTGCAGATCTTTTTAGTTGGCAACAAACAATATTTGGGCTTGCAGCTGTAATGTTAGTTGGTTGGTTTGCTATTTTTTTAGCCCCAGAGCCTATTTCTGTAAATAATGCATCTGAAAACTATTTTCTTCTACTGGTTAATTCCATGAAAGATTTTTTAAATAAATTTGGATTATTTGCAGCATCAATATTGTTGTTAATTATTGCATCATACAGATTAACAGATATTTTAGTTGGCCCGATGGCAATGCCATTTTATATAGATATGGGTTTTAGTAAGTCCGAAATAGGATCAGTCGTTAAGGTCGTAGCATTAACTGCATCAATTGTAGGTTTTTTTATTGGTGGTTTACTCATCAGTAAGTTCTCTATCAGAAATGCTCTTGTAATTGGTGGGTTGCTTGTTTTGTTCACCAACATTGGTTTTGGAATTTTTGCTCTTTCAGAAAAGCAATTAGGTGCACTTTCGATAGTAGTTGCGCTTGATAGTTTAGCTGCAGGTATTGTCGGTACAGTGAACATAGCTTTTTTGACATCTTTAGTTAGCAAAAAATTTGTGGCTACCCAATATGCTTTGCTTACCTCTTTTATGATGTTGCCAGGAAAACTATTTGGAGGTTTGTCTGGGTTAGCTGCAGATGCATTGATACAAATCTTTTCTTTGGAGTTTGGTTGGGCATTATTTTTCTTTAGTGCATCTTTACTAGCTTTACCCGCATTGTTGCTTATTATCTTTACAAAAGTACTAAATGAGTCTTAGGAAACTGTTAACTATTAGTCTATATGTATTTGTCTTCATATTTGCAATAATTCCTACATCATCTATGGCCCGCTGGCCAACGGTGCGACCACCATGATGTTTGGCGGTATTCCAACCTATCCCGACGCTGAGCGCTACTGGCAGATCATCGAAAAGTGGAACGTCAATCAGTTCTACACCGCGCCAACGAAGCGATCGACTTGTTCTGTGGCTTCTTGGGTACCGCCGCAGGCAACTTAGCGCTGATTCTGGGTGCCCGTGGTGGGATCTACATCGGCGGCGGCATCATCCCCCGGATGGCAGAACGCTTCGACCAAT
>JALRBL010000038.1 GCA_023257795.1 Gammaproteobacteria bacterium
CTTTTACAATGCTTTTAAAGCCAGCGCCGCGTTTTATTGCTATAAAGAGAGAATTCCTTGGTAAAAAGTTTTTGCATAGCCGCTTCTTCGGGCAGTATTTGAAAATTAGTTATGAATCTCCAAAAAATGAAGCAAATTAAACACCCCCCTATGGGATTAAAGTAGACTGCGATTCCAATGAGGATTAACAGCATTCCTAGATACATGGGGTTTCTTGATATTTTAAAAACTCCAGAGGTCACAAGATAGCTTGCTGCATCGGGTTTCAGAGGATTAATGGTTGTTTTATGCTTTCTAAATGATGCGGCAGCAAAGAAAAGCATTAATATCCCGCTGACTAAAAACAACAATCCCAAATGACCGGTATATGCTCCTAAGGTAAATGGAAAATATTGTCTAGTGAAATAAATGCCAAGCCCACAAAGCAACGCTACGATAGGAGGCGGAATAAACGGTTTCAACTTTGAAAACTAGCTTTCTTTTTTGCGCTTGAAATATATTTCATTGCTCCCATTGATGCCAACCATCTCCCAGCCGTCTCGACCAAGTTTGTTGATTTCAATGTTCATCATTTCCAGCTTCCAGTTCTTATCTATATTGGCTCTTTTGAACTCTTCGGTTTCTGGGTTTGAGTAACCCATTGAAGTTGAATTACTGTGATCAACTATTTTGTATTCCCATTGAGTATGGCTCATATTTTTCTCCTAATAGTTATTTCTTAAGAAATACATTATAGACCTAAATAAGCAATTGGAATCCAAGGCCTCGATTCTTGCTGGTATTGATGCTTATATGTTGTCGGCTTCTATAGTCTTCAATCCAACATCTGCAGCAATGGAATTTGGCACCAGCATGGTTAGCGCATAATGGACAATTTTCCATTCATCGTTAATTAGCTTGGTAACACCCGTTCCTCTGCAGTGGCCTAACTTTTCATTAAACAGAATTTCATCAAACCAACGAATATTGCCCTCTCCTCCCCAGTTACGTTCAACTACTTTATAGGTCCATCCGTGACCATCTGCAAAGGCGGGCTCGGCATACTCTTTAAACTCTTCTATGGTCCAGCGCTCTGTTTTATCGGTTCCTAAGAAGACAGCGTTTGGGGTGTACCGGTTAAAGTAGGATTTAAAATTTCCCTTGTGTGCATCTTCATGAAGACCATCTATCAACGCATCAAGTTTTTCTTCAGCCCAAGCTGTTTGTAAGAACATTAATAGCGTTAGGAGTATTGTTTTTTTCATTATTTGAGAATCGATTAATTATTTTTTAAAAAAACTAAAGTATATAAATCTTGAAAAGATGACAACCAAAACAGCGACAATCATCCCGACCACAATTTCTATTCCGTTGTTATTTAAAAATTCCTGCACTTGAATCACTCTTGTTTTTTAGACTTATATTCCAAGCCATGCTAGCAATGCTATTGATCCCATTAAAATAGCTCCCGGCATCTTTAAAACCTCTCTATTTCCAATACCAAGTATAAAGAAATAGGCTGCTCCCAGCACATTTATATAAATTATTGGATAAGCGGCAATGGCAAATTCGGGATTGTTTGCAATGTAAATTAAAGTGCAGGAAGTTATAAACAGAAAAATGGTATGAAACTGCCACGAAAACATGCTTAAAGTTTTTCCCAAAGACTCTAAGTCACTTTTATTTATATTTGTTTTATATATTTTGCCGCCAACAAAACCATGAAATATAACACCAAGCAAAGAAAGAGTTGCGCCTAAAATTAAGAACCAATTTTGCATAATTTTATTCTGCCATAAATCCATTCATTATTTTTCGCTTTTTATACATTATCAATTTTTCCTGGCCAACAAAAAAAATTATAACGAAATAAATTTATTTGTAACCTTTACTTCTCATATAATTAATGGTAAGTTTGCGTTACATTTAGTAATGCGGAGAGAATAATGAATGGATTTATAGATACGTTTAACGGAGCATTGGCGCTTGGGATAGGATATGTTGCCGTCTTAATGCCGGTTTTAATCTTGTTGGTTATCTTTGTTTACGATAGTAGAAACAAGAAAAACAGATATGACACGCTCATCACTATTTCAAAAAACATCAATGATCCTGATGATATAAAAGAGATTCTTGAAAGTTTGGTTGAGAGAAAATCGCCAACCGATTATAGAAGAAGAGGAGTTATAACTATTGGGGTCGGGGTTGGTCTTTTCTTGTTAGATAAGATTGGTCTGGGAACAGATGTGATTTCTGGCGTCGGATTGCTGGTTCTTGCAATTGGTGTTGGACAAATTATTGCTGGTTATCTTTATCCAATTGAAAGCGAAGAGATCAACAAAGCAGTTGAAGAATTTGAAAAGAAATAGTTTTGGGCAAAAATCACAAAAAACTGCTCAATAACCTTGAGAATCTAAGAAAGTCTGCTGGTTTGACTCAGCAAGAATTATCAGACCAAGCAGACGTTTCAAGAAAAAGCATAAATGCAATAGAAAATGGAATTTATGTTCCTTCTACTGTTCTTGCCCTAAGAATAGCAAAAATTTTAGATTGTTCAGTA
>JALRBL010000044.1 GCA_023257795.1 Gammaproteobacteria bacterium
AGTTAATGTGTAATAACTGTGCTTTGCGCCTAGGAGATGAGGAACCAATCTTAAGTGGCCCACTAGTTAATTTAAGATTATTTGGAGATAAAAAAAATTCTCTATGATCTTCTCTTGGTAGAGTTGCAACTATAGAAAATTCTTCAGCCAAGATAGCTGGAACATCTTTAAGGCTATGAACCGCAATATCTGCCTTGTTTTCTTGCAAAGCTCTTTCTAAGTTCCCAATGAAGAGCCCCTTTCCTCCATGAGTTTCCAGTGGGCCTGAAAGCTCATCACCTTGAGATATCATAGGTATCAAAGTGCAGCTGATATTTTTATAATTCTTTTCAATGGTTTCTTTGACCAGTTCAGCTTGGTAGATTGCAAGAGGTGATTTTCTTGTGGCTATTCTCATCTTTAATCTTTGTTCAACAAATAACTGTAGACTTGCCCAGTTTTTTGAGATTTGATGATGTTAAATGGCAGGATGTCCAAGGGACTGAGTTTTTGACAGTGCTCATAATAAACCAGTCCATTGTAAAGAAGTATATTTTTTTCTGCTATGAGTGACAAAGCATCTTGATTGAGCGAAGAGTCAAATGGAGCATCTAAAAAGATGATGTCAAATTTCTGAAGCGTGCCATTTAAAAATTTTAAAGCTGCTTGCGTAATTGCCTTCGATCTATTTTTCATATTTATCTGAACCAATAACTCGTTTAGGGATTTAATATGAGCTTTATTGTTATCTACGAAGATAACCTCCTTAGCCCCTCTTGAGAGCGCTTCAATGCCCAGATTGCCAGTGCCAGTGAATAAATCTAAGCATGTTGCATTCTTTATGCTCCATTGCAGCCAATTAAAAAGAGTTTCTTTAGTTCTTTGTGGAGTAGGCCGCAGATTTTCAGATGCTTGAAAATTTATTTGCAGGCCTTTCAAGGACCCACTTATTATTCTCAACTTTGGTTTTTGTGACACAATATACCTATGAATATTAAAGATTTTTTAGAATCCATGAGAAATCTAGCTGCTTCTGTAAGTATAGTATCTGCTCAGAGTCAGCAAAAGAAAAATTTTGCAATGACCGTCAGTTCAGTCACCTCTTTGTCAGTGGATCCGCCCTCTCTTTTGGTATGCGTTAATAAGGAGGCATCTATCCATAATATCTTAAAAATTGGCTCGCAATTTGCAGTAAATATTCTTACTAAAGATCATATTGAGATTGCTAATGTATGCAGTTCAAAAGATAAAGAGGATCAGAGATTTCATTTTGATAATTGGGAGCTTGATAATCCTCCATATATTCAAGATGCACAGGCAAATATTTTTTGCGAAGTAGATAAAGTTTTTGATTATCATACACATTCCATTGTTGTTGGATCTGTTAAGAGCGTTTTGAACAAAAAAAGCTTTAATACTTTAATGTATGCCAATGGAGGATATCTATGATGAAAGTAAGATTATTAATATTGATGAGCGTCTTTATAATTCCTGCATTCATGTATGCTAATAATCCCAAGGTTTATTTTATTGAACCAACAGATGGGTCTGAAGTTGCTAGAACCTTCAAAGTTAAATTTGGTTTAGAAAATTTTGGGGTTGCTCCTGCAGGTTACGATGCACCCAATACTGGCCATCATCATTTGTTAGTAGATACAGCGATAACAGATTTTACTTTACCAATTCCGGCGGACGCTAATCATATCCATTTTGGAAAAGGGCAAACCGAGGCAACCATAACCTTAGAAAGTGGAGCGCACGAATTAACTCTAGTCTTGGGAAACTTTGCTCATATTCCTCACCCCACACCAATTGTTTCAGAGACAATTACAGTGTTGGTTAAATAACAATTTAATCTAGAAACTTTTCCAAGAATTTATCTAAGTTTGCACTGACTTTATCCATCAGTTTAAGAGCGGTTGAATCTTGAGCTCTTGCTTGAGTAGGAGCTTTTTTTCTTTTGTTCAGGATCATCACAAGCCCATGACCCATTGACCATAATTGCATCCCTTTCAATTCAGCTTCTTCATCTGGAAGATTGAAAACCCTTTTAATGATCTTTTTGAGGGTTTGAAAACAATCTTCTGAAGCAACATGCAAACCTGCGAACATCGAAAAATCTCTGATACTATCGCTAAACATAAGATTGTAGGTATTTAAATTATTTAATCCAAAATCAATATATGCTCTGCCAGCAGCTATATGCCTATCTCTTTCTGAGGAATAGCTGTCATTTAAAATTTTGGTAAGTTGTTTGTTAAGGTTTTTAAAGCCTTCCTCAGCAATGCATGCCAACAATTCTTGTTTAGTAGCAAAGTGTCTGTATGGAGCTGTTTGAGAAACATTAGCCTTTTTAGCGAGACCGCGCAGAGAAAGCGCTTCTGCTCCTTCTGTTTCACAGGTCTCGCAAGCACATTTTAAAAGTACTTTTTTTAAATTGCCGTGATGATATTTCATATTAATGTTGACACTGTAAACATATAATATAATATGTTGACAGTGAATACATTATACTTTAAAAAACTGCGATATTGCTTGTTTAGTTTTTATACAAAACCAGCCATATTTTTGTTACTTTTTGTTATTGGCACCAATGCCCATTCTCTCCCAAGCTCTCTTGAGCTTCTTACTCTTAACTTACAAGATGATTATCTGGTTTCACGGAAGCTCTCGGGGAGGATATTGCCAAAAAATCAAGCAATGCTTTCCTTTGAAATTCAAGGGAGAATCAATAATTTCCCCTCTGACATTGGCGATTCAGTGAATGCCGGTGATGTTTTAGCCTCGCTTGATAACAGTGAAATATATGCAAGCTATAATCAAGCAGTTGCTCAAAAAAAATTATCAGGCCTAGTTTTAGACAGATACAAGGATCTCAAAAAGGATGGATTTGTGTCTTCTCAAGAATATGATAAAGCTGTTGCTGAATATGACATAGCAGCATCTCAAGTAGAATTCTTTAAAGTTAAATTAAGACAATCTCAGTTAATCGCACCATTTGATGGTTTCATTCAGCAAAGATTTTATGATACAGGGTCTATGGTTAATCCAATGCAGCCAGTATTGGAAATTATTGATTCTAAACAAGTAGAAGCTCAAGTTTCAATTCCCCTTAAATACTTAGATCTTTTAGTGCCTGGGGAACTATATGAATTTGAGTTGTCAAATAATGTCTATCAGGCCAAGCTGGAACGTTTATCACCTATGACAAATGTTGGTTCTGGCAATAGACTTGCTATCTTTTCATTCAAAGAATTTATTGCTCCTGGAGAGGTCACTAATCTAGTTTTGAAAACTCAAATCTCTTCAAGGGGTGCATGGGTTCCATTAACTGCACTATCTCAAGGTAATCAAGGCTTGTGGAATATTTATTCGCTCATAGACAACCAAGATGGCAGCAAATCTGTTGTTCGAGAAATTGTATCTTTGGAATATACCGATGGAATATATGCCTTTATATCTGGCACTATCAAAACTGGTGATCGGGTTATAACAGGCGGAGCTTCAAAAGTAATAGAAGGACAGCGCTTTCTTAATCAATGAAGTTCTTAGATCTCTTAATTGATAGGCCAAGGGTCTTTGTCTTGCTACTTGCATTTATTTGCCTGGCAGGTTTTCTTTCGTTAAATAGTTTGCCTAGACAAGAAAATCCAGAGTTAGCTCAAAGGTGGTCCACAGTTCAAACAGTATATAGAGGCGCATCTCCAGCGAGAATAAATACACAGATTCTAGATCCCTTGGAAGCAAAATTAAGAGAAGTCCAGGAAATTGATGAAATACAGTCAGTGGCTGCTGAAGGTTTTGCATCAACAGCAATAGAATTGAAAGATGATGTCCCTCAAGAACTCATAGAGCAGGTTTGGTCAGAGGTCCAAGATAAGATAGATCAAGCTAAGTATTTATTGCCAGAAGGTGTAGATCCTCAATTGATTAGATCGAGTGGACCTCCAACAACTCTATTGTATGCAATCAATTGGACTGGGGAAGGAGATACTCCAATTATCCTTCTCTCACGAATTGCTGAAGATTTAAAAAATAGATTGGCATACAGTGGAGCAACTGATAAGACTTTTCTTTATGGAGCTGCCAATGAAGAAGTAATCGTATCTATTGATTCGCAAAAATTAGCCCTGTTGAACTTAAAGTTTAATGATGTTGCCAGTGTCTTAAATTCATTTGATAACAAAAAGCCAATTGGTATAAATACTTCTGGAGCTTCCCAAATTCTTATCAAATCCAAAGATAACTTCGAGTCATTAGATGAAATTAAGCAAATACCAATCAAGACACTTGCCAGCTTAGAGATTATCCGGTTGGAAGATGTAGCTTCCTCAATCATTCTGTCACCCCAAACTCCCTCAGAGGAGATTGTGCTTCATAATGGCAAAAGATCGGTACTTGTGGATATTAGAGGTGCTTTTCGTCAAAGAATGGATTCCTATGCAGTTCAAATTGAAACTGCCGTTGAAGAATTTCGTGCAACCATTCCTTCTGAAATAACTATTTCAAAAATTTATAACGAATCATTATTTTTAGAAAATAAGTTTACGGATTTATCTGTAAGCATTTTTTTTGCGACCAATATAGTTATTTTGTTGAGCTATCTTTTATTAGGTTTGAGATCAGCTCTGATTGTTGGGATCACGCTTCCTTTAACAATTTTTTTGGTACTTTTTGGATGCAATATTGTAGGTCTTCCTTTGCATCAGACTTCTATGACTGGAATCATCATTGCTTTAGGGCTCTTAATCGACAATTCAATCATCATGGTTGAGGACTACAAGTTTCGCAGAAAATCAGGACATCCTCCTAGGGCTTCAGCGCACTTGAGTTTACAGCATCTTTGGATTCCTCTTGCAGCTGCTACTGCAACTACTGCGTTTGCATTTTTTCCAATAGTTGCTGGTAAAGGACCAAGCGCCGAATTTGTAGGAGGAATGGGTGTAACAGTAATCCTCTCAATCACAGCATCATTTTTTTTAGCTTTATTTGTAGTTCCAGTCTTTTTAAATCTCATTGAAAAGGTTTCATTTTTTCAAGGCAGGGAGTTATTTACCGAAGGCTATTCAAATCCTCGGTTAACAGAACGTTACAGGCTGTTTCTCACTTGGTCTTTCTCTAAACCAAGAAGGGCAATCCTCATTGCATTTATCTTGCCTACTTTAGGGTTTTTATCCTTTCCATTTTTAAAGCAGGACTTTTTTCCAGAGCTTGATAGACCAATGTTTAAAGTGTTAGTTGAGCTTCCTGAGAATACCTCTACTGAGGGCTCAGAGAAAAGAATCAAGCAGCTTTCAACTGATATTAATCAAATATTAGGTCTTGAAGTCAAAGATGAGATTTGGTTTGTTGGCAGAAAAATGCCAAGGGTATTGTATAACGTTATTGGGGGAGACTCTCCATTAGGATCAAATAATAGAGCCGAAGGTTTTTTCATGGTCAATAGCTACACAGCAATGATGGATAGAATTCCCTCTCTAGGCAGAGAGCTAGCAAACTTAAATCCAGATTTAAAAGTTATAACAGATAAATTTGATTCTGGCCCACCTGTATTTGCTAGCATTGAATACAGAATTCTTGGAGACGATATATCTATCTTGCGTGAACTTGGGCATAAGTTGGAGCTAATACTCTCCGATGCCCCCGATGTTTTTTTAACTAAATCAGACTTATCCGCAATCACCACTAATTATGAATTTGCTTTTAATAATGAAAACATTAGTTTGAGCGGGATCAATGGCTCAGCAATATTGAATGAGCTATCAATCTCAAACGAGGGTAGATATGTTGGAACTATGATTGAAGGCTCAAAAGAAATCCCTATTAAAATTTTAAGTGATAATGCATCTAATCCGATGCAAGCTATTGAAAGCTTATCTTTTCCTGGAAGCTTAGAAACCGAAAACATAGCTTCTTTTGGCAAATTTTCAGTAACTAGCAGACCCAATTTTATTAACCGATATCAAGGCATAAAACAAAATGGTGTCAGAGCTTGGATTTGGCCAGATAAACTTGCATCGGATACTGAAAACTTAATAAAAACTGCAATTAGTGATTTTAGCAATACCTTGCCTGAGGGTTACAAATTGGTTTTATCAGGCGAAGCAGAGGCTAGGTCTTCATCTCAAGCGAATTTATTTTCAACCGCATTTCTTTTCATCATTTTAATTATTGTTTCTCTTGTAGCAGCTTTAAATTCATTTCGACAAGCTGGACTTATTTTAAGTGTCGCTATTTTATGTATTGGTCTTGCATTCGTAGGGTTAACTTTAGGGCAAGCAAATTTTGGGTTTATTGGCTTAGTTGGCGCAGTAGGATTAATTGGCTTATCAATCAATGACTCTATTGTAGTTTTATCTCATATCAAAGAAGCTAATCAAAATAAAAATCTAACCCTCGATGGGTTAGTGGATGTTGTTGTTCGCTCAACACGACATGTACTCACTACTTCGGTTACAACTCTTGGAGGTTTTTTGCCACTTTTGATAACTAGCATATTTTTTCAACCACTTGCTTGGGCAATGAGTGGAGGAATATTTGGGGCAACAATCATTGCATTGCTTTATATCCCTGGAGCTTACGTAGTATCTAAAAAAATACATCAAACCTCATCATAATTTGCCATCTTCCTAAAAATAAGTAAGGTAAATATTTTTGGAGAAGAAAATGAAACTTAAAATTATTATTTCAACTTGTTTTTTAGTATTAAGTCTTAACGCGCTTGCTTTTAATGTAACCGGAGATAGCTTTAAGTCTAAATTTGATATTACATCTATCACTGTTGAGCAAGATCAAAGCACTATTAATGCCACTAGCGCTGCTGCAGGGCAATACGGCAAGGTTTATCTGTCGTATACGCTTAAATCAAATGATACCGCAAGGAATCAAGGAACTTTCGAAGGACATGGTCGCGGTATTAGCCCAGACGGTGATTTAGCCGCAGGTATTTTGAAGGGCGTTTGGACAAGAGATGGCAAAATTATCTCTATTAAATCTCTAGATGATGTAACGGATGGCATAAATTACATGCAAGGTGAGATAGATCTAATTTCTGGTGAAATTAATATTGAAGTATTTAAGGTTAACTAGAGGTTAATATGATCTCTAATAGTGGCAGAGAATTTTGATAATCCAGATGAATTTGCAGTTGCTTACGGGTTAGCTGGTATGTGGGGAGAGTAAAATCTCTTAGGATTGAGGAGCGGGGGTTTTTTCCCTACCGAATGGCCAGATAGAAAATCCTTGCTCATCATTATTTGCTTCAACCAAATCAGAAAAATTCTGTGCTATCACAAGATCAATATCATTTTCTAGCTCTAAATAATCTAATTCTTTATAGCAAAGTTTTAAAATTTTTAGAGCCCTAAGATTTTGACTCGAATTAGGAATATTTTCTAGTACGTATTTTGCTCGCCTGATCGCGGCAATGTATGCACCCCTTCTAACATAGTAATCAGCTGCACTCAGTTCACTTTGCGCAATTAAGTTTCTTAGGTAAATGAGCCTTTGTTGTGCGTAGGGCGCATATTGGCTATTAGGAAATCTAGTTAAAAATTCTGTTAACTCGGCAAAGGCTTGTTTGGCTCCGCTGACATCTCTTTGCGAAAGATCAGCATTAAACAACCTTACAAATAAAGTTTTGTCTCTGGTGTAGCTTGCTAGTCCTCTCATAAAGTAGGCATAATCAATATTTGGATGTCTTGGATGCAGTCTGATAAATTTTTCTGCAGCAGAGTGGGAAGCTTCATCATCTCCATTCATGTAATGAGCATAAATTAGTTCTGATTGAGCTTGTTCAGCGTATCTTCCAAAAGGATATCTTGCTTCTATCATCTCTAAAGCTTCAACCGCAGAAAAAAAGTTTTTTGCTCTCATTCTTGTTTGCGCAAGCTCATAGTAAATTTGTTCTGGGCGCTCAACCTCCTCAGTATCTTTACTGCATGAACTAATAACAGAAGCCGAAACCACAATAGTCAGCATTAGTTTTAAAGTTTTAGAGTTAAGCATCGATTGGTATTGTACAATCAATGGCATTGCAAGGGCGATTAAATAGACAATAAATTTTCTTATATGCAACTCAAGGCTACCATTACTGAAGATTTAGCAGGAGAACGGCTGGATAAGGCAGCAAGCTCCATATGGAGTGACTATTCAAGGTCAGTAATAAAAAAATGGATTGATAATGGGCAACTCTTGTTAAACGGAGAATTGGGCAAGCCCAGAGATAAAGTTTTTACAAGCGATGAGATTTCGCTTGAGCCAAGTGATATCACAGAAGAATCATGGGAGCCACAAGATATTCCTTTAAATATTATCCATGAGTCAGAGCATTTTATTGTAATCAATAAGCCTTCTGATTTGGTTGTGCATCCTGGAGCTGGCATAAAATCGGGCACGCTCGCAAATGGTTTGGCATTTCACTTTAATGAGTTAACGTCTCTTCCTAGAAATGGGATTGTGCATAGACTAGATAAAGATACTTCAGGCATTATGGTTATTGCTCGAACTCTAAAATTTCACAAATCCATTATTGCCCAACTTCACGATAGAGAAGTGTATAAAGCTTACAAGACGATTATTTATGGAGAGGTGAAAGCGACTAGATATTTTGATGGTCCAATTGGAAGAGATCCTAAAAACAGGATTAAAATGAAAATCAATGAAAACGGACGTGACGCGTTCACATCGATTTTTCCAAATATAACAAAGAATGGGTTCTCGTTAATAGATGTGGAAATTACTTCTGGAAGAACTCATCAAATTCGAGTGCATTTAACAGATGCTGGTCTTCCGATAGTCGGCGATCAGCTATATAAAGTGAAATCTTTAAATCCCAATTATTTCTCTTCCGAGCATGCTGAAATTGCACATGCTTTTCCAAGACAAGCTCTGCATGCTCATCAACTAAAGTTTCATGATACGACTGGCAGCATGGTGGATTTTTGCGCAGAAGTGCCAGAAGATTTTTTAAGGTTACAAGAACAGCTATTTATGTAGCTATATTCTTGTTTTTATCAGTAATTAATGTATAAACAACCGATATTATTTTAAATCCATGAAGTTTTCTGGCGGCGACCTTCTAATGCGCGCTCTTCGAGAGGAGGGTGTT
Source organism: Gammaproteobacteria bacterium (assembly GCA_023257795.1). Lineage (GTDB taxonomy): Bacteria > Pseudomonadota > Gammaproteobacteria > Magnimaribacterales > D2472 > VMDH01. Next base: position 9,089 of record JALRBL010000044.1, read on the forward strand.
AAATATATATTTGGCTATCCTGGAGGCGCTGCTTTACATATTTACGACGCACTTTTCAAGCAAAAACACATAGAGCACATTCTTGTAAGGCATGAGCAAGGAGCTACTCACGCAGCAGATGGATATGCTAGATCGACTGGCAAAGCCGGAGTGGTATTAGTTACCTCTGGACCCGGTGCAACCAATGCTATTACTGGTCTTGCTACTGCATTCATGGATTCAGTACCGCTCGTAGTTATTTCCGGCCAAGTTCAAAGTCATCTCATAGGAACAGATTCATTTCAAGAAACTGATATGATCGGTATATCAAGACCTATCGTAAAGCACAGCTACATCATAAATAAAGCTGAAGATATTCCAAAGGTAGTTCAAGAAGCTTTTTATATTGCTACCACTGGAAGACCTGGTCCAGTAGTCATCGATATTCCTAAAGATATGACAGATCCAAACCTGAAGTTTGAATACAAAAAGCCTAAAAGCATCAATATCAGATCTTATAAACCAAAAATAGATCCCCATCCTGGTCAAATTAAGAAAGCTGCTAGAGCTCTTTTATCTTCTGAGAGACCAGTTATTTATGCGGGTGGTGGTGTTGTGCTTGGAAATGCAAGCAAAGAACTTATTGCATTAAATAAGTTGGTAAAAGTACCTGTAACCAATACTTTAATGGGGCTAGGCTCTTATCCACCTAAAGATAAGTTATTTTTGGGTATGTTGGGCATGCATGGAACTTATGAAGCAAACATGGCAATGCATAATGCAGATTTGATCCTCGCTATTGGCGCAAGGTTTGATGATCGGATTACAAATACGCCTGCATTGTTTGCACCCAATGCAAAAGTCGTTCATATAGATGTGGACCCTGCTTCTATTTCAAAAATTATAAATGCAGATATTCCAATTGTGGGTCAAGTAAAAGAGTCCGTTTTGGCATTAATAAAAGAGATTAAAAAGTCCAAGATTAAGATTGATTCTGAGGCACTTGACCAGTGGATGTCACAAATTTATGAATGGAAAAGACTGCATGGTCTTAATCATGACCTTTGGAAGCACGTAAGAAAAAATCAGAAGATCCTTCCTCAAGTTGTTGTGCAAGAGCTCTACCATGCAACAAATGGAGATGCGTGGATTACATCTGATGTAGGCCAACATCAGATGTTTGTTGCTCAATATTACAAATTTAATAAACCAAGAAGATGGGTGAATTCAGGAGGCTTGGGAACAATGGGCTTTGGCTTACCAGCAGCTATGGGAGTCAAACTTGCTTTTCCAAAAGATGAGGTAGTTTGTGTTACTGGAGAGGGGAGTATACAAATGTGTATTCAAGAGCTTTCAACATGTTTGCAGTATGGTTTGCCTATCAAGATTGTAAACATCAATAATGAGGCGCTCGGAATGGTGAAACAATGGCAAGATATGATTTATAACAAAAGGCATTCGGCCAGCACATATCAGAATTCTTTACCTGATTTTGTTAGACTTGCTGAAGCCTACGGACATATTGGATTTAAGGTAACCAAGCAGGAGGATTTGTCTAAAGTTTTTAAAAAAGCTTTTTCGCTTAAAAATAGATTAGTTTTTATTGATGTTTATGTTGATCCATCAGAGCATGTATACCCAATGCTGGTTGCCCCTAATGGCAGTATGAAAGATATGTGGGTTGCTAAAGATAAAAAAGCATGAAGAGAACATTAGCAGTTTTAATTGAAAATAAACCTGGTGCCCTTGCGAGGATTGTAGGTTTATTCCATCAAAGAGGGTACAACATTGATAGCTTAAATGTTGCTCCGGTATTTGACGAATCCTATTCCAGAATGACTGTTACCACCCAAGGTAATGAAAATGTTGTGGAGCAAATAACTAAGCAAATTAATAAATTAATAGATGTTATTAAAGTATCTGACCTAACGGAAGGCTCTCATCATGAAGTTGAATATGTCTTACTAAAGATCTCAACAAAACAATTTAACCAAACTTTTAAAAGAAAACTTAAATATTTTGAGCATCACATAATTGAACAGGATAATTCTATTGTGGTTCTTGGAGTCATGGGCAACTCAGCATCTATAGATGATTTCTTAAAATCGCTTAATAAAAAAAGCTTAATTGAGTTATCACGCTCTGGATGCATAGGTATGCATAAATCAGAAAAACACTTAACAATTTAGGTAACAGAATGAAAATTTTTTACGACGACGATGCTAACTTAGAAATTATTAAGAGCTTAAAAGTAGCAATTATTGGATATGGATCACAGGGGCATGCGCATGCTAATAACTTACTTGATTCAGGTGTCAATGTTGTAGTTGGCTTAAGAGGAGGTTCTGCCTCATGGAAGAAAGCTGAGAGTGCTGGTCTCATTGTGATGGAAGTTTCTGATGCTGTGAGAGAAGCAGATTTTGTGATGATGCTTGCTCCAGACGAGTTTCAGCAGAGTATATTTGTTAATCAGATTAAGCCTAATTTAAAAACAGATGCAGTTTTGGGTTTTGCGCACGGCTTTAATATTCATTTTAAAAAGATTATTCCAGACGAAAAAAATGCAGTAGTTATGATAGCTCCTAAAGGACCCGGTCATACTGTTAGAAGCACATTTCAAAATGGGGGAGGCGTTCCTTCATTAGTAGCTGTTTATCAAGAGACCTCAAGTGCTAAATTTTCTGCGCTCGACATAGCGCTTTCTTACGCAAAAGCAAACGGTGGAACTAGAGCGGGCGTATTGCATACAACTTTTAGAGAAGAAACAGAAACAGATTTATTTGGTGAGCAAGCTGTTCTTTGTGGAGGGCTAACTGCGCTCATAAGAGCTGGGTATGAAACCCTTGTCGATGCAGGTTACAGTAAAGAGATGGCATATTTTGAATGCCTTCATGAAACAAAATTAATTGTTGATCTTATCTATGAGGGCGGAATTTCAAACATGCATTACTCTATCTCTAATACTGCTGAATTTGGTGATTACGTAAGTGGGCCTAGGGTCATAGGTCAAGAATCCAAAGATGCTATGAAGAAAATACTTGCAGATATTCAATCAGGTAAATTTGCTGATAATTTCCTTGAAGATTGCAGACAAAGCAATGATGGTTCTGGCGGACCAATAATGAAAAAAAATAGAGAAAATCTTGCTGCACATTCTATCGAAGAAGTTGGCTTAGATATCAGATCTAAAATGAAATTTTTGGGTAAAGATAAGCTTGTAGATAAATCTAAAAATTAATAAAAAAAATCTACCCAAATTTTACAAAACATGTACAATGCACCTTCCGCTCAGGAAGCGGTTAGTTCTGTAAACATTTTTGGTTACTCGTGTGGGTGTTCATATACGAGAAAATTTATTTTTTTTGTCTTTTGAAAAAGGCAATTCATTGATCATAATTGAAGAGTTTGATCATGGCTCAGATTGAACGCTGGCGGTAGGCTTAACACATGCAAGTCGAGCGGTAACAGGCATTTTGATTCAGCTTGCTGAATCTCGCGCTGACGAGCGGCGGACGGGTGAGTAACGCGTAGGAATCTACCTAGTAGAAGGGGATAGCCCGGGGAA
>JALRBL010000067.1 GCA_023257795.1 Gammaproteobacteria bacterium
TTGTTTAAATTTAGGTTGTTTTTTGTTTGCAAAGGCTTTCAATGCAATTTTATGGTCTTGCATGAGTTGAGTAACATTTTCAAAAGCTGCTGCTCTATCTATGATGGTGTTTGCCATGACTTTCAAACCAGCATTGATTGATGTTTTTGTCCACCTGATAGAGTACTTAGCGCCGTCTCTGAGCTGCTTAGCAAGTTTATCTACAGCAAGATCAATTTCTTCTTCAGCAACGACTTCAGTAATAAGTCCCATGGCCTCCGCATCTACCGCGCCAATATGCTCTCCGGTTAAGAGGTATTTTTTTGCCTTGGCGTACCCAATCAGTTGAGGCCAAATAACACATCCCCCATCTCCTGCAACCAATCCAACAGAAACATGAGGATCAGCAAACTTCGATCTAGGTGTTGCATAAATAAAGTCACAAAATAGCGCCAAAGAGCAACCAAGCCCTATAGCAGGACCATTGACTTTAGCAATAATTGGCTTTTCCATATCCAACATTGCATTCTGAATTTTTCTATCATGATTGATATGGTAAGCAGTTTGTACAGGGTCGCCATGAACCCCGAGCAACCATTTTAAGTCACCGCCAGCACAAAATGATTTGCCTGCACCCGTTAAAATAATAATATCTACTTCGTCATCGTATTCAGCATCTAGAAAAATAGTTGAAAATTCTGAATGCAATTGTTCATTTACAGCATTCATTTCATCGGGACGGTTAATGGTTATGGTCAGTATTCGATCGGATCGCTTGATTTTTAAAGCTTTATATTTTTTGTAACTAATCTTCATATTATTAATTTTCCCTCACATTGGTTGATATTAGTTCAGCATATTTTTGCCGTAACTTAAATTTTTGAATTTTTCCTGATGGTGTTACAGGAAAAGTCTCTGTAAAAAAGAAGTATCTTGGTATCTTCCATCTGGATATTCTAGATTGACACCACTCTCTCAATTCTTGTTCGTCTCTTAGGTGATTAGAGTCTTTTCTAATGATTGCGCAACACTCCTCATCATACTTTTCGTCAGGCAATCCTATGACCGCCACCTCCAAGACTCCGGGATGTTCTAACAAGTAATTTTCTATTTCAATAGGGTATAGATTTTCACCTCCACGAATAATCATTTCTTTGGCACGCCCAACAATATTAATGTACCCATCTGAATTCATGGTGGCTAAATCGCCTGTAGGAAACCAGCCATCCTCCAGGATGCCTGAGCTTCCATCATCTAGATTACTATATCCCTGCATCAGCCCGGGACCTTTATAAAAAAGCTCACCGGTTTCATCGCATGCCAAAGTCTGATTTCCTTGACCTACAATCTTTAAAGAAACTCCAGGCATTGCTATGCCAGCAATTGCTTTTAAGGATGGCGGATCATCGGGTAAGGCAGTGGAAGTCAGCCCACAGGTCTCAGTCATTCCATAACCATTAATCATTGTGACCTGAAAAGCTTGTTCACATTTTTTTAAGAATTCTATAGGAGGATTTGAGCCCCCTACTACTATTGTTGTTAACTTGGATAAATTCCTTTGAGGAAAGGAAGGATCTTCCATCATGGCAGTTAGAAGCACTGGAGCGCCAATAAAGGTTGTGCATTCTTCTTTTTCCAGAATATCTAATGTCACACTGGGTTTAAAAATATACAAAGGCAACGAAGTTGCTCCAAGGGAGCAAGCTCCGAGGGTCATGCAAGCAGACCCCCCAATATGAAATAAGGGAAAACCATGAGCCACTTTTTGCTCATGGGTAATTTTCCAACGAATATGACTGTTTCTTGAGGTGGTAATAAGGCCTTGATGGGTCATTTGAGCAGCCTTAGGAACCCCAGTGGTTCCAGAAGTATACTGAATCATAAAAACCTCAGAGGGATCTGGAGGCTGTAATAAAAAATTTTTTGATTTACCTTGAAGGATTAAAGTATGAAGATCTTCATGAAAATTTAAGGTGTGCAATAAAGATGGGACATCTTTCTTAGCCTCTATTAATATTTCATCTACATCAATATTTGGTATCGAGCTTGCATGCATCAAGGTAGCCACTTGAGATGTGTTGAGCGCAAAAATAAGTTCTCTAGATTTATAAAGTGGGTTTAGGGTAACAAGCTTTAAACCAGCCTTTGCGAGAGCATATTCAATAATAATCCATTCAGGATGATTTGGCCCCCAAACACCTACAGCATCTCCTCGAGATAACCCTAAGCTTATAAAGCCTCTAGCAAGATTGCTTGATACGATATCCAATTCACTGTAGGTCCAGCGCTGCTCTTTTATGTCTGGCTGATGAGCATAAACCAATGCCTCTGAGTTAGGATAGCGTTGAGCTGCTTCAGAAAGCAGTTCTCCAATTGAAATTTTCGCTACATTAGCTTCAGATATATCGCCTACCCATTCAGCTAAATTACTATTAATTTTTGGCACTAGTTAGTCGTTCCCTCTGGAAAAATAAATATATCTGAAGAACCCCCGGATTGCCTAAGATCTATCATTTTTTTGTATTCAGGATCCTGGTACCAATTTCTTGCATTCTCAATTGAAGGAAACTCTAAAATGACATGTGCATTGGGGGTGGACGGCCCTTCAAGTACAACCGGTTTTACACCGGATGCAACGTATTTTCCACCATGTTTTTTTATCAGTTTTGCAGTATTTTTATAGTACTCTTCGTACCAATCCCAGTTATGCATTTCAAGCAATCCGACAACATACGCTTTCATAATCCCCCTCGCATCTCTAGATCTTAGTTTGACATTTTATATTCTAAAGCCGCCATCTAAATATAGGGCTTGACCAGTAATATAGCTTGCATTCTCAGATGCTAGAAACATGACAGCATTCGCTACATCTTCTGCTTTGCCAAGCCTTTTTAAAGCAGTATTTTTAATTGCTGCATTAACATATTCATCGCTGTAGTCTTTGCCTTTGATGCGTAAAAATATTCCTGTTTCGATGATGCCAAGTTGGACTGAATTAGCTCTGATACCATTTTTACCTTCTTCCTTAGCAATGCCAGCAATAAGTGCATCGATTGTAGATTTTGGTGCAACAGATAAAACATCTCTAGTTGGCCAGCGTGATAAGCCAATACTGGTTATTGCAATATAAGATCCTTGGCACTCTCTCATCCATGGTAGGCTGCTTTTTATCAGATTAAAAAATCCTGTTGAATCAGCATGCATAGTTTCATCCCAATCTTTGAATTCCAGATTTCCAATCCATTCCATTTTAATGTTTGAACCTGCAGCATTAACAATGGTATGAATTTTCTTATCCTCAATTTTAAGCTTGTTAAAACATGCAATCACACCCTCTCTGTTTTCTAAAGAAAGCTGGATTGCTTCTGCAGTTAATCCCATAGAAGAAATTTCTTCAATTAGCTCATCAGCCCTCTCTTTATTGTTGCGGTATGTGAAAATTATAGGAACATTATTGGCCGCAAAATGAAGACAAATATCTCTTCCTATCCCCCCGCTTCCTCCCACTATAAAAGCTGATCCTGAGGGGAAATTGAGTGTATTTTTTATAGACATATAAATAAAAAAATCTTGCCCTTATGTAAACATAAAGTAGGATATTTAGAAAGAAGTATAGCTAGACTTATATTTGGGGGCGCAATGTCACAAGAATTAAAAAATATTAAAGAATCGATACCTACTCCAGAAGATCTTTATCAAAAAGCAAGAGAACTTCAACCTACACTTAGAGCTAGAGCTGCAAAAGCCGCGGAACTTAGATGCGTGCCTCCTGAAACTATTCAAGATTTTAAAGACCTTGGATTTTTTAAAATTGTCCAAGCTAAATCTTGGGGTGGATATGAGATGAATCCAATGGTCTTTTATAAAGTTACTGGTCTAATCGCGGAGGCATGTATGTCTTCTGCATGGGCGTTTTCAGTGGTTGCGGTTCACAACTGGCAAATATCTGTATTTGATCAACAGGCGCAACAAGATGTTTGGGGCAAAGATCCATCTGTGCTTATTTCTTCTTCCTATGCTCCCAAAGGAATGGTGACCGAAGTTGAGGGTGGTTACCAAGTTTCAGGAGAATGGGATTGGTCCTCTGGTAGTGATCACTGCGACTGGTTCTTTGGAGGAGCAATTCTAGATTTCTCTAAAGGGTTGGAGAGTTTTGTAACTTTATTAATCCCTAGAAGTGATTATGAAATTATTGATAACTGGCATACTTATGGACTCAAAGGCACTGGAAGCAAAAAAATTAAAGTTGAAAATGCGTTTGTACCTCACCACAGAATTCATTATTTAAAAGATGCCTTTGAGTGCAAAAACCCAGGCTATGAGATGAATGATGCACCGGTTTTTAAATTACCCTTTGGTCAAATCTTTACTCACTCTGTGGCCATTCCTGCTTTAGGCGCTTACCAAGGAGCATTGAATGAATTTATTGAAGGCGCTAAAAGCAGGGTCTCAAGTTTTGGAGTTGAAGCAAAAACCAATCCCAAAACCCTATCCTTGGCTGCAGAATCTCAAACTGAAATTGATTTAATGTGGAATACCATTGAATCAAATATTAATGCCATGATGGCTTGCGCCGAAGCAAATCAACCAATTGATATTGCAGATCGAACTCGATATCGATATCAAGTCAGTACGGTTAATGACAAATGCGTCAACGGTGCTTTAAAACTGGTCAAAGCAAGTGGAGGCGCAACAGTCTATTTGGGTCATGAAGTTACCAATAAATTCCTAGATATCATGATGACGCAAGTCCATGTCGCAAATATTGCAGATCCTTTTGCTGCAGACCTAGGAATGAGTATGCTTGGTCAGCCTGCAGTAAATTTAATGAGTTAAATATATGGAAAAACAACCTATTAGAATCATAGACCAAACCCCTCCTCCGGAAAGATTTGCAAGAGGATGGCATACCCTAGGATTATCAAAATCATTTGGTGATAAGCCTATTGGGGTCAATGCTTTTGGAAAAAAGCTAGTTATATTTAGAGACTCTAATGGTAAAGCAATTGCTCTTCAAGCAGCATGTCCGCATATGGGTGGCGATCTTAGCATGGGAAAAATAGATGGTGATATGGTGCGCTGCCCTTATCATGAATGGGGCTGGGGAGCAGAGGGAAAATGTTTAAATATTCCGTATGCTAAAAAAATTCCAAGGGAAGCCTGTATACAAAGCTGGGAAACTCTTGAGGAAAATAATCTCTTGTTTATTTGGAATGATCCTGAGGGTGGGAGCCCTACTTTGGATGAGATCATCCCTCGAGAAGAAGCATGTTTTTCAGATGAATGGTCCGATTGGGTATTGGAAGAAAATATCATCAACATAAACTGCCGTGAGCTCATTGATAATATGGCAGACATTGCTCACTTCAAGACGGTTCACGGAGTAACAGCTACCAAATTTGTGAATATATTTGATCGCCATATGCTTACCCAAATAAACATTGGCAAGAATTTAGATGGATCAGAGTACGATAAAGACGGAACCATGGAATCAAAAGCAACTTACTATGGTCCCGCTTACATGATGTGCTGGATGACCAACGAGGGAATGGGAATTAAGCAACAATCTATTCAGCTAGTAAGCCATGTTCCCATAGATAAAGATAACTTCTTACTCAGGCACGGTGTGCTAGTTAAGAAAAATCCAGATTTAACAGATCAACAAAACAATGAAATGGTTGAAATGTATACCCAAATGACTCAGCTTTCATTCAAACAAGATGTTGAGATTTGGCATAACAAAGTCAGGGTCGATAATCCATTGTTATGCGATGGTGATGGACCTCTTAATAAACTCAGAGACTGGTACAACCAGTTTTATATTGATAGATCAGCAGTTTCTAAATCATGGGAAAAAGTCTTTCAATGGGAATCCCAATTATCGTAATAAACAGCTAATTTAATTACTCTGTGGAAGTTGATGTATTGGTTGTGGGCTCAGGATGCGGAGGTCTCACGGCTGCCATATCAGCAAAAAAATTTGGCAGCGAAAAAGTTTTACTGATTGAAAAAGCTAATGTATTTGGCGGTACAAGTGCAACATCAGGAGGTGTCATTTGGATACCTCAAAACATGCACGCAATAGATAATGGAGCTCAAGATAGTTTTAAAGATGCATTTGCATATCTTGAAGCCACCACTCCTGCAGAAGAATTTAATCCCCGCCTTGTAAGCACCTTTTTGAATACGGGGCCTGAGATGGTTAGATTTTTAGATAAAGAAACCGATGTGGCCTATCAGTCAATGGCACATTATCCAGACTATTTCGCAGATGCTCCCGGAGCAAAGCTTGGTGATAGAGCATTGGAGCCAGTTCCCTTTTCAGGAGACAAGCTAGAGAAAGATTATTTTAAACTTCATCCAAGTAACCCAATGACTGTTTTGTTTGGCAGATACGCAATTGACTTTGATCAAGTTCATGCATTCAGTACGCAAGCACCAGGTTGGATTTCTGAGTTTTTTAAAATTTTTTTTGGATACTGGAGCGATATATTTTGGAGAATGAAAACCAAAAGATCGCGCAAACTTTGTTTTGGATCTGCAGCCATAGCAAGACTATTGTATTCAGCTAAAAAAGCAGGTATTGATCTTAGACTTCAATCTAAACTTTTGGATATAGAAATTAAAGAAAATAAAGTGGTTGGCGCTTTGGTAAACCTTAACGGAGAAAACATAAAAATTAAAATAAATAAAGGGATAGTCCTCGCTATGGGAGGTTTTGGAAAATCTCAAACTTTAAGAGAGAAATATCTTCCCAAGCCAACAAACAAAGATTGGGGCTGCGAACCCACCACAAATACCGGAGATTGGATTGAAATTGCTAATAGAATCAATGCAAAACTAAAATTTATGGACAAAGCATGGTGGGTAACAACCTTAAAAGCTCCCAACGAGGATTTTCCGAGGTTAAGCGATTTTGAAAAAGCTATGCCAGGTAATTACACTATTAACAAGTCTGGTAAAAGAATAGCTAATGAATCTCAGAACTATCTAACTTTTATGTTGGATGTTCTTGAGAAGCAATCTCAAGGCGAATCTTGTAATCCTATGTATATGATCTTCGATGCTGATTATAGAAAAAAGTATCCAGTAGGACCTCTCATGCCAGGAAAATTCTACCCAGATTTTTTAATTAATAAGTCTTGGTTTAAATCAAAATTTTTAACTAAGGCAAAAACTATTGATGAACTAGCTAGAAAACTATCCATTAACTCTGCAGAGCTTGCAAAAACCATTTGTAAAGTTAACCAATTTGCTGAAAGTGGGATTGATACCGAGTATCACAGGGGTCAAAATGCAAGGGATATATTTTTTGGAGATCCGGAAAATAAACCCAATCCCTGCCTGGGGCCTATCAAGAGAGGGCCCTTTTATGCTATGGAACTAAATCCTGGAGAATTTGCTACCTGTGGTGGATTTGAAATCAATGAAGATGCAGCTGTATTAGATAACAGCAATTCTCCTATTAAAGGTTTGTATGCAACCGGAAACTGCACTGCCGCTCTCTTACCAAGATATCCTGGTCCCGGAGCAACGCTAGGTCCAGCTATGACCTTTGGATATCTTGCAGGAAAAAAGTTGAATCTTACGTAGCTGAATTTTTAGATCTTTAATACTCGCACAATGCCATATCTTGGCTCATCACAAATTACATCTATGGATGACAATGCATGTTTTGTGATTTTGATCATTTGAGAGCTATTCCCACAAATGATATTAAGGGGCAATTGATCTTGGTATCTTAAACAAAAATCCTTGACTTCAATATCTGCATCAACATGAGAAACGCCATGAAGATCTAAATGCAATATTCCCCTTTCCTTAGATACTTTCATATAATGTCTTTCTCATGCAAGATTATTCTCATTTAACAGTAGATCATTTTTTTAATCCTTCTTCAAAAGAATTTGTAGAAAATCCAGACAATACTTTAGCAAGGCTTATGGAGTATCCGATTGGAAGATATGAGGCATGGGCAAGCTGGGTTATTACTGGTCATGAACTAATTACCCAGTGTCTTTTAGATAGAAGATTTTCTACTGATTTTAATCTTTGGGAATATGCCCCTCCCAAAAAAGCTGAAGAGGATATGAATGCTTTTGAGAAATTAATGAATAACAATCTCTTCTTCTTAAACCGAAGCGATCACCTCCGTCTAAGAAAACTTGCATTGCCAGCATTTTCTCCAAGAATCATGAACCAAATGAAAGAACGATTCGCTGTGCTTGTGAAAGAAAGATTCAATGAAATTGGAAATCCTAAAAGTTTTAATTTTGCTAAAGAAGTGGCTGAAGTAATTCCTGTTCAAGCCATAGCTAGCTTGGTGGGAATTCCCAGAGATAAGTTTCCAATCTTTGATTCATTGGCTTATGGAATCGTCAGAGGCATCAATCCAATGCTAAGTCTTGAGGAGAGAGAGGATGCAATCAAAGGCATACCTGAGGGAATAGATTTGCTGAATAGTTTAATTAATGAAAAAAGAAATAATCTTTCCGATGACTTTTTGTCTACCTTAATTGCGGCAGAAGAAGATGGAAAAAAATTATCGAATTGGGAAATGTGTGCTTTGATAGGATCGGTGCTGGGAGCTGGCTCTGATACTGCAGTCGATCTCCATACCTATTTAATCAAAGCCTTATTAAATCATCCTGAACAGTTTGAAAAATTAAAGAATAATCCTGAACTTACTCAAAATGCCATATCTGAGACACTGCGCTGCGAATCTTCGGGTAAAACCGGCCTTGCAAGATATGCCTCTGAGGATATTCAACTTAGAGATGTGATGATCAAGAAAGGACAAATGATACAGTTAATTACCAGTACCGCTGGCAAAGATCCTCATATTTATAAAGATCCTGAAAAATTTGATATTGAAAGAGATCAAGATAAAAGTATTTCTTTTGGACAAGGGCCTCACTACTGTATTGGTGTGACTCTTGTGAGATCTCAAACGGAAGTGATGCTTAAAGAATTACTAGAAAGATTTCCCAACCTCACTTTGGGAGACAAACTAGCCTACGATTACTCTCATCACAATGCTAGACGCATTACAGAATTAGAAATTAATACTGGGTTTTAAAAAATATTAGGGATCCCAAGGTCACTTCTAGAAAGTATTGACTCAACTCTTTCTTTGAAGGCTCCTTCTGATTTTGCATTGTAGGGATTAATCCAATAACTTCCTTTCTCGAGCTCGCTCACACAGAAATCAGCTACCTCTTCCGGAGAGGTGGTTTCCATCTCAATTCCCATAGACTTCATCATATCTACCATATCTTCCACACTTTTAATTGGGTGATCTGGGGCATTGGAGTCTCTGGCTAAGGTTTCAGGACGATTGCGCTCTGCGGTGAAAAGATTGGTTCGAACTGTATGAGGGCCTGGAAATAAAATAGATACCTTTATTGAAGACTGCATTTGAGCTAGCTGATGTTTTAAAACCTCAGTAATGGATGCGACTGCAGCTTTCGAAGAGGTATAAATTGGAGTAGAGGGTAAATTGATAAATGCTCCATTGCCTGAGCATGTATTGATGATGCGTGCATCTTTTCCAGCAGCAAGCATTTTAGGAACGAAAGCTTGAATACCATGAATCACACCCATGACATTCACACCATAGGCCCATTGCCAATCGTTAGGTTTGGTCTCCCAAATAGGCAAAAGCTCAGCAGGCGCAACACCAGCATTATTAAAAAGAAAATCAACTGGGCCATGATCTGCTTCTATGCTGTTAGCTAAATTTTGCATTGAATCAAATTTTGAAACATCGGCAACATAGGAATGTGCACTTAAATGATGAAGTTTGAGCTCTGCCAATGCTTTGTCGAGCTGACTTTCTTCTATATCTGCAAGAATCACTATGCCTTGCAGCTCTGCAATTTTTTTACCAATTGCAAACCCGACGCCTGAGGCACCCCCAGTAATCACAACTACTTTGTCTTGAAAAATTGACGGCATTATGAATTCCTATTTAATTATGCAGAATCGTATCTTGAATGCATGAAAGGTACATAATTCATAATATCTACCTCCTCAACTACAGATGCATTGCTTGCAGAAGTTCCCTCTTCCCAGGTTAAAGACACAATTTCTTTAACAGGTAAATCTACTACGGGGTCAACAGGAGATTCTCTTAATATGATTTCTCCATTGAGTTTAATATTTTTTGAAAGTGTTCGATGCATATTGATCCTAACAAGAAGCGGATTTTGATCGCATGCTTTAAATTGTTCGCACGATGGAAAGACTTTGAAGCAATAAACTTCATCGGTAAAGTCATCGGTTGGCAGTTCTTCTCCAAACTCTCCTTTGAGTTCGATATAAGTAATACCATGGCGCTCTACTGTGCCTACGCATGAAGTTCCATTTGACGATGCATCAACGTTGGCTATTTTTTTTGGCTCACCATACGTTTCCCTGCCACCTACTACAACACCCTCTCCTTCCATAGGCATCGTGATCTCATAAATACCTGGTTTGCCATTGTAATTACAAGTAACTCCAAACGTTGCTGCCCCGAAATCCATGCCTCCATTAAGATCAACAAAGACTTTAGAAACTACAATTCTCACCATCGGATCATTGGTTGGAGTCAAGGGAGCGGGAATTAGTTTTTCAATTAGTCCTGGTTCCGTTCTGTAGAATGCTTTGACAGCAACCATCTTTGCTTCAAAAAATTCTAGGTTATTTTCTGCAGCAGCTTGCAGCTCCTCAGGTGATTTTACAAAACGTAATTGCGACATTATCCCTCCTATGTAATCATAGCTATCTTAACCCTTACAGACAAAAAGACAAACATTATGCCAAAACAAGAATTTCCATTTCCAATGCCAAACGGCTGGTTTTGTATTACC
>JALRBL010000050.1 GCA_023257795.1 Gammaproteobacteria bacterium
ATTGGGGTAAATCAGATAGACTATCTCAGTATGATGAATACGGGACCTCTTATGCAATTGGCTTTACCTACACTAACTAATACTTTTAACCTTTCAAGATACTGCTGCATATTTGCAGCAGTATTATTGTTGGCTCCTGTAAAGGCAGATATTTTTGCAATAAATGCCGATTATGAGACTCCTCCGGTTATCACAACAGGAGATGCGGCAGATGATCCTGCTATATGGGCTAATTTCAAAAATCCAAAAAACTCTCTCATTTTTGGTACCGATAAAAAGTCAGGCCTTTATGTTTACTCTATAGATGGCAAAGAACTGTCTTACAGAAAGTTCGGAAATATTAACAATGTTGATGTCCGAGAAATTAATGATGAAATCTTTTTGGCAGGAACAAACCGCTCTACTCAAGAGGTTGTTGTTTGGAAATTTTCTTACCGTGATTTAGATTCTTTTACCAAAGGCACATATCTTCCTGACCCATATTTAACAGCTCGTTCTGATATTAATATTTACGGGCTCTGTACCGGTCTTATAGACAACAACTTACACATTTTTGTTACTGAAGATATGGGCCCAAATGTACAAATTTGGGAAATTAAAGATGGTGGCTTTTCCTTAGTCGATACTTTTTCTAATCAAGGTGAATCTGAAGGCTGCGTTGTTGATGATTATCATAAGAGACTATTTATTTCTGAAGAAGAAAACGCTGGCGTGATACGCTCGTATGAGCTATCAAGCATGAATTATCTTAAAGAGTCTGTTATAGACACCAGAGAGGGCAATATTGGTGGAGATCCTGAAGGAATCACTCTGTACCAAACTTCTGAATCCGAGGGTTATATTATTCTCTCATCTCAAGGAGATTCTAAATACAATATCTACGATAGAGTGACTCCTCATTCATACCTTGGTTCTTTTAGAATTGTTGGAGATGGAAGGGTAGATGGGGCTTCAGATACTGACGGTATTGATGTTGTTAACATAAGAGTGCCAGGCAGATTTCATCAAGGTTTGCTTGTTGTACAAGATGGGTTCAACACAGATGGAACTGATGTTATGAATCAGAATTTTAAGATAGTGAGCTTTAAAAAGGTCCTAGATAATTTAATAAAATAAATTAAGATTCTTTAGGGATTCTTTTTGTCAAAATCTTTTTCATTGTAGAGCTGCTAATTACTTGTCTATTATCATCCAGTGCTTGAGCAAGCTCTCCTTCTCCCTCTGGTGCATAAATACTAAATAACACGATTGCTCCTTCAGGCCCGCCTTGCTCCATATGAAGATCACCAGGTTCCTTGTGAGCAAAATCTCCCACCTTTCTCACTCTTTTGCTTAACTCTTTTCCTGTTTCAGAACATATATCTGTGACATGCAGCTCTCCTTGTAATACAACTGAAGAGGTTTCAGCGGTGTGTTTATGAAAGTGGCAAAAGCAATTTGGCTCCCACTTCACAAGTATTTCAAGTCTTCCATCCTCAGTGGCCGATAAAATAGAATCTGAGTAATTTATAGGATAGCCAAACTTCTCGCCTTCATTGTAGTTTTTCCAACGAATTTCTGGATTATTTAATAAATTCATATTTGTATTATATTAAAAATTTTTCTTCTTTATACTACATAGGGTAATGTATTGTTTTCTTGCCGGACTTTGAGATAATACCCACCTAGTTTTTAACGCTGAAGTAATTGATTTCAGAATCTCTTTTAGCACACACATAGCACAATGTTATTAAGTAAGCTAAAAGATTTTTAAATATTCTCTGAACCAATTGCCAGTATTGAGTTTGCGGGTGTGGTGTTAACGGCTAGCACAATAGCCTTCCAAGCTATTGGTACGGGTTCGAATCCCGTCACCCGCTCCAATCAAAAACGCACCCATTGGGTGCGTTGTTTTAAGCTTAAAGTTATCTACTAAAGAAATCTCTTTGTTACTTTATCAATTCGGCTTTTCTTAATAAATTTATCAAACTTTCGATAACTTTTAGAAAGATATTTTCCAAGAATATTAAGTTTAATGGATGCTGTGGTCATAATTTATCTCTTTGCCAATAAATTTTGTTTTAATAATGAGCAATATTCAGAATATTTTTGAGCAGTTTGTTTTTTTCTTTGATCTATTAAGAAATCAACCTGCGCTTCACATGTCTTAATTGGATCTATGGTTTTAGAAGTTGAAAATTGAACATAATCATTATGTAATCCAAATTTAACAACGTCAGCATATTCTGACTTTATATCAGTTCTGATAAAGATTTCACCACCATTGCTTGATTTAAAACATCCCAACGCTTTTTTGGGGCAATTATTTTCCACTGCAGAAGAACTCACCACGATAGCGATATCATTAGTTGGTCCATTATTTGCATTTATATTTAAACAAGCTACAAGTAAAAGTGCAGAAATTAGCTTTACATTTTTAATATGTGACATCTATATCTCCTTTGTGACATTTGTGTGACATATATTAAATTTATATGACATAAATATATTTGTCAATAAAATTAAGAACAAAAAAAAAGCGGGCTACAGCCCGCTTTACATTGTCTGACCTGGGGAAATTAACATGAAGGAGAATCAAAGGTCAGTATCTATTTGACCTACTAATTTATAAAAAGTTCTTAAGATTAGCTTTTTTTTGTAAAAAAATACGCTGAGATTAATAAAATAACAGTAGGAATAGCATAAAGAGCTATCATGAGCACTTTATTAATCATTGGTGCCTTCTGCTGATGAGTCAGGTCTTCGGGTATCTCCAAAGCCATAATGGTAATTATTTTTAAGAACTATGCTTTCAAGCGAAGTACCTGGTCCATGTAGGTAAATTTTTTGATTTAAATCATTAAGTTCATTTATGATGGAAGAGTTTAGACCTTTCTCAACACCTATCACATCAGGTTTCCATTGATGATGAATTCGGGGTTGGATGGTTGCATCCGAAACCTCCATGTCAAACTCGATAACATTTAGAATCATTTGCAAAACAGTGGTAATGATTCTGGATCCACCTGGTGACCCAGTAACCAAGTAAGGTTTATCATCTTTAAAGACAATGGTGGGAGTCATAGAACTAAGAGGGCGCTTGAATGGTTCTATTCTATTGGCTTCACCACCAAGCAGTCCAAATTGATTAGGTATTCCTGGTGCAGCAGCAAAGTCATCCATTTCGTTGTTTAATAAAAATCCTAAGCCCTCAACTACCACTTTTGCTCCGTAGCTTGAATTAATGGTATAGGTATTGGATACCGTGTTACCAAATCTATCAGAGACTGAAAAATGGGTTGTTTCAAGGCCTTCTGTGGGTAGTATCGCCCCTGGATAGATTGCATCAGAGGCTGTTGATTTCCCTATTTCGATGTTATCGGCTATCAGATTTGCATAGGTTTCATCAATCAACGCTTGAACAGGGACTTCATAAAAATCAGGATCTCCTAAATACTTTGACCTGTCAGCGTAGGCATATTTCATAGATTCTGCGAGCAATAAGATATAGTCTTTTGAGTTATGCCCAAGAGTTTTGAGTTTAAAGTTCTCTAAGATATTAAGCATCTGAATCAAATGCACTCCACCTGAGGAAGGAGGGGGCATTGTGATAATTTTAAAGTCTTTGTATTTGCCTACTAATGGCTCTCTCCATACAGCCTTATAGTTATTTAGGTCATCCTCTGTAATCAAGCCGCCATTTTTTTTCATGGCTTGGGCAAACATCTTTGCTGTTTTCCCTTTATAAAATCCATCCCTTCCATTATTAGCGATTCTAGTTAACGTTGCAGCCAAATCTTTTTGAACTAGAAGGTGCTGGGATTTTACAGGGTATTCTTGAAAAAATATTTCAACCGTTGAGGGGTAGTTTTTCATAGAGCTGTATGCTCGGTTAATGCTATCTGCCATAAATGGACTTACTTTGAAACCTTGTTTGGCCAATTTAATTGCAGGTTGAATTAAATCTTTCCATGGCAGGGAACCAAACTTTTGGTGCGCTTCCCACATTCCTGCTACGGTACCGGGAACCCCGCCTGATAGATATCCAAGTCTAGAAGTGGTTTGGTTTACGCTACCATCCTCATTAAGATACATATCTCTGTGGGCAGCAGCTGGCGCCATTTCTCTATAATCCAACGCATAGTTTTTATTTTCTTGTGCATTGTGTAAAACAATAAATCCACCACCTCCAATGTTGCCTGCTCTTGGGAGCACCACCGCCAATGCAAATGCTACCGCGACAGAAGCATCTATTGCGTTACCCCCTTGATCCAAGATTGATTTACCAACTTTGGTTGCAAGATAATGCTGAGTTACTACCATTCCATTGCTGGCAACCGAAGGATGGATAATAGAATTTGTATTTAGAATCTGAGCTTGAGTATTAAAACTCAACAGTAATGCAAAAATCATCTTTCTCATGTAAGAAGGCCTCCATCCACTCTTAAATCAACACCGTTGATGTGGATAGCATCATCAGATGCTAAGAAAGCAATAGCGCTTGCCACTTCATTAGGGGTTCTGTTAACACCGTCTATTGGCATAATTTTTTTTAGTAATCTGGCATCAAAGCCATCTGGCAATCTATTGTTTTCAGTCATTGGAGTTTCAATAGAAGCCGGACAAACACAGTTCACGTTTAAACCTTGCATTCCGTATTCTATAGCTAAGTTTTTTGAGAATGCACTTATTCCTCCCTTGGAAGCGCTGTAGGCAGCAGTCCATGCATGAGCGCCGAGGGCTGCCGTTGATGATACATTCACAATATTACCTTTGGATTCAAGTAGGAGAGGGAGCGCATATCTGCACATAAAAAAAGTTCCTGTTAAATTAACATTCAAAATTTTGGACCAATCATCTACATTTTCTTCATGAGAGTTTTCCATTCGTAAAATTCCCGCAACATTAATTAGCGCATCCAGCTTTGAGTTATTAATTTTGTAGTTGTTAAAAAAAACTTCAATGTCATGCACATTAGCAATATTAAGCTTTTGAATGGATAGGCGATCATTTTGATGTTCTTCGTTAAGTTCCTGTAGCAACGTTTCGTTAATATCCACTGCAAGGATGTGAGCACCTTCAGCTAATAGCCTGATAACTGTGGCGCGACCGATACCTGAGGCTGCTCCCGTGACTATTGCAGCCTTATTCTTAAATCTCGTCATAGCTAGTGGGCTTGATTGCTCCCTTTAGAAATATCCCTGAGATTATAGCCAACTTCCATAGAAATTCTATCTACGAGTTGAGCTGGCTTTTCATAAAAAATATTTTGTCTAGAAATATTGAGAATTTCCCAAGCACCTGATTTAACTTCTTCTTCTAGCTGACTTGCACCCCAGCCGCAATAGCCTAAAAAGATCTTGTAACCCACATTATTTTGATTTGAAATTCTTCTAAGAATCTCTGCATCGGAGGATAAGTAAAGATCATCGGCTAGTTTTGTAGAAAACTCTGAATCGGTTTCCTTATCATGTATAACAAAAACCTTGTCTGCATCTACGGGCCCTCCATGCATCACTCTATCAAAGTCATTGATGGTGTTTGGTATTTGGAGCTTTAATGATTTAAATAACTTTCTTGTTGAAAGTCTAGATGGCTTATTAACGATTAAACCAAAGGCGCCTCCAGTATCATGCTCGCAGATATATATCAAAGAATCATAAAAAAAATCTTCTTTATTCTTCTCAGAAAAATATATATAGGAATCAGTGAGATTAAAACTAGTTGAGTGCTCTTTCTGCATAGTCTTTGGCCCATTTATAGTTGGCTTTTCCATTGGGAGCTCTTTCAACATTAGGAACAAAAAGAATGTGTTTTGGAACCTTATAACCAGCTATTTTTGAGCGTAGAAATGTGTCCAGTTCTTCGATGCTTATTTCAGCGGAGGTTGAAACGACTGCAACTATCTTCTGACCAAAGCGCTCATCTTTAACCCCGACAACCAAACAGTCGAAGGCAAGAGGATGTTGTTTTACCACTTCTTCTACTTCTTCTGGATATACTTTTTCACCAGCAGTATTGATGCAATTACTTCCACGACCCAAGAGAGTGATCGTCCCATCTTCCTCGACCAATGCAAAATCTCCAGGAAAGCTATATCTCACTCCATTAACTTCCCTAAAGGTAGCTCTCGATTTCGCTTCATCTTTGTACTTGAAAACTGCTTTTTTCCCAGTTCCCGTGGCCTCAAAAAATGCGTTGAGATCGAACTCGTCAAACTCACCCTGT
>JALRBL010000028.1 GCA_023257795.1 Gammaproteobacteria bacterium
TACAACTGCCAGCTCAAGACCTGCAAAAGGTAAAACTAATACTGCTCCAAGATACCAAAAGAATGAAGCAATTCCCAAGCAGGTAGTGATAATGACAGCAAAAAAAAGAATTCTTTGAAAACCAACTAGAGAATAGTTTGGTTTTAATTCTATGCGATAATTATCTTTTGGATATTCTTTGAGGTTAATCAAAATGGTTACAAGAAGCGAATTTACTAAGTATTTTCTTCCAGTTTATAACCCTGGACAATTTATTCCAACTAAAGGAAAAGGATCTTTTGTATGGGATCAAAAAAATAATAAATACCTTGATTTTGCATCCGGTATTGCAGTGTCCTCTCTTGGCCATTGTCATCCAGATTTAGTTGATGCTCTGAATCAGCAATCAAAAAAACTTTGGCATCTCTCTAACTACTTAACTAATGAGCCAGCCATTAAATTAGCAAAAACATTGTGCAAAAAAACTTTTGCAGAAAAAGTATTTTTTTCTAATTCAGGAGCCGAAGCTGTTGAAGCTGCAGTTAAAACTGCCAGAAAATTTGCTCACAATGAGTATGGGAAAGGTAAATCAAACATAGTGGCCTTTGATGATGCATTTCATGGAAGAACGCTTCTTACGATTGCATTGAATGGCTCCAAAAGAATGACGGAAGGCTTTGAACCCCTACCCAAAGGTATTATCCAACACCCCTATAATCAAATTGATGGTTTAGAAAATTGCATCAATGACAAAACAGCTGCTGTAATTTTGGAATTGGTTCAAGGAGAAGCAGGAATAATTCCAGCTCAACAAAAATTTGTAAATGCAATAAAAAGACTGTGTAAACAACACAATGTTCTAATCATCATTGATGAGGTGCAATCTGGCGTTGGACGAACTGGTCATTTGTTTGCATACGAAAAATACAAGATACAGCCTGATATTGTTTGCTCCGCAAAAGCACTTGGAAATGGAATGCCAATAGGCGCAATGCTGACTTCAACCAAAGTTGGAAAATACATGCAGCCAGGAGCCCATGGTTCTACCTATGGAGGAAACCCCCTAGCATGCGCTGTAGCATTCGAGGTGATCAATAAGATTTCAAAAAAATCTATTCTTAATGGAGTTCAAAAAAAAGAAAAAAGATTCTTAGATGGCCTAAACAAGATTAATGCATCATTAAATTGTTTTGATGAAATAAGATCAGCAGGATTATGGATTGGCTGTAAACTGAGGGTCCAATCTAGGCTAAATCTAGATAATTTAATGCAAGCAGCATACTCCAATAAGCTCATGATCTTAAAAGCTAATAACAATACTATTAGGATTGCTCCAAGTCTTATTATTGAGGATAAATTAATTGATGAAGGTCTTGAGAGGTTAAAAAAATCTATTCAGCAACTTCTTGATTAGGAATTACCTCTTCAAGATTATCTACTTTTCTGTAACCTTGCGGCAACATGAGTCCCCTCTTTGCTCTTGCGGCAAAGTAATTTTCTAGATCTTTAATACCAACTTTCATAAACTGCTTTCCGCTATGGATCTTGAGCTCTGAAATATCTCCGAGCAAACAAACAGCTATTAATTTCTCTTCTCCAGACTCAAACTTAGGAGTAGGTATGTTGATAATTTTATTTCCCTTGCCCTTACTCAATTGAGGTAATTCTTCAATGCCAAAGATAAGCATTCTTCCAATATTTGATATAGCAGCAATATAGGTATGATGGTTTTTAATGGAGCGAACTCCTAAGACATTTGCACCTTTTGAAAGCTTCATAAAGTTTTTGCCACTTTTAGTTCCGCTCACTGCATCGGATAATTGCGCAATAAATCCATAACCCGCATCACTTGCTATCAAAAACCTATCTTCATCATTACCAATGGTAGTAGCAACAAAGCTTTCACCAGATTCTAGGTTCACTTTTCCTGTTAAAGGTTCACCTAAACCACGTGCAGACGGAAGTGAATGTGCTGGCAATGAAAAGCTTTTTCCGTTGCTTGCAAAAAAGACACTCTGTTGATTATTTTTACCTCTTGCATAATCTTGAAGAGAGTCTTCGCCTCTGTAACTAAGGCTCTTGCCATCTATATCATGGCCCTTTGCCGCTCGAATCCATCCTGCCTTAGAGAGAATTACAGTGATAGGCTCAGATGTTAAGATATCTTCATCTGTAAAAGCTTTTGCTTGGGAACCTTCCTCTATAGGGGAGCAACGCTCATCTCCAAACTCAGCAAGGATCTCATTTAATTCATTTTTAATATAGGTTTTAAGTCTGGACTTAGAATTAATAATTTTTTCAAGCTCATCAAACTCTGTAGATAGCTTGGCTTGCTCTTCTTGAAGCTTTATTTCTTCTAATTTTGCTAATTGTCTTAAACGGATCTCTAAAATTGCATTTGCCTGAACATCCGAGATTTTAAAGCGTTTGATGAGATCTTTTTTTGGCTCATCGCTGTTTCTAATAATTTTTATAACTTCATCAATATCTGCAAAGACAATCAATAATCCATCAAGGATATGCAATCGATCTGAAACTTGGTCTATTCTATGTTCAAGCTTTCTAAGTACGGTGGATTGTCTAAACTGCAGCCATTCCTTTAGCAATTCATTTAGAGAAAAAACTTTGGGTGAACCTTCGAGGTTTATAACGTTAAAATTTGCTCTAAAATTCTTTTGTAGATCGGTAGTTGCATATAAATGGTTGATAACTTCCTCTGCATCGATGCGATTAGATTTCAAAGAAATAACTATCCTAGTTGGATACTCATGATCCCCTTCATCACGAATATCCACAATCATTGGAACTTTCTTTTTATTCATTTGGTCTGCAATCTGTTCCAATACTTTTGCTCCCGAAGTTTGGTAAGGCAGAGCATTGATAATGATGTCTGTTCCCTCTTTTTCCCATGCTGCTCTCATTTTGAATCCACCCCTGCCGGTTTCATACATCTCGAGCAACTCTTCTGGTGAGGCAATAATGGGTGATTTATTACTAAAATCTGGACCTTTAATATATTTCATTAATTCTTTTACGGAGGCTTTGGGATTGTCTAAGAGATAAATGGCAGCATTAATTACTTCAGTAAGATTGTGCGAAGGAATATCTGTTGCCATTCCGACAGCAATGCCAGTGGTTCCATTGAGCAAAATACTAGGGACTTTTGCTGGCAATATTTTTGGTTCTAATAAAGATCCATCAAAATTAAGCTGCCAATCTACTGTCCCGAGCTTTAACTCATCCAAGAGAAGGTTAGCAAAATTTGTTAGCTTAGACTCCGTATAACGCATAGCTGCAAAAGATTTGGGATCATCTTGGGTTCCCCAATTACCCTGACCATCAACTAATGGGTATCTAAAGGAAAAATGCTGCGCCATTAAAACCATGGCTTCATAAGCAGCGCTATCTCCATGAGGATGAAACTTACCAATAACATCTCCCACGGTTCTGGCTGATTTTTTATATTTGGATGCAGCATTCAACCCGAGCTCACTCATTGCATACAAAATGCGCCGCTGAACGGGCTTCATCCCATCTCCTAAATGAGGTAGTGCACGATCAAGAATGACATACATTGAATAGTTTAGATAAGACTCTTCTGCGTAGTCTCTTAAACTAATTCTCTCTAGACCTTTTTCATTCATTTTATATTGCTGCTATTTTTCCTTTCTTCTCAAGCCATGTTTTTCTATCTGTTGCCCTCTTCTTAGACAGCAGTAAGTCCATGGTTGAATTCACATTATCTTTAGCCTCTACAGTAAGTTGTAGTAAACGGCGGGTAGCTTTATCCATAACCGTCTCTCTAAGTTGATTAGGATTCATTTCTCCAAGACCTTTGAACCTTTGAATATCTATCTTAGGCTTGCCTTGTCTTGTCTTTAATTCTTCGATTAGTTTTTCTTTCTCCTTTTCATCAAGAGCATAAAACTTCTCTTTACCGCAATCTATTCTATACAAAGGAGGCATAGCAACATAAATCCTTCCAGCTTCAACCAATCCTCTGTAATGTCTTAAGAAAAGTGCGCATAACAGGGTGGCTATATGAAGTCCATCGGAATCAGCATCAGCTAAAATACAAATTTTTCCATATCTCAACTGACCTATTTCATTGCTGCCAGGATTTACACCTATAGCTGTTGCAAGATCTTTAATTTCTTGAGATTTAAGAATTTCATCACTTTCTAGTTCCCAGGTATTTAAAATTTTTCCGCGCAAGGGCATGATTGCTTGAAAAGATCTTTCTCTAGCTTGTTTTGCTGAGCCTCCTGCGGAATCTCCTTCAACTAAAAATAGTTCGGTTTTATCTAACTCATTACTATTACAATCAGCTAACTTTCCTGGAAGTGCGGGCCCCTGAAAAGCTTTTTTTCTGTCGACCTGTTTAGCATCTTTGGAACGAGCTTGAGCAGATTTTATTGCAATATTTGCAATTATCTCGCCCTCCTCTGTGTGCTTATTTAGCCAGATACTGAAAAAATCTTTAGTCGATGCAGCAACAAAAGATTGATGGTCTTTGGAATCAAGTCGTTCTTTAGTTTGCCCGGCAAATTGAGGATTCTTAAGTTTAGAAGACACAACAAAACTAGCATTACAGATAGTATCGTCAGATGTTAATTTCACCCCTTTGGGGAGCAAGTTTCTAAATTCACAAAATTCTTTTAGAGCCTCTAAAAGACCTGATTTGAATCCACTAAAATGAGAGCCGCCCTGAGCTGTGGGAATTAGATTGACATATGTTTCGCTGATTGGATTCTTTGTTGATACATCTGACCAATTAACAATAAAATCAAGCCCATTATCTTTTTCTAGCTTAGAACAATGCACTGACTCTTTGAGCAAGAAGTGTGATGATTCCTCAGACTCAGCTAAATAGGAAGCGAGCCCGTTTTCAAATTGCCATTCAATCCTTTCACCTTTTTTCTCATCAAAGAATTGGATTTTTAACCCGGGGCAAAGCACCGCTTTTGCCTTAAGTAAATGCTTTAGAGACTGCAGTTTTAAGTTAGTGGTTTCAAAATATTTTTCATCGGGAATAAATAAAATCTTGGTGCCAGTATTTCTTGCTCCAACAGAGCCTACTTCGGTTAAATCTTTAATCTTTTCGCCTCCAGCAAATTCCATCTGAACTTCTTGGGCATTACGTTTAACAGTAACTATCAGGCTCTTAGATAGCGCATTTACGACCGATACCCCAACACCATGCAATCCTCCAGAAAAGTTATAATCCTCTCCTGAAAACTTTGCGCCTGCATGAAGTTTGCACATGATAAGTTCTACACCAGTAACTTTATGCTCGGGATGAATATCGGTTGGCATACCCCTTCCATCATCGGATACTTCAATAGAGCCATCTTTATACAAATTGACTTTGATTGAAGAACAATGGCCAGCTAGAGCTTCATCTACTGAATTATCAAGTACTTCCTGAACCAAATGGTTAGGAGTAGATGTATCTGTATACATCCCAGGTCTTTTTCGAACAGGATCTAACCCTGAAAGTACTTCAATAGATTTAGAGTCGTAATTACCAGCAGCCATTACTTATAAATCTTAAAGCCTTGTTCTTTGAACTCTTGGGATTTCTCTTGCATACCAATTTCAACCGAAGCAATATTATCTTCTCGATTTCGGATATCCTGAGAAATTTTCATAGAACAAAACTTGGGCCCACACATTGAACAGAAATGAGCAGTCTTGCCAGATTCTTTCGGCAAAGTCTCGTCATGGTAATCCCGCGCAGTAGTGGGATCCAAACCTAGATTGAACTGATCTTCCCATCTAAATTCAAATCTTGCTTTTGAAAGCATAAAGTCTCTTACATAAGCTCCTTTATGACCTTTTGCAATATCTGCTGCATGTGCAGCAATTTTGTAGGCAATCAGACCTTGTTTTACGTCTTCTTTATTGGGTAAACCTAAGTGCTCTTTTGGGGTAACGTAACACAACATAGATGTTCCAAAAGAACCTATATTTGCAGCTCCTATTGCTGAGGTAATGTGATCATAACCAGGCGCTATATCTGTAGTAAGAGGGCCCAAAGTATAAAAAGGTGCATCGTGGCACCAATCACTTTCTAAATCCATGTTTTCTTTAATGAGGTTCAGGGGAACATGCCCAGGGCCTTCAATCATAACCTGCACATCATGCTTCCACGCCTTTTTAGTCAATTCTCCCAGAGTTTTCAGCTCAGCAAATTGAGCTTCATCGTTAGCATCTGCTATGCTTCCAGGCCTTAAGCCGTCTCCTAAAGAAAAAGAAACATCGTAGGCTTTCATGATTTCACAAATATCTTCAAAGTGAGTGTAAAGAAAGTTTTGTTGATGATGTGCCAGACACCAGCCTGCCATAATGGATCCACCTCGAGAAACAATTCCTGTGAGCCTCTTTGCCGTTAAAGGAACGTACTCAAGCAAAACACCTGCATGAATGGTGAAGTAATCCACTCCTTGCTCAGCTTGCTCTATTAAAGTCTCAGAAAAAACCTTCCAATTTAATTCTTCTGGCTTGCCGTCAACTTTTTCTAGGGCTTGGTAGATGGGCACTGTTCCAATTGGCACAGGTGAATTTCTAATAATCCACTCTCTGGTCTGATGGATATTTTTTCCTGTAGAAAGATCCATCACAGTGTCCGCACCCCAATTAGTAGACCATACTAATTTCTCTACCTCATCATCTATATTTGACCCGAGGCTAGAATTGCCAATATTTGCGTTCACCTTAACCAAGAAGTTTTTACCAATTATTGTAGGCTCAAGCTCTGTATGTTTAATGTTAGCAGGGATAATTGCTCTCCCTATAGAAACTTCATGACGGACATATTCTGGGGTAATCACATCTGGTAAATATGTTTTGTAAGGGGAGGAAATTTTGAATTCTTTTGCTTGACTTAGTAGCTCATTTTCTCTGGCAGCCACGAATTCCATCTCCTCAGTAATGATTCCTCTCTTTGCGAAATGCATTTGAGAGACATTGCTGCCTGTCCTATGAGCCACCCAAGACTCTCTTAATTTTGCTATTCCTTTAAGAGTAGCCTTAAAATCATGGTCACTCAAAGGTCCAGAGGTATCGTAGATCTTGAGCGGAGGATTATCGATGGGATTACCAGTCTGAGTAATTTCTTTAAATGGGACTCTTAAAGAAGAGTTTTTTCCAGCAGTAATAAAAACTTTTTTAATATAATCTTGCTGGGTTGATTTTTTAGACATCTTTAAGTCTGAAATTATAGCTTATTCTATTGCGGCAGTTGGGGTTTAACTAAGTAAAAAAAATTAAAGTTTTAGTTAATTTTTTTGCCCAAATGTTGACAGTGTAAACATTTAGGTTATTATGCTCATCTTTGTAATATTATGAAAAATTTTATAAACAATAATCTCTCATTAAAAAATCAAGAATTGATATTATTTAGTTCAATCCTATTATCGTTTAATATAGTTTTAGTGATATTTTTTCAATTAACAAAGGTGTAATCTTTTTGAAAACTAAGTTTATTAGCTTTTTTTTGTTTTCCTTTTTATTGGGAACTTCTCTCCACGCTGAGAATCTATTGGATATTTATAATGAAGCATTAGAAAATGATCCTCAATACAAAGCAGCAGAATATTCACTGTTAGCCAATAAAGAAATTGCTGTTCAAGGAAGAGCACAGCTACTACCAAACATTCAATTATCCGGTCAAACTAATTGGAATGAATACTACGAAGATGACATGTTGCAAAATGAGTACAACAACTTCTCATCCCAAGCGAGACTTTCTCAACCTCTTTTTAGACTAGACTCATGGTTTGGATACAAACGGTCAAAACTCCTAACTGATGCATCAGAGGCAGAGTTTGCATTCAATCAACAATCACTCATTGTGAGAATTGCTGAAGCATACTTCAATGTACTGCGCTCTATAGATAATTTGAGTGCTGCATTATCAGAAGAAAAAGCTATTCAAAGACAACTAGACCAGACCAAGCAAAGGTATGAGGTTGGTTTGTCAGCGGTAACCGAGGTTCAGGAAGCACAGCTTGCGTATGATTTGAGTTTGGCAGCTAAAATTCGTGCTGAAGGTCAAATATTTACTGCAAGGGAAGCATTAAATGCAATTGTCGGTAGAGATATATTTTCTATTGATGGATTAATTAGTGAGCTGAATGTTCAAAACCCAGTTCCTGCAGATAAAGATGAGTGGGTGAGCAAAGCTCTTAATAATAATTATCGTCTTCAAGCTGCGCAATTAAGAAAAATGGCAGCAAAAAATGCCGCGCGTGGAGCAGCTTCAGATCACCTTCCCAAGATAGATATTGTTGCAAGTAAATCAGAATCAGAAACTAACCAGTACTCATATGATGGGTTAAATACAGGAAGCTTCCAAATCACTGTTCCAGATGTAACCCAAAGAGAGAACTATGCACTGCAATGGAGTGTTCCAATTTTTCAGGGAGGTGCCGTTAACTCTAGAAGAAAACAAGCCTACGCAAGTTACAACCAATCGGAACAAGATGCCATATTTGCAGAAAGATCTGTAATCCAAGAAACCAGATCTCAGTATTCAAATGTTGTCACTCTTGTGGCCAATCTAAAAGCCCAAAAGCAAGCCGTTATTTCTGCTTCTACTGCACTTGAGGCAACAAGAGTTGGCTATGAAGTTGGAACCAGAAACATTGTTGATCTTTTGCAGGCAGAAAAAAGCCTCTACTCTGCTGAAAAAAATCTTTCGAATGCTAAGTATGATTATCTTCTTTCTATCCTCAAACTGCACCTAGCTGCAGGAACTCTTCAGCCACAAAACCTTATCGAAATTAATAACCTGCTTGGGTAATGCCTGAACTTCCAGAAGTAGAGACTTCTGTCAGAGCACTAAAACCATTTGAAGGTAAAGTTCTAGAAAATATTTCCATCCTTAACCCTAAGTTACGCTGGAAAGTAGATACCAAGAAAATATCCAGCATAGAAAACCTTCTGATTGAAAATATTTTTCGAAGAGCTAAATGCATTGTGATGCAATTTAAAAACTCATTTCATGTTTTGCATTTAGGTATGACCGGAACTCTCCGAATTCAAGATGCGGGAAACAACAGAACCGAAAAGCACGACCACTTAATCTTTCATTTTCATGACAAATGCTTTGTGTTTAATGACACTCGAAAATTTGGTTATTTTAAAATATTGAGCATTGAAGAGTATAAAAATTTTGATTGCAAACTTGGCCCAGAACCACTCTCAAAAAACTTCAATGCAAAATACTTAGAAGATCAAACCACTAAATCCTCTGCTGCTATAAAAAATTTAATCATGGATCAAAAAGTGGTTGTTGGAGTAGGCAATATCTATGCTAATGAAGCCCTATTCACTGCAAAAATTCATCCACTTACCAAGGGAAGTCACTTAAGTCATGATGAAAGAAAGCAGCTGGTTGCGGCTATCAAAACAGTGCTTACTAAAGCAATTGCACTCGGGGGAACAACCCTTAAAGACTTCTATACCCCTGAGGGAAATAAGGGTTACTTTAAGATTAAATTAAAAGTTTACGGTAAAGCTGGAGCGCCATGTCCAAATTGTAATGAAATAATATCGAAAATAATTGTTGGTCAAAGAGCAAGCTTCTTTTGCAGCTCTTGCCAAAAAATTAGCTAAACTTTTTGTTTAGTGCTTTTACTATATGCTCGGGTACGAACCTAGCGACATCGCCACCAAACTGAGCTATTTCTTTCACAAGACTCGAGGAAACATATATGAGGGTATCTTTTGGAGTAAAAAATATGCTTTCTATATCTGGTGCAAGAGATCTGTTCATTGTTGCAAGCTGAAATTCATATTCAAAGTCAGCAACTGCCCTAAGGCCTCTGATGATAGCTACCGCATGATTTTCTCTTGCAAGATCTACAGTTAGTTTTTCTGAATAACCCAAACTTTCAATTTTTGGATTATGTGAAAATGTCTCATCAATTAAAGCAAGTCTTTCCTCTACAGAGAAAAGAGGCTGCTTGGCTTTGCTAGCAGCAACTCCAATAATTACCTTATCAAATAATGATGCTGCTCTTTCAACAATGTCAATGTGCCCGAATGTTAACGGATCAAAAGAGCCTGGGTAGATTGCAATCTTCATGCATTCATAATACTAAACAATGATCTTCCTTAAAAGCAGACATAAAAAATAAGGGTCCATAAGGACCCTTATCTAGGTTGATGATTTTTGTTACTAAAACATATCGTTGTTCATGACTTTATTCCAAGCTGAAACAAAATCTTTTACAAGCTTTTCTTTAGCATCATCACTTGCATAAACCTCTGCAAGAGCACGAAGTTGAGAATTTGATCCAAATACCAAATCAACTCTAGTTGCAGTGCTTACTTTTTCACCAGAAACACGGTCAACTCCTTCGTAGGTGTTGCCAGTACCATTTGGTTTCCAAGCAACTGACATATCTAGTAATTTTACAAACCACTCATTTGAGAGAGTATCCTTGCTATTAACAGATAGACCAGAATCACTATTAATGCCAAGTGATCTCAAGCCACCAACCAATACAGTCATTTCTGGAGCTGTAAGTCCTAATAACTGAGCTTTATCTAGCAGCATCTCTTCAGCTGGAATCGTTGCTGATGGTCCGTAATAGTTTCTAAATCCATCTGCAACTGGCTCCAAAACTGCAAATGAATCAACATCAGTTTGGTCTTGACTTGCATCCCCTCTTCCAGGAGTGAATTCAACGCTAATCCCGGTAGCTTTCTCAATACCAACATTACCACCAAGAACAATGACATCTGCAATGGATGCGCCTGTATCTGAAGCTATTTGCTCATATACTGCTAAAACTTTTTGCAGTTGAGTGGGTTTGTTTGCCTCCCAGTCTTTTTGAGGAGCTAGCCTAATTCTTGCTCCATTAGCTCCGCCCCTAAGGTCAGAGTTTCTAAAAGTTGAGGCACTAGCCCATGCTGTTTCAACTAGCTCTTGAACAGTAAGACCAGCATTAGAAATAGCTGATTTCACATTGCCAACATCATAAGTAGCGTTACCAGCTGGAACTGGATCTTGCCAAATAAGCTCTTCAGCAGGAACTTCTGGTCCTAAGTATCTGCATTTTGGACCCATATCTCTGTGAAGCAATTTAAACCATGCGCGAGCAAAAGCATCGGCAAACTCCTCAGGGTTCTCATGGAAACGCTTGGATATTTTGTTATATTCAGGATCCATCCTTAAGGCCATATCGGCAGTCGTCATCATGGTTGGAACTTTAATTGAAGCATCTTCAGCATCAGGCGCCTTATCTTCTTCAGTTTGACCAACTGCATGCCATACAATTGCTCCAGCAGGAGTTGTATGTTGTTCCCACTCGTAGCCAAAAAGTAAGTCAAAGTATCCATTATCCCACTGGGTTGGATTAGAAGTCCAAGCCCCCTCGAAACCACTGGTAATCGTATCCCTACCTTTTCCTGAACCAAATTTACTTGTCCAACCAAATCCCATTTCTTCAAGTGCAGCACCTTCAGGCTCGCGACCAACATTAGAATCTGGGCCTGCACCATGGCCTTTACCAAAAGTATGACCACCAGCAACAAGCGCAACTGTTTCTTCATCATTCATGGCCATGCGACCAAATGTTTCGCGAATATCTACAGCACTTTTTAAAGGATCAGGCTCTCCATCAGGACCTTGAGGGTTAACGTAAATAAGACCCATTTGAACTGCTCCTAATGGATTTGCTAAATCTCTTACGCCGCTGTATCTCTCATTAGTAAGCCATTCAGTTTCAGCGCCCCAATTGATGTCCTCTTCTGGAGCCCAAATGTCTGGTCGGCCGCCACCAAATCCAAAGGTCTTTCCACCCATTGACTCAATTGCAACATTACCTGCGAGAATTAATAAATCAGCCCAGCTGATTTGTTTACCGTATTTCTTCTTTATCGGCCAAAGGAGTCTTCTAGCCTTATCTAAGTTACCGTTATCTGGCCAACTATTCAATGGTGCAAATCTTTGTGCGCCAGTCCCTCCGCCGCCTCTACCATCGCCAATTCTATAGGTTCCAGCAGCATGCCACGTCATTCTGATGAAGAAAGGACCATAATGACCATAGTCTGCTGGCCACCAGTCTTGAGAATCTGTCATCAAATCTGTTAAATCTTTTTTAAGTGCCTCGTAATCTAGTTTTTGAAATTCTTCAGCATAGTTAAAGCCCTCATCCATAGGATTGCTTTTTTTATCATGCTGATGCAGGATTCCAAGATTTAACTGATTAGGCCACCAATCTTTATTAGATGTGCCTGATGAGCTGTTAGAAGCTAGACTTCCATGCATCACCGGGCATTTATTTTCAGTTTCGTTACTCATAATATTAACTTCCTTTTACTTTAGTAAAATGTGATCTCATAGGTTACAGAGTTTTAATCTATTGGTAAATATAATAATAATGAATCTTATATTCGATTTTATAAATGATAGAATAGCTTTTAATGATTACCTTAAAGCAACTAGATTACGCGCTTGCCATTGAAAAAAATTTACACTTCAAGAAAGCTGCAGATGAGTGTTTCATTTCACCATCAACCTTAAGTAATGCAATTACAGAGCTTGAAGCTCACTTAGGGCTTCAATTATTTGAGAGAAACAATAAACAGGTTATTGTGACCCAAGCAGGAAGGGAAATACTCCAAAAAGCAAAACTAGTAAAAAATGAGATTAAAGGAATAAATGAACTGGCTGAAATATTTTCAAAAATATCTCGTCCAATATCACTAGGAATCATCCCAACCATAAGTCCGTATTTCTTACCACTGATCTTGCCAAAGATTGAAAAAGAGCTTCCTTCGGTTTCACTTAAAATTGAAGAAAGCCAATCAAATATTTTGGTTAAACAGGTAAAAGAAGGAGATCTAGATATAGCTATCCTTGCCCTTCCTTACGATACCAAAGGATTAAAAACCTATCCATTTTGGGGAGAAGATTTCTTCTTAGTAACTCACCAGAACGATAAACTTGCAGGCAAATCTGAGATAAAGGCAAGCGAATTACATGAATCTAAATTAATGCTCTTATCAGATGGGCACTGTTTGAAAGATCATATTCTTGATGCCTGTAAAATTCGATCATCTATTTCCTACTCCCTTAAAGCCTCGAGTTTGACTACTCTTATTCAATTAGTAAAAGGAAAAATGGGATCTACCCTAGTTCCTCAGATGGCCTTGAAAGAGTTAGTAGCGAATCAAAAAAATTTATTTGTCTCTCATCTTAATGAACCGGGCCCGCATCGAGAAATAGCATTGGTTTGTAGAGAGCATTATCCCGATCAAGAAAACATTACCAATCTATTAGAGATTTTTAGTAATGTTTTTAAGCAATAAATGAGTTCGCTGTCATTATTTTTTAGAAGCCCAGAGCTCTAATTATCATTGTTAGTGCTAAGAGAAATAATATAAGCTTAAGGCCCTTATCAAAGATATTTTGTGGGATCTTATCTAAAATTTTTTTTGCAACCCATGCTCCAACAAACCCTGTAAGGGTGGTACAAATTATTAGAGTCAAAAAATCTAATAAGGCAAATTTGAATAGTGTGATAAAGGCAATAATTTTCAAAAGATGCTGACAAACCATGATGGCTCCATGAGTAGCAATAAGCTCTTTTGATTGCAGATCCTTGGCAGCCAAGAATGTAGATACCACAGGACCATTTGCGCCTACCACCATTCCAACCCCTGCAGATAGCGCCCCACAAAATAAATCAGATAGCTTGTTAGTAATAGCTTTTAAAGATGTCTTAAAAAATAACATCCATAAAATAAAAGCACCTATTAAGCCAAGAATTACATCTTCAGAAACTAAAGAAAAAAACAGTACCCCAAAAAGTGATCCAATAACGCTTCCAACTACCACCCTTTTTAAGAGAGAAAAGGCTATGTATTTTCTAAATAGAAATGCTCGAGATAAATTATTAGAAATCTGGATAACAGCATGTAATGGAATAAGTGCATTTGGAGAAAAAAATTGTCCCAAGGTAGCAAGCATAATCATGCCACCTCCAACGCTTGCAACGGATGTTATAAAAGAAGTTATAAAAGAGATCAATGAAAAGATAACAATGATCTCAAGCTCGCTCATTTCTTAGCTTTGATGTTTGAGATATTCCTGAATAGCAAGCTTATCTTCTTTTGTGTCTGCTAAGAATGCTTGCAAGAGTTTCTTTTCTAGGTCAGGCATGCGGCCTTTCGACATCTCTTTGATTTGTTGATAGAACCATGCCATAGCTCCAAAAGCATTAATGGCTTGAATCAAAGTAAAGGGGCTATTGGGAGAAAAAATCCATGGACCAAGAGAAAGAGTTTTTTCAAAATTTGGCAGTTTTTCTATCTCACCCGTAAATAATTTTTTTATACAATGGGGGTCAGCACATAGAGGTCTGCCCACACCAACGATTTGGCATATCTCACTTGCAAGCGCATTCTCCATCCCCTGTTTTGTTCTAAAACCACCGGTTACCATTAGCGGCATTTTCACAGTATCCCTAATTCGAGCTGCGTAATCCAAGAAGTATGCTTCGCGAGCAATGGTACTATCTTTACGAATTTCACTTCTTTCAGGGTTAATACTTATATTATCCACTCCGATTAATTTTGGTTGCTCATAGGTGCCGCCAGATATTTCAATTAAATCAACTCCTGCATTTTCAAAAATTTGCGCTACCTCGATACTCTCTTCAGCAGAAAAGCCACCTTTTTGAAAATCTGCTGAATTTAGTTTTACTGAAATTGGGAAATCATTTCCAACTGCTGCCCTGCAGCGTTTAATAATTTCTAAATGTATCCTAGTCCTATTTTCTAGAGACCCACCCCAAGCATCAGTTCGAGTATTAATATCAGGAGACAGAAACTCGGAAAGCAAATATCCATGAGCTGAATGAAATTGAACGCCAGTAAAACCGGTTTCCCTAGCAATAGTAGCAGTGAATACAAATCTTTCAATTAACTCAAGAATTTCTTCTTCGGTCATTGGTTTGGGTATCCCAAACTTTCTACCAGGAATTTTTAATCCAATATCTGAAGGCGCTTGAGGCGATGGATTTATCTCTCCAGGAGTTTGTCTGCCCGCATGCGAAATTTGCATCCAAAGCTGCGTGTCATTTTTAGTACCTGCTTCAGCCCATTTTTTTAATGTTTCCATTTGAAGCTGATAATTCGATTTATCAATCACTACATTAGCCGGACCTTCAATACATCGTCTATCTACCTGAACGTTCCCTGTCAGTAAAATACCAATATCACCCCCAGCCCAGGTATCGTATAGATTGATATGACCCTCATGCGCTAAGTTATCGCCCTTCGCAATTCTTTCTGTCATTGCGGCTTTGCAAACTCTATTTTTAATGATCTGACCACATGGCAAAGTGTAAGAAGATTGAAGCATTATTAAATCCTATTCTTATTAATTAGATTATTAGAACGATATTTATCATATGTAGATATCATGGAAAAGCTAGTAGGCAAATGTTTAGGACTAATTTTTTTCTTTGAAAATTGAATCTAAATATCCCATTAATTGAAAGTCGTATCTGCTTTTTGCAGAAAACTTACCATTTGCATTCCAAGCCTGATAGGAAGATTGTTTGTATGGCTCAATTTTATCTCCAGTAACGGTAACTCTTTGAATGATTCTCTCTCCCTCAAAATTATTGACTACATAATGCTGAGTGGAACGATTATCCCACATAGCTACTGTATGTTTTTGCCATTTATACCTAAGCGAAAACTCTGGCTTTTGAACCCAAGAGGTTAGAAATTTTAGAAAGTGCTCACTCTCTTCATGAGCAAATTCAACGATACGCCTAGTGAAGTGTTCGTTTACATAAAGGACGGGTTCATTGGTATCGGGATGCTTTCGAACTACCGGATGAATTGTCATTTTTTCTGGATGAAGATGCGGAGAAGCATCGTGCAATGCTGAAAGCTCCATGCACATGTCTTGAATGGGCTTTGATAAAGCTTTAAAAGCTGCGACCAAGTCGGTCCACAATGTATCCCCTCCTACCTCTGGCAACTCTACCATGTGAAGGATGGACAACAGTGCTGGCTGTTCTTGAAAAGTTAAATCTGTATGCCACTCATCAGCAATGCCACCTGAAGATGCAGCTAATTCAAAGATTTTAGCATGCTTGATATTTGGATTATTTATATGCGGATGACCCTGCAGCTCTCCAAACTTCTCTCCAAATGCAACATGATCCTCAATAGAGATTTTTTGATTGGGGAAAAATAAAACTTTATGTCTTGAAAGCAGATCCTTGAGCTCATTTATAGCATTGCCCTCTACTTTTTTTAAATCAACATTATTAATCTCTGCTCCAATCGAAGGCGAGATCAACTTAAGTTCAGAGAAAAAAGACATTAGAACATATTAAATGATTTACAAAAGTTAATAAAAGCAAAATCGGGATGATATAAATAAAAACGGCGGTACTAAATACCGCCGTTTTTACCTTAAGAAACTTATTTCTTTTTGGTGGCTGGTTTTTTAGCTGCTGGTTTAGCTGCTGGTTTAGCAGCTGGTTTTTTAGCGGCTGGTTTTTTAGTAGCCATTTTTTCTCCTTAAAGAAAGGTTATTTTTGCGAAATGTATTCCTATTTTTTTAGTTTGTCTACAACTATTTTAATGAGTGAGATGAAAAAAAAATTTCCCTTTGAGAATGTTCCTAGGACTTTTGGATTTTTTTAGGAGGTTAAGTTGAGCAACGGTTAATAATTAAAAAAATAATGTAAGGTTAAAACTTTCTTCAAAACTATTTTTTAGCTAAGACTGGATGTGGTCAACGAAGAATCTTTTTTCTTAGTCGGATATTTTTTGGAGTAACTTCAACCAGTTCATCGTCTTCAATAAACTCCAATGCTTGTTCTAAAGTATGCTGAATATGGGGGATTAAAATTAAGTTTTCATCATTGCCAGCTGCTCTTATGTTTGTGAGCTGTTTTCCTTTAGTAGGATTAACCGGTAAATCATTTTCTCTTGAATGAAGCCCAACTATTTGTCCTTTGTATACCTCTGTTCCATGACCAACGAACATTTTGCCTCTGTTCTGCAAATTAAAAAGTGAGTAGGCTAATGTCTTCCCACCTATCATTGATACAAGCACACCATTTTGTCTTTTTGCTATATCTCCTTTCTTTGCTACTCCATAATGATCAAACACACTAGTTAGAATTCCAGTGCCCTGTGTCAATGTTAAAAAACTAGAGCGAAAACCAATTAAACCTCTAGAGGGAACAATGAAGTCCATTCTTAATCGTCCATTTTCAGTGACCTGAACCGATTTAAGATCGCCTTTTCTAAGACCCATTTGCTCCATAATTGCACCTTGATGAATATCCTGAATATCAATCACTGCAAGTTCGTATGGCTCATGTATCTCGCCTTCAATAGTTTTTTGAACTACTTGGGGTTTAGAAACTGCAAGCTCAAAGTTTTCTCTTCGCATCGATTCAATTAATACCGATAAGTGAAGCTCACCTCTACCTGATACCTTAAATTTATCCTGAGATTCTCCTTGCTCAACACGAAGTGCTACATTATGAATTAGCTCTTGCTCTAATCTTTCTTTGATATTTCGTGAGGTGACATACTTTCCTTCCTTGCCTGCAAACGGAGAGTCGTTAACTTGGAAGACCATGCTGACAGTTGGCTCATCTACTTTTAGAGATGGCAGTGGATGAGGAAATTCAGGATCACAGAGTGTATCGGATATATTCAAATCACCTATCCCTGTAATGCAAACTATCTCTCCAGCGTGCGCTTCAGTTACTTCAATTCTCTCTAGACCGTTATAACTTAAAACCTGCAATATTTTTTCTTTTCTGGCTGGCTTACTTTCATGGGTTACTACTATTCGATCATTTGGTTTGATTGAGCCTGAATAAATTCTTCCAATACCTATAGTTCCAACGTACGAGTTATAGTCGAGAGCACTAATCTGCATCCTGAAAGGTGCGTCCCTCTCAACTTTAGGAGGTTTCACATTGTTAATGATCATGTCAAGGAGCGGAATCATATCCGATGAGAGGTTATCTGGCTCAAAACCAGCAATACCTTGAAGTGCTGATGCATAAATAATAGAAAAATCTAGCTGTTCATCTGTTGCACCAAGATTATCAAATAACTCAAATACCTGATCAATGACCCAATAAGGTCTTGCCTCTGGTCTATCAACTTTATTAACAACTAGAATTGGGCATAAACCTTTTTCAAATGCTTTTTGGGTAACAAATCGTGTTTGAGGCATTGGGCCATCTACAGCATCTACCAACAAAAGCACTGAGTCGACCATTGATAGAATACGCTCAACCTCACCACCAAAATCAGCATGTCCTGGTGTATCTACAATATTGATATGGTGATCTCGCCACTTAATTGCGGTATTTTTTGCAAGAATAGTAATGCCACGTTCTTTTTCTTGATCGTTGGAATCCATAATGCAAACGGCATCCATATTTTTACGATCCAGCCCTCCAGATTGCTGAAGTAATTTATCTACCAAGGTGGTTTTACCATGATCAACATGCGCAATGATTGCAATATTCCTTATTTTTTCTTGGTTCATAATAAAATTTAAGAAGAAAGATTTACTTCGAGATGTTGTATTTTCCTTTGAAGCCGACAGTATATGGTGTTCCAATTTCTACTCAAGCATTTTTGATTATTTCTGATAAAAATTCATTAAAGACTGGGAATTTGTCTTTGCTTGATGGTGGGCCCGGTAGGATTTGAACCTACGACCAATGGATTATGAGTCCTCAGCTCCAGTAATACACATTAGACTTATGTAATCAATCTAGAATTAATAAAACTATTTTCAATTATCTTGGTCTAAAAAATTAGTCATTGGAGATCCTATGAAAAGATGGTTGGATGCATTTAGAAACTCCCTCAATGCCCTAAGATACGGATTCAGGAATGAAAAAGCTATTAGAGAAGAAATATTTGCCCTAGGATTGGCTATTATATTTGCGCCAATAATTGCTGATAGCTTTTTGCATTCATTAATAATGATTGGATCAGTGCTTTTTTTAATAAGCATAGAAGCATTAAATACTGCTATTGAAAGATTGGCTGATAAAGTATCTATTGAGGCAGACCCTTTAATTGGTATCTCAAAAGATTATGGCTCTCTTGCTGTGCTAGCTGCCTTAATAATAACTTGTATTATTTGGATAGAGGCAATATACAAATTTTTAGATTTCTAGTAATGCTTAGGCTTACAACTCAATCAAAAATTATCTTAATTTACTCATTTCTTGCAGCGGTCATCTTTAATTACACCCTTGTAGAGAAAGTGCTGGAAATTTATCCCATAAGCTCTGGTGGATTAACTTTCATAATTTCACTGCTGATTTTAGTTACAACTATCAATGCATTATTTCTTTCCTTGATTTCAAATAAGTTCACTTTAAAAGTTGTCTTCTCAGCTTTCACGCTCATAGGAATCTATTCAAGTTATTTTGCTTATAAATTTGGAATCATTATTGATGATGTAATGATATTAAACATCATTTCCACAGATGCAGCGGAAGCATCTGGACTCCTTACCCTAGATATCATCTTGATATCAATTTTTGCAGTAATAGCAGTCTTTATTATCTCTAAAGTAAAAATCCCTTTTGAAAATCTGAAAAAAGAGGCTATTGCAAGATTAATGCTGCTTGT
>JALRBL010000037.1 GCA_023257795.1 Gammaproteobacteria bacterium
TAAATTTTTCAAAAATACAAGAAGATGAAGCAAGAAAAGCAATTAAACATCTTATTAATACCATCTAACAGCTGGTTTTCATGACTGAAAAACCCTTTGTTTACAAAATAATGGTTTTCTATCATTGCAAATGCTAAGGCAAATTCTGGCTCTTGGAAGTCATCTACTCGAGCCTGGCTAAATATTAAACTGCTGGTAGCAGCTTCCCATTTTGACCAAGCAATAGCAGCTTTTAGCTTTTCACGATAGTCTGATCCATAAAAAATCTCTCTATACGATTCCATTAGATTATTTCTTTTATCTTGAGCTATCGGCTTAAGGAATTCTTCCCATGCTTCTGGAAAAATCTTACTGGCACCTTCTTGATAAAACCAGTCAAGCTCCTTCTTCCGAAGCATAAAAATACCCCTTAATACTAGCTCACTAACACGCTCAGGATATTCCTGGGCATAAGCCAATGACAATGTGCTTCCCCAAGACCCGCCAAAAACCAACCATGAATCTATGGAAAGATTCTCTCGGATGCTTTCCATATCCGATACAAGATCCCAAGTAGTATTCTGTTCGAGAGATGCATGGGGCTTGCTTCTTCCGCACCCACGTTGATCAAATACTACGATCTTATATAAGTCTGGATTAAAGAATCTCCTCACATCTTTACTGCCTCCACCACCAGGGCCACCGTGAACGAATATAGCTGGTTTTCCATCTGGATTTCCACAAACCTCATAATAAATCGAATGACAGTCTGTATTGAGAACATGAGTCTCAAAAGGCTCTATAGGAGGGTAGAGATTTTTCACTAAGGTTTTTGAAAAAGCAAAGTGAACCTGTCACTTTCTCCAATTTCAAGGTACCTATCTCTGTCTTGATCCCCAAGTCTTAGTGAAGGTGGAAGTGTCCAAACGCCTCTTTCATGGTCTTTGGTATCTTTGGGATTGGCATTGACCTCTGACGAGCTCACAAACTTAAATCCAGCTTTTTCAATCAATTCAATCGCATAGGCCTCAGTCATGTATCCTGATTTTCTCATATCTTCCAGAGATGTCTCAGGCTTTGCTCTGTGGTCTACAACACCAAATAGCCCGCCTGATTTTAGAACTGCATAAGAAGATCTCAATACATTATCTATATCCTCTCTACCAATCCAGTTATGCAAATTTCTGAATGTTAAAACAAGATCTGCTGTTCCTTCTTCGCCATAAGATTCTAATAAATGCACAACTCCAACTTTTTCATAGATATCACTTGATGCCAGTTTTGCATCGAAGTTATCCCTTGATCTTTTATAGTAATCGCCTTGGTTGGGATTATAGTGCGCAGCAATAAGTTTGCCACGATCCTTTAAATAAGGAGCTAAAATCTCAGTGTACCATCCTCCCCCTGGAGCAAGTTCCACAACAGTTTGAGTAGGACTTATCTTAAAAAAAGAAAGGGTATCTTTTGGATTTCTAAATTTATCTCTTTGGGAGCTTTCTAGTCTAATTTCAGCATTAATAGCATTTTCTAAATCAGGCGATACCAAAAGATTTTCGTGATGCATTGCTTTTGAGGGAATATTGAACAAAACCACACAAAAGACCATTAAAAATTTTTTATTATTCATCCAGCCATTATACGTTTACGTAAATATATTTTTATTAGAAATTGTAAGAAAGATGTAAGGAAATAATTTGTATTATTATTTATCAACTGGAGCTCTTTGATGAAAAATCTTTTTCTTATCTTTATGCTAGGGATTGCTTCTTATACATATTCTCAATCTCTTGACTATGTTGTGGAAAGAAAAGGCAAACAAATTGGCACGCATTCTTTTAATTTTAATGGGACTCAAAATGATGATATGTCAGTTCAAATATCTACTGATGTTGTTGTCAAATTAGGCTTCATTCCAGTTTATAAATTTATTCATGAAGCCACCGAAATATGGAAAAAAGGTATCCTTATAGGATACGACTCAACCACAAATGACAATGGTACTGATAAATTCTTAAGACTTCATGATACTTCAATCCACAGTAGCAGGGGTGATTTTTCCTCCTTAGAAAAAACTTACATCCCTGCAAGTCTGTGGAACATATCAACTATTCAAACCGCAGAACTAATGAACACGCTTGAT
This sequence comes from Gammaproteobacteria bacterium, assembly GCA_023257795.1. Taxonomy (GTDB): domain Bacteria; phylum Pseudomonadota; class Gammaproteobacteria; order Magnimaribacterales; family D2472; genus VMDH01. The sequence continues at coordinate 2,120 of JALRBL010000037.1, forward strand.
GGTTCTATCATGAATATAGAAATTGAAGATCTTGGAGAAGAAGACATTCAAACCACAGGAAAAAAAATACTTAAAGCAAGACATTTTTCAATGACTGGTGACCTTGCAAGGGAGCTTTGGTACGATTCACATAACAGACTTGTTCATGTTCAGTTTCTCGGAGATGATGGCTCCATCATTGACTATATTTTAGATGAATAAATAATGTTCAAATGAACATTTTATTATTAGAAGATAACCCATCTTTAAATAATGCCTTAAAAGAAGAGCTATCCAAGAAAGGTTTTTTAGTAGAACAAGCACACACAATTAAAGAAGCTACTGAGCTACTAAGTCTAAAAGAATTCCAGCTTGGTATTTTTGATGCCATGTTACCTGATGGCCTATCTTTTAACCTGATCAAAAATGTCAGGGCTTCAAATATCGCCCTGCCTATAATTTTAGTAACTGCAAAAGATTCAATTGAAGACAGGGTTGAGGGGCTGGACGCTGGTGCGGATGACTATTTGGTAAAACCTTTTAACTTCAAAGAACTTAGTGCTCGAATTCGTGCCTTAATGCGAAGACCAAATGAGATCTCAAGCGAAATTATTGAATTTGCAGATTTATCGCTTCACTTATTATCTAAAGAGCTATTTATAGATTCTAGAGCTTGCAAGATTTCTAAAAAGGAATTTTACTTAATAGAGCTTTTTCTAAGAAAACCAGAATTATTGGTAAATGCAACTCAGATTGCAAATGCAATTTATGAGCTTAATCAAAACATAACCCCAAATGCTATAGAAGTATTGGTCCACAGATTAAGAAAAAAACTTTTGGATAATCAGAGCAAGACTACTATCCAAAATTACAGAGGACTAGGCTTTAAGCTCGAAGCATTGAATGATTAATTCTTTAAGATTTAGAGTAATATTTGTTTTAGCTCTCACATCTATTATCGGGGGCATAACCGCTATATTTTTTTTTAGCAAAGATTTTAATGGTCACCTCGACACACTAAATGATAGAACCTTAAGAGGGCAATTATCTGATCTGGAAAGGCACCTTTCTGTAAAAGAGGGACTGATTACCATAGAGCTTCCTTCAATTTTATCTGATCAATATTTTTATTCAGGCGGGCAATTTGTCTTTGCTATTAATAGTGAAGAAGGTTTTTTGTTTGGATCTCCAACTATTCAGGATAAGCTTGTACCAGAAAGCTTGAGTCTGCTAAATAGTAATCAATACTTTACGTATTATCGTCAGATGTATGGAGGAGATCATATCTTTCAGGGTCTTCAAAGATGGATTGAAATTGACGGAAAGCCTATTAATATTCAGGTTGCTCAGGGGCCTGCACATAAAGATGTTATGTACGATGAGTTGATGGATGAGCTCTTTGAGCAAAGACAAGAAATTTTGATAATTTACATAATTTCACTACTAATTACTGCCTACCTCGTAATAAGTTTTTCATTCCGATCAATGCATAGGGCCGCAACTTCAGCAAAAGAGATTGATTTTAAAAACCCTTCAAACCGCCTGATTACAAAAGGAGCTCCTAAAGAAATGGAGGGAATCATACTAAAATTTAATGAGGCCCTAACAAAAATTGAGAACGATTATAAAGAACAAAAGTTTTTTTTAGATTCCGTTTCCCATGAAATTAGAAATCCATTGGCTTCTTTAAAGCTTAGTCTTGAAAAAGATTCAGGTGAGGTCGACAGCGAGGTCTTATCTCATGAGGTTAATAAAATAGAATCTGTAATAAATGCTCTATTTGAGCTATCTAGAGTAGAGAATTCCTCTTCCTCAAATTTTATTGAATTAGATCTCGAGGATGCTGCTAGGTTGAGCGTAACATCTTTTATAAATCATCATAATTTAGAAAATATTGAACTCAGTTTTAATGTTCAAACAGCAAAACCAACAATAATCAGATGCAGTCAAGCTTTGTTTGATATTTTGATTAAAAATCTGATCGAAAATGCCATTAAAGCTCTCAAGGCTAAGGCTGATGACTCAAAAAAAGCAATAGAGATATCCATAGCAAATAATAATTTGATAGTTAAAGATAACGGAATAGGCATAGGAAAAAATAACTTTAATAGCTTGCTATACCAGCAAAAAAACAAAGGATTTAATTCAGGCTTAAAACTTGGCTTGATTATAGTAAAAAAAATATGTGATTTGTCTGATGGAATTATTTCTGCAGAGACTATTAACAATGAAACTTTTTTTTCTATTTCTTTCAAATCTGTAAGCATTTCGTAAATAAATTTTTCGATAATGTTTTCATGGATTCAAATATTAACTTTGCGGTGGTTGAGCCTGGTCATCCATTAAGAAAGAGAGCTGAGATATTCATCACTTCGATCTATACGAATGAGTATTCTGCAATCATTAATGATTTTCCAGAGCGAATAGGAATCAGTTTTGATGTTTGTGGTAAGATTTTGAGTGCTTGCAGTATTCGTGTTGGGCAAAATGAATTGTTTTCAAGTCACTATTTGAATTCATCTCAATTAAAAAAAATAAAGAAATACCATCTGATTGAAATTACCACTCTTGCATCCACTTCAAGATTGGGGCTTTGGGTTCTTTTAGCGGGCGCTACAAATCTTGGAAGAAATTTGTCCTGCAATGCAATGATATTTACTGCTACAAAAAAATTAAGGACTATATTAAACCGTGCTTGCCTAGGTTTAGAGAAAATTGCAAAGGCTGACAGTTCCAAAATCTCAAATGCAAACCTATGGGGAACTTATTATGAGTCAGACCCATGGGTGTGTTTAGTTAAAGACTCTGGTCAATTCTCTCAATCTGATTCAGTTCTTCAAGCATCCTAGTAGTGTCTCAAAAGACAATTCAGCTTATCTATCAATGGGCTTCTCACGATGAACTGGTTGCAATCGAAGATCAAGGAAAGCCAATAACCTATTCTCAACTTTGGCATGGAATTCAAAATGCAGTAAGCCTGTTTGATGGAGTAACAAAAATTGGAATCATGAGTAGCAATACTTCTGAAAAAGGTGATTTGATTACTTTGGGAAGTCCTCAATTAGGTCTTGATG
>JALRBL010000097.1 GCA_023257795.1 Gammaproteobacteria bacterium
CTTGCTCGTCGCGCTGACGCTTGACCAGCTTGGTCTTGATCCGGTTGCGCTTGAGCGGCGAGAGGTATTCGACGAACACCTTGCCAGCGAGGTGGTCGAGTTCGTGCTGCACGCACACGGCCAGCAGTTCTTCGCCTTCGAACTCGTAGGTCTCGCCATCGCGGTTGAGGGCGCGCACGCGTACCTTGGCGTGGCGGTCGACCTTGTCATAAATGGTGGGCACCGACAGGCAGCCCTCTTCCCACCTAACTTTTCCATCAGGGGTATAAGGATATGGCACAGAAAATCGTTTAGGATGAAACAAGTGATCGGACACTGCAAGAGAATGAAAGCCATTTTGTTCAGCAGCGATTGCCAATTCTTTTATCTCACCAACAGGTATCATGGCTGTTGGGATCCCAAAATTCATAAACTAGGTAGTTAGACTAACTGTTTTGGTGCTGCAAAGATTTTGTTAATTAACGGAATAAATGATTCCAGGCTATCCACTTCATATTGGTCGTCAAATGCTGCCTGATCCCATTGATCAGTAAATTCTTCGGCCTTTGTATACCATGATTCATGTTTATACTGATTTCTTAAATCCCTTGGCTTGTTCATGTAGTGATAGTAGTGCTCGCCCTGAAAGTCTTGATGCGTGCGAATGATGTGATAAGCATCCTCGCTAACATATGGCTTTATAATTTCAGCACAGATTTGCCCATGATTTGGGACATTAATTACCTTGCCCATATCATGAATCAAGGAAATAACTATCATTTCTTCATCAGCTCCGGCTCTTCTTGCCATGGTTGCAGTTTGCAAGGCATGATGCAATTGATCGGTATTAAAGCCAAGCGAAACACCATCCAGTTGTTTTAGCATAGAAATAATTCTGTTTGGCATATCAAGAACATGGGGCATATGTTCATTTCTAATATGTTCCCAATCTTCTCTTGTGCTTTCATCCATTCTTGTAAACATAGTTAATCCTTATAAGAAGTTTAATTTTAACAGAACAGAGATTTAATTTAATAATTTAGTAAATTTTCGAGTAAACGTCTTCATACCCTGCATGAAATCTGATTTAGTCTTAAATTCTTCAATTGAGTGGTTGGAATATCCATCCCAAATCTCAATTGACCTATTTTCAATATTGATTGATAGGCTCATTGGATCAGTTGATTGTGATACATATTCCTCAAACAATATCGTCATTTCGTCTCTAGAAACTTTGATTTGTTTGGTTTCAATGAGTGAGAGAAATAGCATCCATGGCATGATACGAACATCGTAATTAGGTTCATTCATACCGAATAGTTCTACTAAATAAGTATTTACTAATTCTTGCTCATCGAAAATAGAGCACTCTATTAATTGATTGAGACTATCTAATGAAATATTGCACTTTCTGGCAAGAATTTTTTTTGAAATAAACAAATTCAGAATTTCTTTTTTAAATCAGTGCAATTTCCTCTGGCTATGAAAGAGACCTTAGGAGCTTTTATTGATTTAAGATCTTTTCCACTTAACCAAATATTACCTTCTACCCTCCCTTTACCAGTATATCGATTGATGCTGTTTATAATTTTATAATAATCAACGATCATCTCATCTGACGCAGGATGCACGGTATCAGTTGGCACAAATTCTTCTAGCAAGATGTTTTTACCTGATTGTTTAAGATTTTTTTCTGATTCTGGAATTATCCAGGAAATAGCTGGGTCTAGATCATAGCCGCTAAGAGTAATTTCATCATTCTTATCTATGGTCCAGTACTGGACCACATGAAATTCTTCAGCATTCCAATTATCTGAAATATTTTCCTTAGCTTTGTCTACAAAAAAGCCAGTGTATGGCCCGGCTGTAAAAGTTTTTAGCGCATCACCAAAGTCCTTGAGATAATTTCTATTTGGGACACCGTAGGTTGTCTCATAATTGCCTTTAAGTTCGCACATAATTTCTTTAGCGGACAAAGAACATGTTATTGAACATAAAAATAAGGGTGCAATTAAATAAATTTTCATAAAAGTTAAAGATTAAATTTTAAAACAATATGTTTATTTGCTGCTTCAACTAATGAGGATTCAATAGGCATTTTATCCTGATCAAGTTTTACTTTTGCAAAGAAAGCATCAATTGGTTTTTCAATTATAAGTTCGCGCATTTTTTGTTTGACAAGCTCAACATCATTTTCAACAATCGATAGCCCTACAGTTAAAGATTTACCTTTTAATCTAATCATAGTTGATTCAAGATTTTTTAAATTCTTCCACCATAAGTTCTTTTTTAAGGTTAGTGCAATTAGCTCATTTCCATCTTGATGATAGCTAACAGGAATATTAAAAGAGCGATTTGTCTTTCTACCTTTAAAAGTAATAAATATAAGATTGTTACTGGCAAGAAAATGCATTGGTGATCTTAGCAACAGAACCACCAACGGATTAATCAATCTCCAAAGATTCATTTCAATAACGAGTGGACTCTTATTGGAGATTCAATAATGTGGTTATTTTTTTGGGTAACACGATATGCATTCTTACCTTTTAAAAATCTAATAGCTCTATGGGGTTGATTATCTCTAAGGTGAAGCGCGCAACCACCCTCTATACCAATCACTTCTCTATCTTTGTATTTTAATAAATATTTCTTTGTTGCCGGTCGTCTTGCTGGCTCTTCATCATAATGAGGGCAACATAACCCGGAAACAAACTCAAGACATGGCATTATTTTTAATGCTGACTCCCAAGAATCAGTTATCCCCTCATTAAACCAACAGATTGCTCCAGCACTTACACCAGACATCACGACACCTTTTTCATAAGCCTCTAGCAATATCTTATCCAAGCCCCAATCACGCCATACAGCTAACATACTCTTGGTATTCCCACCGCCTACAAAAATAGCATCTTGTGCTGCTATTAATTGCTTTAAATCAGGAGTTCTTTTAAAAAAAGATAAATGGTTGGGCTGACATTTAAGTTTAGAAAACACCTTATAGAAATTCACTATATAAGAATCTAATTCGCCAGTTGCGGTTGGTATGAAAAGAATATTAGGATTTTTCTTATTGGTTTGATCCAGAATATATTGTTCAATTAAATTTTCTTGAGGATTTCTTCCAAAACCGCCTCCACCGATTGCTATAATTTGTTTCATATGAGCATCATAGCCGAATGAAATTTAACTTTAAATATATTATCGTTGGAGCAGGAAGCGCTGGATGTGTTTTAGCAAATAAACTAAGTGAAAATCCTAATAACTCTGTCTGCCTTATTGAAGCGGGACCTAGGGACAATGGTTTACAAATCAAAATACCTCTTGCAGCAAGCTCATTATTTAAAAGCAAAAAATATGGATGGTGTGATGAAACAGTCCCTCAAGCTAAATTATTTAATAGAACCATCAATTCTCCCAGAGGTAAAACATTAGGTGGCTCAAGCAGCATCAATGGAATGCTCTATATTCGTGGTCAACATCAAGATTATGATGCATGGCTTGATCCAAAGCTCGGTTGGTCTTTCAATTCATTGTTGCCATATTTTATTGCCCTTGAAAATAATCAGGACCATGTGGACCAGTATCATGGTAATTTTGGGAAGTTGTGGGTAGAAACTTTTAAAGGATCATTGCCCACATCAAGGCTTTTTCTTAATGCATGCAGAACGTATGGTTTAGAAGAAAACCCAGATTTTAATGGTCCTCAGCAAGAAGGTTTTGGAATATAGCTAGAAAAGCGGCTCCTAAAGCAGTTGTTTCAAGAACTTTTGGCCTT
>JALRBL010000081.1 GCA_023257795.1 Gammaproteobacteria bacterium
TCTACTTCCGGTCTGAGCGTTGATGCTTTTATGAAAAAAATAAGCTTTCAAACCGCAAACGCAAATGGTTTTAGTTCGTTAGCAGAATCTGTAATTGCTTTGAGTAGTTTAGAGGGATTAGAAGCCCATAAGCGCTCTGTAGAAGAAAGATTAACATCTTTAAATGTTGCTGCTAGCAACGACTTCATTATTCGAGAAACCAAAGAAACCTCTATATATTGCTCCGTCAATGTTCAGGGAACTGGTTTATATGAAATAGATACAGGGATAAAGTTTTTGGATCATATGCTTGAGCAGCTTGCTAGAAATTCATCCTTTGATATTTATTTGAAATGCAAAGGTGACGTTAACATTGATACCCATCACACTATCGAAGATGTATCTATAGTACTTGGAGAAGCCATCAATAAAAATCTTGGTAATCGATATGGAATAACAAGGTATGCTGACATCTCCCTAGTGATGGATGAATGCAAAGCAAATGCTACGATCGATCTTTGTTCAAGAACAAATTTAAAACTAACACTTCCAAAAATGCTTCCCTATGTTGGAGATTTTCCTTCAGAGATGCTATTTCATTTTATTGATAGCTTTGTTAAAAATGCTCAGTTTACTTGTCACCTAAAGATAGCAGGTGAAAATACTCATCATATTATTGAAACTACCTTCAAGGCACTAGGGCAAGCATTAAAGCAAGCTGTTGGTTATTCTGCCCTACCATCATCGACCAAAGGCATTCTATGATTGGAATCGTAGACACTGGAGGAGCAAACCTTCAGTCGATCAAATATTCTTTATCAAGGGCTGGGGTAGATTATAAGTTAAGCAACCAATGGTCTGATTTTAGTGAGTGCGATAAATTACTACTTCCCGGCGTTGGGGCTGCTAAAAACATCATGAACAATCTTAAAGAACGTGACTTAATTCAACCGCTGCTCGCAGAATCAACCAAGCCTATTATTGGTATTTGTGTGGGTATGCAAGTTCTGTTTAATTATTCAGAAGAAGAAGAGACTGAATGTTTAGGATTGATACCTGGGGAAGTGAAAAGATTTAAGGATTCAAATCTAACAGTGCCTCATATGGGATGGAATCAAGTTTCTATGAATAAAGAGTTTGGTGAGTACTCTGGCTATTATTATTTTGCTAATAGTTACTATGTCGATAGCAAAGAAGATCTCACCGTGGGCCATTCTTCTTACGGTATTAATTTTAGTGCATTTGTGCGTTACAAAAATTACTACGGTATTCAGTTTCACCCTGAAAAATCATCTTTATTGGGAATGAACTTTCTAAAAAAAATATTGAGTTAATGAGAATATTCCCTGCAATTGATATCAAGGATGGCACTTGCGTAAGACTTACACAGGGTAATTTTGAGAGCGTTACCAAATACAATCATGATCCACTATCACAGGCAGAGTTATTTTTAAAGCATGGGTTTCTCAACCTCCACATAGTTGACCTGAATGGAGCAAAGGACGGTCAAAGAAAGAATATTTCGCAACTGAATGAAATATTATCGCTCACGGAGTTATCCATTCAATTTGGTGGAGGTGTCAGAACGCTAAATGAAATTAGGAATTTACTTAAGTTAGGTGTTAAGAGAGTAGTCGTAGGAACTTCTGCCGTTACAAATTTTGATTTCACTGAAACAATCCTTAGGAGCATTGATTTAAATTCTATAACTTTTGCACTCGACTTTAAGGTTATTGACGGCTCTCCTCTCCTTGCATCCCACGGCTGGCAACAATTAAGTCAAATTAATTTGTTCGATTTCATGGAAAAATTTAAGCCAAGGAATGTGCTGGCAACAGATATAGACAAAGACGGTCTATTGCAAGGACCAAACACTGAAGTTTATAAAGAAATCAAATCATTTTTTCCTGAAATAAATTTAATTGGATCTGGAGGAATATCGTCTATTGCTGACATTAAGGCTCTTGGTGAAATTGGTATTGAAGAAGTGATTGTTGGCAAAGCCATCTATGACAAAAAAATTACCCTTGAGGAATTAGCTGCATGTTAACCAAAAGAATTATTCCATGCCTAGATGTCAGAGATGGCATGGTAGTTAAAGGAATACAATTTAAAAACCATAAAGTCATGGGGAACCCAATTGATCTAGCTACTCAATACTCAATCGATAATGCAGATGAACTTGTCTTCTATGACATTACTGCCAGCGCTGACAATACAACGGTGAAATCGAAATGGATTAATGATATTGCTGCTGCCATCAATATACCTTTCTGCGTAGCAGGAGGTATTAACAACATTCAAATTGCTGAAAATATCTTGTCATCGGGCGCTGATAAAATCTCTATCAATACTCCAGCGATTGAAAATCCAAATTTAATAACAGAACGTGCCAAACGCTTTGGATCCCAATGCGTAGTTGTTGGGATTGATAGCTTTTTTAATGGTAGCAACTATCAGGTTTATGCGAAGACGGGAAAAGAAGAAAGCGCTTAT
>JALRBL010000052.1 GCA_023257795.1 Gammaproteobacteria bacterium
ATGATAAAGCCCCAAAGATAATTAAAAAATAGCGAGATATTGCTATTAATATATTTTCGATTTTTTCAAATAATGTTCTCATATTAAAAATTATAAATGTATAAACTAAAGCATGTAAAATGTTTCTTTTATATACTTAAATTATGTGATTAATGACATTGTCTAACATTTTAATTAAATAAGGGCTAATCCCATCATGATTAAAGCAACCAACGAACCAATCCATGACAAGGTTCTCAATGGATTCAAGCTTGCCATGTAGGTAATTAAATGGGCTACTCTAAATACTAACCATAACTGCATTTCAAACATAAGATCGGTACCAGTAATTACGCCCAAAACTGCTAAGACAAGAAAAATTGGAAAGGTTTCTTGTAAATTGTGCCAAGCCCTTCTTGCTCTTTTATAGTTTGCGCTAACCTCTGGTTCTTCATCACGATTTGAAGTCATCCATTTTAGATTATTAAGATTAAAGATTGCTGGCACGAGCCAAAGTTGAATTAAAGCCAGCAAACAAGCCAGCACGATTAAATCAGTCATGATTTCTCCTAAATATATTTTATAGTTACAAAAGTATTTCTTTTATGCAATAAAAAAGCCCCAAATAGGGGCTTTTTATTATTTAATAAAAAGAATTATTAGTCGTGGCTATCGCTTACAGCAGCACCCCAGATAACAATTCCAAATAAGATTTTATTAATAAAATCAGCTAGGTTGTAAATGAGGTTTAAAGTACCTTCATTAGCTCCCCCGCCTAAGTAACCAAAGAAGTAGCCTAGTGGGTAAACAGCCCAACCAATAATGATGATCCACATCATAGTGTTATATGCTGACATTACAGCTGCATTTCCAGATGCATTTTTAGCAGAAGCACCCTCTCCAGCCCATAGTTCATAAATCATATAGAACCATGCTAAGCACCCAATAATGAATGCAGGCCAAGCAGCCATTATTCCAGCCTCACCAAGATAGCCAAATACAAGCATCACGATAGAGCCAAGGAATAATTTCCAAAATAATGACGCAGCAACATTAGTAACTGCTCTTAAGATTAAATAAAACTCAACAATTAATAGCGGTACGGTTAACAACCAATCGATATATCTGAATACAGTTGGTGATGTACCAGTCTCAACCCAAACACCTCTCATATAGAGATAGTGCCAAAGAGCAATACCAGTAACCAAGCCGGATACAGTCAGCGAAGTTTTCCATTTACCACTAACATTACTTCTTTCTAAGAAAAAGAACGCTGTGGCAGCTAATAGGGCTGCAGTAACAAGCCAGAATGAAACACCAACGTAATCGCTAGCATTTAAATCTCCCCCGGATGCAGCAAATGTTGGAACGGAAACGGCTCCAAGCAAAAGCATTAATTTCTTCATAATTCCCTCCGTAAGTTCGAACTTATTAGAAATATTGAGTATTAAGATCTCAAAATTCTTAAAAAAAAGCAAATTTTAAATAAAAAAAATAAAAAGAAATTTGACATTAAAAAATAAAGTCTTTAGCGAAACTTTCAATGGCTTTTATCTTATCTGCTAAAGAGGCGCTATTGTCCTTACCATACATGAACCAAGGGTATGTTGTAATAGTGGTGACTCCAAGGGAGAACATTTTTTCAAAACCTTCTTTATGGAATGCATCCCAGCAACTAAATGCAATAATTTGGTAAGCTTGATCGTTATTCTTTAACTCAGTTTTAAAGTTTTCTAATTTAGTGATTAAATCTGATAATTCACTGAGACTATGCATGTCTGAAATCCAACCATTGTGTCTTGCAGCTCTTCTTAAGGCTCTTTCAGAAAATCCTCCCACTAATATTGGGACACCAGATTCAGCAGGCACCGGAAGTGATTGCAAGGGCTTGAATGAGTGGTATGGTCCTTCAAATTCTACAAATTTTCCCTCCCAAAGATCCTTCATGATAACTAGCATTTCATCCGCACGCTTACCTCTATCTTTAAAGGGTACGCCACCAAGTTCAAATTCTTCAGGCAACCAACCCATTCCAATGCCCAAAGAAAATCTACCATTGGATAAATTTGATAGTGTAGCTATCTCTTTGGCTACTCTTAAGACGTTTCTGGCTGGAAGAATATATATTGAGGTATAAAAATTAAGCGAGCTCGTAGCACCCGCTAAAAACGATAATAAATTTATCGGATCCGGCCAATCGGTACCCTCTTCCCACCTAACTTTTCCATCAGGGGTATAAGGATATGGCACAGAAAATTGTTTAGGATGAAACAAGTGATCGGACACTGCAAGAGAATGAAAACCATTTTGTTCAGCAGCGATTGCCAATTCTTTTATCTCACCAACAGGTAT
>JALRBL010000063.1 GCA_023257795.1 Gammaproteobacteria bacterium
GTATAATCCAGTTCCCTGAACATTGACGGAGCAATATATAGAGGTTTCTTTGGTTTCTCGAATAATGAAGTCGTTGCTAGCAGTAACATTTAAAGATGTTAATCTTTCTTCTACAGAGCGCTTGTGGGCTTCTAATCCCTCTAAACTACTCAAAGCAATTACAGATTCTGCTAACGAACTAAAACCATTTGCGTTTGCGGTTTGAAAGCTTATTTTTTTCATAAAAGCATCAACGCTCAGACCGGAAGTAGATTTAGCCCAACCATCAGTTGGTAAGACATGATTTGATCCTGAAGCATAATCTCCGAATGCAACAGGAGATAGAGGTCCGCAAAACACAGAGCCAGCACTGGAGACTTCATTCACATAAGTAGGATAGTCATCGTCTAGCAAGACTAAGTGTTCCGGTGCACTTTGGTTAATAATCTCTATGATTTCCTTCTTTGACTTTGTTTTTACTAACTGAACATTTTTAAGAGTCTTAGTTAATATTGATGATCGAGGTAAAGATTTGGATTTGTTAAGGATGCTACTCTGGATTTCAAGTAACACTTGCTTCGAATTAGATACAACGCAACCTTTACTATCTTCTCCATGTTCAAGTTGAGACAAAATATCGACTGCAGCCAACGATGTGTTACGAAGTGAGTTTGTAACAACCATGACTTCACTGGGGCCTGCCTGCATATCTATGGCAATTTTATTTGATACAAGCGATTTTGCTGCTGCTACATATGCATTACCAGGACCAAATATTTTTTGAACTTTTGGGATATTGAAATAGCCATTTGCCATGGCAAGAATAGCTTGAGCGCCACCAATTTTATATATTTCACTTATACCTAGCTGCTTCGCTGTCCACAAAATGGCAGGATGCACTTTACCGCTTGCTAAGGGGGGAGTGCAGATAACGATATTGTTGCATCCTGCAATTTTTGCAGGCACAGCCTGCATGATCAATGAAGACACTAATGGCGCTGTACCGCCTGGTACATAAAGACCCACTGTTTCTATGGGTATTTTTCGCTCCCAAATTTGCAAACCTGTTAACGGTTCTATCGGTTTGGTAAGCCCGGAAGATTGTTTTTTAGCTACGTAGGTAATATTTTTAATGGATTCATAAATGGCAAGTTTTTCTTGATCTGTAATAGCTTGTTCTATGTTGATAAACTCTTTGGCTTCACACTTAAGCGATCTTTGATTTTTAATGTTGAGAAGCGAGTTGATTCGTTTAAGACCCTTTTTTGGATCTTCACTTAACCATTTATCAAACCGGGAAACAGTGCTAACAATTTTTTTATTGGACGATAATGAAGTCCACTTAAACTGATTCTTGCTAATAACTTCCATTAGCTTACCCACTTTTCTATTGGGAGTACTAACAATGAAGATGCACCATTCTTTTTGAGTGTTTCAATCGTTTCCCAAAATACTTCTTCTTTACAAACGGCATGGATGGCTACTTTAGATTTATCTGCCAGTGGTATTACCGTGGGTGACTCTACTCCTGGCAAAAGCTCTATCAGCTTATCGGTATCTTTTGCTAAAGCGTTAAACATCACGTATTTGCTTTCATCGGCTTCTATTACCGAGGTTATCCTCGAAACTAAACGATTGATCATTTGTTGATTAGGGTTATTGGATTTTGCATTCCCGATTAGGATTGCTTCAGAGTTCAGGATAGTTTTGAATTCTTTTAAGTTATTGGATTCAAGTGTTGCTCCTGTAGATACTAAATCAAAAATTACATCAGCAATACCAATAAATGGAGTTAATTCAACTGAGCCATGGATATTTATAATTTCCGCTTTGATCTGATTATTTATCAAGTATTCTTTCAAGATAGCAGGGTAGGAGGTTGCAATTTTTTTATTACCTAAACTATTGATATCTTGATCTTTTCTAACCGCAATTGAGAGCCTGCATTTAGAAAACCCTAGTTTTTTTATAATTTGAACATCGGCAAGGTTTTTACTAAGTTTTTGCTCAACTAAGACGTTTTCACCGATAATTCCTAAGTCTGCAATATTCTGGTCCACTAGGTTTGGAATGTCATCGTCTCGAACCAATAATAGATCTAGGGGGTAGTTGGATGAGCGGATAATTAAAGCATTGTTTCTCTCTCTAAATTTAAACCCTGCCTTAGCTAACAAATCCTTAGATTGCGATGCTAGACGTCCCTTGCTTTGTAGCGCAATTTTTATTCTTACATCGGTCATGATTTGAGTAAGCTGCTGTAGCCTTTATTCTTTTCATTGAACATAAATCTTGCAACCCTAGTAACGGTAGTAGTAGAGGCACCTACCATCTGTGCAATTTCTCGATAGGTATATTGTTTAGTGCTAAGAAGTTTGGCCACTTCCCATCTTTCTTCAAGCGCTGCCATTTCTTTTGGAGTACACAAATCTTTGAATACAGCCTTGCATTGCTTTTTATTTTTTATGTTGGCGATAGCTTCATATAAATTCATGAGGCTATGATATATGTTTTACTGTAGTAAAACAATAGAACAAATAACATTATCCTCTATAATAAAAAAATACCCAAAATACTAAATAAATCCTTTCCTTATTGAGTATAAAATTACTAAGTGCGATTTCCTTTAAAGACCTTCAATCCATTTGAACTTGGACTTAAGCCAATTCCAGTAGAACGATGGTTATCATTCAATGTTGCTAATTCTTTTTATATACAAAATAAGTGTAAGTTAATAAACGAAAATTTAGATGAAGTCATTTTTGTGGCAGATGCCTTTCGAGATGAAATTCATGATTTAGCTCACGCCCTTAAGAACAATTTTCTTAATATCAATCCATCGCTGCATGAGCAGCTTGAGCAAGCTTGTTGTGCATGCAATCAATCCATAAGTTTAAATAATCATTTTCTAGAATTGGCGCTATGTGTTGAAGATGATTTACTCTTTTTGCAACCAGACAATGGTTCTTTCAAACTCGTAGGCGCAGCTGTATTTTCACCATCTGGTTGGAATTTAAAAGATAAGCAGTTTCTGAGCATTGATTCCATTCACTCTCCGGTTCCGCATTACGCAGAATTATTGGGATTAAAAGTAAATAAGGTTCTCGGTAATCTACCTATTTCAAAGCCCTTTGAACGGCATAATTGGTCAATTTATCAAAGCAATGCATTGTATCAACCGGCATCAGTCAAGAAAACCAATGCCATAACCGCCAACTCTGAAGCAGAACTAAAAAAACTCGCTATCAGAATAGAGCGCCAATCTCTCTGTCGCCCGCGAGACTCAGATATGATCATTTTTTCAATTAAAGTTTCTAATTTTGGCATTGATAAAATTACTGAAGATAACCTCTTAACTAATAATTTTTTAGCTTGTTTGGAGGGCTTGTCTGATGAGATGATTGAGTACAAGGGTTTGCATGGTGCCATCGATAATTTAAAAGATTATCTAAAGAGCTATGCATAACTGATATTTATGCATGATCTGTTTATAATGTTTCAGTGAGGAACTTATGAAGCATTCATCGTTTTTATTTTCTGTCTTATTGATCTTGCTAGCTTGTTCGAATGAGCAAAGTTCTGAACCAATTGAAGACGTTGTCAGAGATGTTATTGATGTGGAGCAAGCTCGAGTTGCGCTGCGAAATATTCCTGATACCGATTGGTATACGCAGGTAGAAAAAACCCATTACCAAGCCCAGGTAAACAAAGCGGCAACCAGAAAACCTCTTTTTGGAGATTTGCATGTGCATACCAGATATTCATTTGATGCCTATGTTTTTGGTACTTTGGCTTCTCCAGATAATGCATATGAGTTTGCAAAAGGAAGCCCAATAAAGCATCCAGCGGGTTTCGACGTCAGTTTGAATAAGCCTCTTGATTTTTATGGGGTCACCGATCATGGTATGTTTTTGGGTCTGGTGAGAGAAGCAGCAACTCCTGGAACAGAATTTTATAATAATCCTGCTAGTGAAACCGTTCGTGATATCAATGTTCTCGATAATCTTAATTTAGGCAGCTTTAATCAAAGAAGATCAGCTTTTGCTGGTTTCCTAACCGATGCAACTTTAGCTTCAGTGAACGGCATATTAGATACCAACTATATGAATAAAGTTTCAAGAACCGCATGGGCAGATACAATCGAAGCTGCCGATAGGCACTACATTCCAGGAGAGTTCACAACTTTTGTTGGTTACGAATATACGACATCAACACTCAATATGGGAAATTTACATAGAAATGTTATTTTCCGTGGCGGCGGAAATAAATATCCTGCGCTACCTTTTTCAAGGGCAAATGCAACCAACCCTGAAAAACTTTGGGAATGGATGGATAACTTACGTGAACAGGGTATAGATTCTATTGCCATACCTCATAATTCTAATGGTTCAGATGGGGCAATGTTTGAGATGGTTAAATGGGACGATAAACCTATTGATTTTGAATATGCTTTGCAAAGAATGAGAAACGAACCGCTAGTTGAAATTACTCAAGTTAAAGGTACATCCGATACCCATCCATCGCTTTCTATGAACGATGAGTGGGCTGACTTTGAGATAATGCCCTACAAAGTAGCCACCATGGATATTTCCAAGGTTCCTGGTAGTTATGTCAGAGAAGCTCTAATGAACGGCCTTATCTTAGAAAATAAGATTGGTGCCAATCCCTATAAATTTGGAATCATGGGATCAAGCGATACCCATACAGGCGCATCTTCTCAAGAAGAATACAATTTTTTTTCAAAAGTAGGTTTGCTTGATAGTAACCAAATTCTCAGGGGCTCTGTGCCGGCAATGGGGGAGTTGCTTGAGCATCCAGAAGCCTTGGTTGATGTTGGTGATGATAAGTACTTTCAAGCAGCAGCAATCACTTGGGGTGCTTCTGGATTAACTGGTGTTTGGGCAGAAGAGAATACTCGCGACTCTATTTTTAGTGCTTTCAGAAGGAAAGAATCATTTGCTACTTCAGGACCAAGGATTGTTTTAAGATTTTTTGCAGGTTTTGATTTAGATAGCTCAAAGCAAGATTCAGCTGATCTGATCGAGTATTTATATACCAATGCTTATTCTATGGGATCCGATATTGATCAATTCAATAAGTCCGATAACCTATCTTTTTTTGTATGGGCTATAGCTGATAATGATTCAGCCCCGCTTCAGAGAATTCAGATTATCAAGGGCTGGTATGAGGATGGCAAAACTTTTGAGAAAGTATTTGATGTGGCATGCTCCGATGGATTGACAGTAGATCCTCAAACCAATCGATGCCCTGATAATAAAGCAGCTGTAGATCTTTCAACTTGTTCTTTCTCTGCAGATAAAGGCGATAAGCAAATTATGTCGTTTTGGAAAGATCCAGAGTTTAATCCCCAACAAAGAGCTTTCTATTATGTCAGGGTGCTAGAAAACCCAACTTGCAGATGGTCTACTTGGGATGCTTTAAGAGCAGGAGTAGAGCCAAGAGAGGGTATTCATAAAACCATTCAAGAAAGAGCTTGGTCCTCGCCAATCCACTATCTACCATAGAAACCTATTCATTAAAGGACTTGCGTTGAATAGTATGAAAAGTCAAAACATATTCTTAGTAATATCTTTAACATGCTTGGTGGGCTTCTCTGTCGAAGCCAATGATCATAATGAAGCAATGAATCCAGAGGAAGGAGTAACTGTGCAAAAAAAGTCTAGATTTGAATTCTTTAAATGGAGATTTACCAGAACTGAACCTGATAGAGTGACTATCGATATTTCAAATGAATGGCAAGACTTCAATTTAGCTGCTGAGACCAACTATACAGTTTGGATTGGACATTCAACGTTTCTTGTTAATAACGGAGATTTAACAATTTTATTTGATCCTATATTTTCAAAATATGCTTCTCCAGTATCTTTTGCTGGGCCCAAAAGACTTATTGCTCCTGCAATGCAGATAGCAGATCTTCCAAAAGTGGATGTTGTAGCTATTAGCCATAACCATTATGATCACTTAGACATTCCCTCATTAAAGGCTATCTATAAATCGCAACCCCATACCATGTTTCTCGTGCCTAAAGGCGATAAGAAATTGCTTAATAAACATGGCATTGAGAATGTTCAAGAATTTGATTGGTGGGATTCCTTTCAATTAAATCATTCAGAATTCCATTTTGTTCCAGTGAAGCATTGGTCTGCTAGAACGCCATGGGATACAAATGAAAGCCTTTGGGGAGGATGGGTCACCACCTCACATTCTTACAACCTTTTTCATGCTGGCGATACTGGTTACTCTGACATTTTTATAACAATCAAAGAGAAATTCAAAGAAATTGATTATGCTTTTGTTCCAATAGGAGCCTATTCACCAAGATATTTCATGAAAAACTCACATGTTAATCCTGAAGAAGCGCTTCAAGTTTCTAAAGATTTAAGCCCCAAAAAAAGCTTTGGGATGCACTGGGGAACATTTATCTTGAGTGATGAACCGGTCTTAGATCCAAAAATTCAAATCGAAGCTAAGCGTGGTGATTTAGATTTTGAGATTGCTGTACCGGGAAGGGTGTACGTATTAGATTAATGTTGTAACTCTATTCCAAAATCATTAGCGGTAATCCTAACTTCTTTTTTATTTTCTAATTCACCTGAAATAATTAGCTCAGCTAAAGGATTTTGCACATACTTTTCTATGGTTCTTTTGATAGGTCTGGCACCAAATTTTTTATCAAAACCTTTTTTTGCTAGCCAACTAGAAGCCTTATCATCCAACGAAATTTTAATTTCTTGAGCTTCTAAATTCGCAATCAGTTTATCTAGCTGAATGGTAAGAATATCATTGATATGTTCCTCGGTAAGCGCATTAAAAATAAGCACATCGTCTAGACGATTGAGAAATTCTGGTTTAAAAAATCCATTAACCTCATCCATGATTTTATCTTCGGTAGCTTTATTAATAGCTTTGCCCTCTGGGTATAATTTAGATCCAAGGTTAGAAGTCATGATCAAAACGGTATTCGTGAAATCTACTGTTCTTCCTTGACCGTCAGTCAGTCTTCCGTCGTCCAGTAATTGCAATAAAACGTTGTAGACATCAGGATGGGCTTTTTCAATCTCATCTAATAAAACAATTTGATAGGGTTTTCGTCTTACCGATTCTGTTAATGCTCCGCCTTGCTCGTAACCAACATAACCAGGAGGAGAGCCAATCATTCTTGAAATTGAATGCTTCTCCATATACTCCGACATATCCAGTCTTGTCATAGCATTTCGATCGTTAAATAAATATTCGGCAAGCGCTTTCGTAAGCTCTGTTTTTCCTACACCTGTTGGACCCAAGAATAAGAAAGAACCGATAGGTTTACTTTCATCGCTTAACCCAGCTCTAGATCTTCTGATTGCATTAGAAACAGACTGTAACGCATGCTTTTGCCCAACAACTTTTTTTTCTAAGTATTCTTCTATTTTAAGTAGTCTTACTTTTTCTTCTTCTAAGATATTACTTACAGGTATGCCTGTCCATCTGTGAACTACCAGAGCTATTTCCTTTTCAGTAACTTCCTCTTCCAGCATGCCTTCGGTGCTTGCTTCATTTGATTGCCTTATTTGATCTTCTAATGCTGGAATCTTTCCGTACTTCAATTCTCCTGCTTTTGTCCAATCTTGGTTGCGTTCAGCAATCTCAAGTTCTAGCTTTGCTTTATCCAATGTCTCTCTGACGCTTTGAATAGTTAGTAATTTTTCTTTTTGGCTTAACCACCTGCTTGTAAGGTCACTTGAACTTGATTCTAACTCTTTGAGATGCTCGTCAATTTCAGATAGTCTTTGTTTAGATTTCTTATCATCTTCTTTAAGCAGAGCTTCTTTTTCTATCTTTAGTTGGCCAATTTTTCTATCGATGGATTCCAGTTCTTCGGGTTTGCTATCTGCTTGCATTCTAATTGATGATGCTGCTTCATCAATTAAATCTATTGCTTTATCAGGTAAATATCTATTGTTGATATATCTTGAAGAGAGTTTAACTGCGCTTAGTACAGCATGATCTGAAATTCTTACACCATGATGTATTTCATATTTTTCCTTTAAGCCCCTTAAAATTGAAATGGCATCATCAATCGACGGCTCTTCAATAAGGACGGTTTGATATCTCCTTGCTAGCGCTGCGTCTTTCTCAATATATTGACGGTATTCATCAAGTGTTGTGGCTCCAATCATGTGCAATTCTCCACGAGCTAAAGCTGGTTTCAGCATATTGGAGGCATCCATTGCACCATCGGTTTTACCTGCTCCAACAAGCGTATGGAGCTCATCTAAGAAAAGAATAATCTCTCCGTTTTTAGCTTTGATTTGGTCCAACACGGATTTGAGGCGCTCTTCAAACTCTCCTCTGTACTTTGAGCCTGCGAGCAGGGCAGCCATATCAAGCGATAATATAATTTTATTTTTTATTCCTTCAGGGACATCATTATTAACAATTCGCTGAGCAATTCCTTCAATGATTGCTGTTTTACCAACCCCTGGATCACCAATGAGTACTGGATTGTTTTTGGTTCTTCTAGACAAGACTTGAATTGAACGCCTTATTTCCTCATTTCTACCAATGACTGGGTCTAACTTTCCTTCTTTGGCAAGGTCAGTAATATTGATAGTAAATTTTTCAAGCGCTCCAATAGTATTTTCACCTGTCTCAGAATTAATTCTTTGACCATTTCGTTTGTTAATTACAAAGTCTTTAAATTTAACTGAATCTAAATTATGTTCTTTAACAATTTTTTGAATTGCACTATTAGGAGATGCAAGGCATTGAACTAAAAGATTATCAATTGCTACAAATTGATCATGAAATTCTGCCATTTTTTTCTCAGCTTCTTGAAAGATTTTAAGTGTTGCAGTGTCTATACCTTGTCCTTGTGGATTGTTTGTTACCGGTAAGTTTTTGATTCCATTATTGGTGCTTTGAATAATTGCTTGAGTATTCTGCTGGAAAGCAATAAGCAAATCGGTTGCGATGGATTCATCTAAGATAGCTCTTAATAAATGAAGAGGCGCAATTAATTGGTTGTTGTTATCCAAGGCATAACCTTGTGCCTTCATAACACAATTTCTAGATGATTCTGTGAACTTCATTAAATTCATATTTAATATATATGGGCAATTAAAGATAAATTCAAATAGAAAATCTTTATAATGATGGAATGGATCAGCTTAACGTTTTTGGGGAACCTCTTGAATTGTGCTGTGATAACCCTATTACTGGCTTTACTAGAGATGGGTTTTGCAATCGTCATCCAATGGACAGAGGCTTGCATACAGTTTGTGCACAAATGACCTCTGAATTCCTTGCATTCTCAAAAGCACAGGGCAATGACTTAACGACTCCAATGCCAGAATTTAGTTTTCCGGGCCTCAACGAGGGAGATAGATGGTGTTTGTGTGCAATGCGTTGGGTTGAAGCATACGAACATGGAAAAGCTCCTAAAATATATTTACGAGACTCTCATCAGCAAATCTTGGAGTTAGTAGAACTAGAGATTTTGCAAAAATATGCTTTGGATCTAAATTAATTTCTCTGCTGTAAAACTAACAGGCATTTCCTGAATAGCATGAACAAAGTTATTGGGAGCGACTTTCCATTCACCGTCGTATCGCATGTCTGGGAAGCGCTGAAGGATTTGTGAGTAGGCTTCTTGTAATTGCATTAACGCAATAGGTTTTCCTAAGCAGGTGTGTCTTCCAATTCCAAAAGCCAAGTGCTTATCTGCATTTGGTCTTTGAATGTTAAAATCGTTTGGACGATCAAATATTGCTGGATCTCTGTTAGCTGCTCCATACCACATGATGATTTTTTCACCAGGCCCAATTTTTTGTTTGCCGATAGTGGCTTCTTGAGTAGTTGTTCTTCTCATATGAATAACTGGCGAAATCATTCTGATAGATTCTTGAACAAAATTTGGTAACAGTTCCATATTAGCAAGCAGTAATTCTTTTTGATCAGGAAATTCAGTTAGCAATTTAATTGCACCACTGAGGGTATTTCTAGTAGTGTCATTTCCAGCAAAAATAATTAATAGCCATGATCCATCTAAAAACTCATCGCTCAATTTTTCGCCTTCTAGTTCAGCATTTGCAATTGCTGACAGAAGATCGTTTTCAGGATTTTGTCTTTTCTTAATAAGAATATCTCTTCCATATTCAAACATTTCATCGACCATGGCATTAAACATAGCAATCGTATTTTCATCAGGAGTCGCTGCAGTTTCTCCTGCTAATTCTTTACGATACGATTCAACTTGAAAATGTTGAGCTAACTCAAGGAATTCCATCCAAGAAACTAATTTCTGCCGATCAGATTCAGGTATTCCTAAAATCTCTGATAGGGTAAAAATTGGTAATTGCTGAGAAAAGTGATGGACTAAATTGCAAGACCCCATTGGAGCGATCGTATCCAACAGTTGAGTAACTTTTCTCTTCACTTTTTTATGAAGTTCATCCACATAACCTGGCTTAAAGAACGGCATGTGCTCTCTTCTCAAGTTGATGTGAAGATCTCCGTCCAGGTTAAGCATGTGATCGATAGAGCTTCTCCAAAGTTTAGGATGTCGCCTTGCTTCTTCGCCCAACGTCATAAGTGTTCCAGTGCATAGTTGCGATGAGAATATTTTTGGATTCATTGAGACGTATTGAATATCTTCGTATCTCGTCAAAGACCAGAATCCAGGATCTGCATCGTATTCAGCACTGTCATGAAAAAGTATGGGAGCATTTTCTCGACATTCATCGTACAGATCAAAAGGGTGGCCCTCGGTAAATAAATCAATATCCACCATCGATCGTGAGATCTTATGTGAATACGCTAAGTCATAAGCAGGTTTATTGATTACCGTTTTTACAACTTCATTTGATATTGATAGGGCCACAAATATTCCTATATGTCTATGACAACTACTTCACCAATGCCTAGGTCTCTGATTCCTTGTTCAATCTTGCTTAGATCTCCCACAATGAGCCACGTCCATTGGTTTGGTTTGACATAGTTACGAGTGGTTTGTCTTACTTCATCAAGGGTTGGTTGACTAAGTAAATCAGATAGATCATCCAAGTAGGAAGTATCTCTAGAGAATTGTGCAATATCTCTCACTCCACCCAATAATGCTCCTAGAGTTTCAAATTGACCTGGCAGTCTTAAGGTTCTAGAAGCTTTTGCTTTAGCCAATTCATCTGCTGTTACTGGATTAGTAGATAGGTATTCGTCATATTCTCTAATCAATTATTGAATTGAAG
>JALRBL010000004.1 GCA_023257795.1 Gammaproteobacteria bacterium
CCCTTTAAATAGGGCTTTTACCGGCACTTCCATTCAAAAAATTATAACCTTATCACTAAACATTTTAGAACATTTGGTCTATTAACCAGTCTCAACAGAAATAGACTCAGAAGGTATTCCGCAAATTGACGCATTAAATAATTTTAATTATGAGGTCCATGGGTTCTTAGCAGATTTAAACGGAGATTCTATTGAAGATCTGGTCTATTTTAGAGCTTATCGAAGCTACATCAACTCAAGTACTCTAGATCCTGAAATGACCAATTTTATTAGAATTTACTGGGGGAAAAAGAATCTTAATTAATAAAGTATTTAGTTACCTAAAGGGAATCCAGCTCAATTTTCCTTTCAGTTTAGATTTTTTAAATATCGAGTAAATCATAAAAACCCAAGTTGAAATATATAACCAACCGTCTGGATCTTTAAGAAAGATTACAAAAGGTTCTAAAGGGTCTTCTGCAAAAGGATCAAATAATAATCTTATAACAGCAATTGTCATGATTAGCAGGTAGACAAATGCTGCCAAATAAAGAAATTCAAAATAAAACTTTAAAGTTTTACTCATCCTAAGTTCTGTTAGAACAATAGAGACAATGCAAGCATTATTAAACCTGTATAGGTAGTGAGCATGCCCGAAATTCTTAAAAAAGGATTATGATCAAAAAAAGCAAAACAAATTGCATGAGCTAATCTACCGTAAGAAAAGATAAAACAGCTTGTGAGTAAGAAGTGATAACTATTGCTTTGAAGTAATTCATTAGTTAAAAGTAAAATAAAAAATATAGGTACGTATTCAGAAAAATTCCCATGAGCTCTCACATTTCTCTGAAGTTTTTCTTCGGGAGTAGGCACATCCATTTTAAAAAATAGTTTCATTACCGGACTGCCACGCATGTATCCAATCCGCATAGCAAGAAATATATAAAATAGGGTAAAAATTCCAAGGAATATGGGAGTTAGCTGAATGTTCATAAATATAATGTATCATTAATCCAACGCTTAAAAAATTTTCTTTTTACAGGTTATAAACCATGAATAAAATTGCTCTTACTTTAATATTTGTGTGCATGAATAGTTTTGCAGATATTTCTTTAGACCCAAAAAATTGGTACCCAGTAACGGATAATGTCATGGGAGGTCAATCAACATTGGAAGTGGTGGCTGCAGAGGGATTGTTTGTAATGCAAGGAGATGTTTCCACTAAAAATAATGGGGGATTTGTTAGGCTTGGCCAAGATGTAAATTTCCAAGATAACTCCATTAAAGGTATTCAATTTAAAGCAAAAGGCAACAATGAAACCTATGAAATACATGCAACACTTCGTGGGATAAAGGTTCCACCATGGGCTTATTTCAGCCAACAATTTACCGTGAGTGAGGATTGGCAAGAATTTAAAATTTACTTTAACAATTTTTCTGCTGAAGGGTATTCAGCTCGCTCTATGAAGCCCTCTAATATAAGAAATTTAAGCTTTGCTGGTTATGGGAGAGATTTTGAAGTTGATCTAACCATTAAAGATATTGCAATCATCAATTAAGTTTTAAACCTAGAGCTAACTGCTGCGCAATCATCAGCAGCTGTAGGCAAGTTTAAGTAGCCAATACATTTTTCATCATTATTTTTTGGGGAATTTACCATCGTGCTCACTGGGTAATACTCAATTCTTTCTGATAAAGATGAGGTGTAAATATTTTTTCCTGCCAACCAGTCTCTACCTTCATTGAATTTAAGCAGAACAGGCATTCTATGATGAATGCCCTTTAGTTTTTCATTGGCCTCTTTGGTGATAATCGCACAGCCATTTTGCTGCTGGTATTCATTATAAATACCGGCAAAGAAAAAAATTTTATTGTTCATGTGGAAGAAGTAGGGCTGTTTATTCTCATCTTCTCTTAACCATTCATACCAACCGTCTGCAGGAATAAGACATCGCTTAGCCATTTTATAGCTTGGTTTTTCCAAGAGAGTTTCAGAGCGAGCATTAACGAGGTTCATGGGTTTTTTAGCCCAGGATGGGTTATAAGACCATTTCATCATTGTTGGCTTGTCGGTAATTACTAATATCTCTTGACCAGGCGCTGTATTGAAACTCTCTTTAATAGAGATGCCATATTCATTTTGAATATTTCTTGAATCTCTAAGTGTGTATCTACCGCACATACAAACTTTCTAAAAAAACAGCGATGGTCTCTCCAACTTTCGTTGGCTCTTTGTAGGTAATACTGTGTCGACCACCTTCAATTGTTTTTAGGGTTGCCTGAGGAATCAATTCCATTAATGGCTCGTTACCGGAATATAGGACCACACTGTCATTTGTTCCCCAGATAATCTGAGTTGGGAAATTATAAGTACCAAGCGATTGGTACATAGATTGAGTATTGAATAAATTGAAATTCCTATAGGTTGAAAGCAACGATTCATAATAGCCTTCAAACTTAGTTTGAATTTTAATTAATCTTAAAAAGTCTTGAGTAGAAATTGAATAGGGGTCTTCGCTGTCTTCTCTATCGCTATACCAACTATCAATATTTCCAAATACATGCAAAAACCATTCTCCAATGTAAGGCATGAGCGCTAACGGATTGACTCCGGTGGTTTCCACCATTAAACCAGCTGGCGCAATAAAGGTTGTGCTTGCAACAGACTTGGGATGCTCAATTGCGTAATAGCCAACGATTGGACCACCCATTGAGTATCCCACTAGATGAACTTTGTCCGTTATGTTTTGAGAAGCCAGTAGCTCTTGCAAGCTTCTGACATAAAGCTCTTTGGTGTAAGGACCTTTTGGTCTTTCTGAGAATCCTCTGCCTAAATGATCATAAACTAAGACTCTAAAACCTTGGCGAGTAATGAATTGGACCATTCCATCCCAAACAAATTGAGGAGTGGAAAATCCATGAACTAAAACAACTGGCTCACTTTTTTTAAGCTCTGCAGGCTCAAACCATCGATAAAAAATATTTCCATCTGATAATTGCTGCCACTGTCCATAATCGGGTAAATTGGAAGCCTGAATGGGAGAGAGCTTGCTGGTTTTATAAACATATGGCGCCACAATGGCTAGCAATATAACCAGCGTGATGATTCCAAAAAATTTCATAACATTATTATAGTTTTAATTGGGTAACCTAGTTGTTGAATATACGTCTACATTTTTGACAATTATGGAGGGTTATGTAGGATAGAAAGTAGTATTTAACTAGGGGGCAAAATGAAAAATATACTAACCTTAACTTTAGTGACTTTAATTGCAACAAGCTGTTCCAATAACAGCATGGATGCAGAAGCTGAAGTTACCTTTGATTTATTGGGCGTAAGCTTTTACAACGAGTTCTTCCCATGTGTGGGTGGAGCAGATTACACGCCTGAAAATGTCACGGCCATGATGAAAGCATGGCGAGCACAAAATATCTCTGATGATCTTTTAGGAGCATGGGGATATGCACCGGCAGCTGATACCAATGGTCAACAGAACGGCTGGTGGGAACTTTCCTGGGAATCAAAAGAGCAAGCAGATGCCGCTTGGGCTGAATGGGTTGCCGATGAAGGTGCCATGGCATGGGCTCAAGAATATGAAACAGTGATCGCTTGTGACGGTGAAGCTCGCAGAGGTTGGGTCTTTCAGTGGCACAGAGATCCTTATTCTTATGGTGAGTTTCCTGAGTCAGGAGAATTTTTTACCGAAACATTTGTTTGTAAATTTAACGAAGGCAAAGGAGAGAGTGATTTAACAGAAAGTATTTCGCTTTTTAATACTTGGCTTGATAACGGGGAAAATTATGGGTCCTACGCTTTTGGAACCTATATGACAGTCGAAGAGGATGAAAACATTGATTTCCTCTGGCTAAATTTCCATGAATCAGCAGATTCTGCTGCCAAAGGTGCAGCAGATTGGTTGGCAGGCGGGGGTGAGGCTGCAGCATCTATTGCCGCAACTGCAACTTGCTCTAATCCTCCCGATTATTACAATTCATGGACCTTATACGATCCGGCAAGACCTCAGTTTTCTAAAGGTAACTAACCTTATCCCATAAAAAAAGCCCCTAGTTCAAGGGGCTTTTTTTATTGAAATAAAATTATCTTACTTTGTTGGCGATCCATGTATTGTAATCAAAACATCCATCTAATAGTTCACCAAGTTTTTGATCCTCGGCGCTACCATTGATATTTTGCCAATAATTATCTGAACCAGCACCTAGTTCAGCTACGGTATTTGCATAGAGAAGATATACAAAGTCGTAATCAACTCCCTCAGTGGCACCTGCTGTTGGAAATATCATTTTTCTTCCAAGGTTATCGCCTTTTAATTTTGCAG
Source organism: Gammaproteobacteria bacterium (assembly GCA_023257795.1). Lineage (GTDB taxonomy): Bacteria > Pseudomonadota > Gammaproteobacteria > Magnimaribacterales > D2472 > VMDH01. The sequence continues at coordinate 4,317 of JALRBL010000004.1, forward strand.
CCTTGGCAAAATCCATATAAGCATCAAACATTGCTCTACCGGTTACTCCCTCTTTCATTTTGCATGCTGAAAATCTTGTAGCTGCAACACCCATTTCACCTTCTGGAACAGAAACAGACCATTGCCAGGCATCTACTATTTGATGATTAACGACTGGAATTTTAGACATAGCATCATTTCCATTTTTTACCCAATAGTCTAAGCCTTTGTATTGCTCGGTTGAATTTGGCCATAGGCCGACAAAAATAACATCATGAGAAGTAAGATCTCTATGGAAATAAGGCGAAAGCAAGACAATCTCAAAATTTTCATACTCTGGAGTCTTATTTAAAATATTTTTTTCAACATTTTTGACCCAATCAATCAAATCATTTAGATTTTTGCCATCCTTGTATTTAGCAAAATAATATTCTGCCTTATTAGGACTTGGTTGATATTTATACTCTTGGGCAATGGCTAGCCCAGAAATCATGGAAAATGCTACAACGGTAGCAAACATTAACTTATTCATTTTTTCCCCTATAAAAGTTACTACAAATAACTTAACAAATTTTGTTAGTGCTTAAAAGATCATCAAGAAACATTCAGCAAACAATTTTTTTATTGAGATGATTTATAATTTTGATATGAATGCAAAATATTTTCTTTCCCTATCAATTATTTTTCTATCCTTATCCTCTGGAATTAGAGGAGACATTAAAGAGCTCACAATTCTCTATACAAACGATTTGCACTCGCATTTAGTTCCACACATTGAGGGCTGGATGAGTAAAGATAGGCCGGTTGGCGGTTTTGCAAACATTGCAACCCTGGTTAAAGAAGAGAAGGCTAAAAACCCTGAAACCATCTATATTGATGCTGGTGACTATTTTTCTGGTCCATATGTTAGCACCTTAACCGAGGGAGCAGCGGTGATAGAAACCATGAATTTCCTTGGCCTTGATGCTGCCTGCATTGGCAATCACGAGTTTGATCATGGTTGGCAAAATACCTTTAACCAACTTAAAAAAGCAACGTTTCCCATTCTCAATGGCAATATCTTTGTAGAAGATACCGGCAAACTTTTTTGGGACAATCCCTACATCATTATCGAAAAACAGGGTTTAAAAATTGGCATTATTGGATTGCATGGCAAGTTTGCTTTTCACGATACGATTAACAAAGAAATGGTAGTGGGTCTAGATATTCGCGATGAAGAATTTTACTTAAAAAAATATATCGCAGAAATTAAAGACCAGACAGATCTTATTATTTTAAGCATTCACCAAGGCATGCCCGGCCGGCAATCTACAATTGGTTTGAGCGATGTTGAAAGGGCTTTATTTAAAGATATCGATCTTGCCTCAAAGGTCTCCGATTTAGATATTATTGTGACAGGCCATGCACACAAAGGAACCGAGGAAGCTTTGCAATCAAATGGAACGCTGATTGTGTCCACCAATGCATACACCACTCAACTTGGAAAGCTTGTTGTTACTTACGATACATCTAAAAAGAAAATCATTAACCATACCAATGAATTGATACCTATATTTGATGATGAGATTGAAGACGATCCTGCAATGCTTCGTGAAATAGAGAAATGGAATACACGAGTAGGAGAAATTGCAGGAGAGATTGTAGCGACTTCCTCAGAAACGATGACCAGAGCTTATGGTCAAGAATCCAATATGGGGAATATGTTTGCAGATGCATTAAAGGCAATGAACGATACTATAGATATTGCGGTAATCAATAGCGGCGCTTTACGACAGGATATTCCAAAGGGCCAAGTTAGCATCGGGCACTTAATCTCTGCATTTCCTTTTCCAAATCGAGGCATTATCACAACGCTAACTGGAAAAGAGGTAAGAGAAATTTTTGAGCATGCTGCCGGACAGACAAACGGTGTCTTACAAGTTTCACAAGGATTTCAATACAGCATCACCAAAGACAATAAACTTGGATTTATGCGTCTAAACGGTAAAGATATACAGGATGAAGGAATTTACCGAGTGGCAGCTCCTAATTTCGTTACCATGGGGGGAGATGGCTATCTCTCCTTTTTAAAAAGCTCTGAGACCATAGATTCAGGTATTTTGATGTTTGATGTCGCTAAAAACTTTATTCAAAAACAACAAAATTATGAGCCGTTTTACGAGGGTAGAATTGTTCTGGAGAATTAGTCCAAGATTGGTCTCTAATTTTTTTTTAAAATAATTGTTGTAATAACTCCCTAAAAGTCTTATAAAACAGTTTTTTTATAGGGGGTGATATGAAATCAACCAATCTATCGGTGTATCCAGCTTCTTTTGGTTCGGATCCTTTATTTCCAAAAAAATCTGATTTTGAAATCCATAAAACTTCTAAAAGCAAAGGACTTGGAGTCATAACTAAGCGGGCATTTGCGAAGGGAGAGTTTGTAGCCAAGATGGCAGGACCAACCGTTGACACCATTCAGCAACATACATTGCAAATTGCAAAAGACGTTCACCTTCATGACACCTACTTTTCAGGATATTTTTTGCATTCTTGTGATCCTAACATTCATGTAGATATGCAGAAACTGGAAGTAACAGCCCTTAAGCCTATAAAAAAGAATGCCTATCTGTACATGGATTACTCGGATACCGAAGATTATCTTTTTAAGATATTTAAGTGTGGATGCGGTGCAAAAACTTGCAGAGGTATTATCAGAGGTAAGAAAGATAAAAACCTTGCGCCAGCATTTTTAGCGGATCAACAATCCATGCTATACAAAGAAAAGCAGTGGTGGGAAAGAGAAGATTTATCTTACAAAAGAGATCAATTATTTTTTGCAAACAGATTGGTAAAGGATTTAGCAAAACAAGCTGATATGCCGACCTTTTTTTATTCCATCAATCGAATTGAAAAAAACCTTACTCGCCTAAAAGATGCTTTTGCAAAGCAAGGAATGAGCAGAAGAACCAATGTATTTTACGCCATGAAAGCTAATAGATTTACTCCGATTTTATCTTGGATGGCATCTCAAAGAGTATGCGGTATAGATGCATGTTCTCCTGAGGAAATTGAGCACGCGATTGCATGCGGGTTCAGAGAAGAAGATATCTCTTTTACTGCAACCTCGCTATCTGCAAAGGATTTTGCAATCTTAAGCAAGTATCCCCGTATTCATATCAATTGCGATTCAATATACACCCTAAAACAATGCATTAAGTTTGGCTTAACTTACAGCTTAGGAGTAAGAATCAATCCTGAATTGGGAACCAGTAGAACAGATAATAGTCGCCTCAAATATGCTGGTGAAAAGCAAACAAAATTTGGAATCTACACAACACAGCTTAAGGAATTTATTAATACCGCTAAGAAAGCAGGGGTTGAAATCAACACCGTTCATTTTCATACCGGTTGTGGTTACCTAAACGATAGCCTGAATAATCTTGCAGAAGTATTTAAAAAAGCTAATGAATTTATTCAAACCATTGGCACCATAAAAAGAGTGAACATTGGCGGCGGGCTTGGCGTACCCCATCAAAAAATAGATGGATCCTTGGATTTATTCGAGTGGTCAAAGCTTATCAAAAATTCATTTGCAAAAGATCTGATCATTCAAGTTGAGCCAGGCGAATACATTGTAAAAGATTCTGGAATTCTGATTGTCGAGAAAACTTTCACCGAAAGAAAAAAGAAAAAAAATTATGTTGGTATAAACGCCGGGTTCAATATTGCTATTGAGCCAGCATTCTATGGACTGCCTTTTGAGCCAGTGATCTTAGAGCGTTACCATGGAAAATTTATGACTTACGATGTGGTAGGAAATATAAATGAAGCTCTTGATGTTTGGTACGAGGACTTGGTTATAGAAGATCTGCAAATGCACAAGCATTTAGCCATTATCAATGCAGGTGGGTATTCCAGCTCCATGGCATCAAATCATTGTATGAGAGGAAACTTTAGAGAAGTACTGCTGGTAAGTTAAACTATCCAGATGACCCTTATCAAACAATACCTAGGGCTTTTGATTGCTCTGGGTATTACTTTTTGGTTGCTTAATCCAGCTGCAGCAGTTTTTTTGGGTATTGCCTTTGCGATGCTGATGAAACCGGCAACAGGATTTATTACAAAAAAAGTTTCATCCTATCCTTTGCAAGTAGGCATCGTTCTTCTGGGTACAACGATTCAATTCAAGTTAGTCCAAGAAGTAGCTCTTAGTTACTTTCCCTGGATAACACTTTTTGTGTTTTCAGCTTTTTTACTAGGTTGGGTATTGCATAAGATTTTGAATGTGGAAAAAAAGCAGGCCATCTTGCTCACTGCAGGGAGCGCTATATGCGGAGGAACAGCAATGGCAGCAATTGCACCTATTATCAAAGCGCAACCAAAAGATCTAATGATTACCCTCACGATTGTTTTTATACTTAATGCTATCGCTATTGCAGTATTTCCCTTTGTGGGTGATGCATTAAATCTCTCTGCAATCGAGTTTGGAGCCTGGGTGTCTTTAG
>JALRBL010000047.1 GCA_023257795.1 Gammaproteobacteria bacterium
CATGACTATTGCAAGGGAAGAAGTATTTGGGCCAGTGTTATGCATGATTAAGTATTCCACTGAAGATGAAGCTATTGCAATTGCTAACGATACTCCTTATGGCTTAGCCGGGTATGTTCAATCTACCAATCCTGAGCATGCAAGAAAAGTTGCTAACAGGATTAGAGCTGGTCAGGTAAGCATTAATGGGGGCGCGCGAGGGCCTCAAGCTCCTTTTGGAGGTTACAAAGCATCAGGTAATGGAAGAGAGCACGGTTTGTTGGGGCTTCATGAGTGCCTGGAAACCAAAGCAATCATCGGGAATTAATCTAGAATATCTGGCTGCTTTTCCAAGATTAGATCAAACAAAGGCTGAAAGCTTGCCCACAAGGCAACATCATTTGCTATAAAGCCTCTTGTTTTTAAGGCTACTTCATGAGGAATCAGCGTTGGTTTCCCAGCAGCCTCAGCCATTAGTTGAGATTGACAACATTTTTCCATTGAGAAGAAATACCAAAGTGCAATATCCACTGAAGGGCCAGTAGTAAGCAATCCATGGTTTTGCAAAATAATTACCTGCTTATCTCCAAGGGCGTTAGCAATTCTATCTCCCTCATCTGTTTCCTCAACAACTCCTGAGAAGCTGTCGTAAATTGCTTGTCTCTCATAGAATGCACATGAATCTTGAGTGATTGGATCTAGCATTTTTCCTAATGATGAGAATGTTCTACCATACAGAGAATGCGAATGAGCGGCAGCATTTACATCTGGTCGAGCTTTATGCAGTCTTGAATGGATGGCAAAGGCAGCTACATTGACAGGTCGATCACCCTGCACAACCTCACCATCATGATTCACCAACAAAAGATCAGAAACTTTAATTTGACTAAAATGAACACCCAAAGGATTCACCCAGAAATGATCATGAAATTCAGGATCTCTAAAGGTTATGTGCCCCGCAACACCTTCATCGTAACCAAAATATGAAAATAACCTAAATCCTGCTACCAATTTTTCAAGTTGATTACGTCTCAGCTCATTGGTATTTGCAAATTCAACCATATCAAGGCCTTTCTCTTTAGGCTTGATCTTTCCAAGCCCAATATCAATCTTTAATGGCACAACTTTTGACATATCTTTTTCCTAAATGTGTAAAATAGTCTACCTAAATTGCAACTAAACCTAAAGGATAATTAAATGAAATATAGAATTGAAAAAGACTCATTAGGAGAAGTCAAAGTTCCAGTAGATGCTTTGTGGGGAGCTCAAACACAAAGAGCAGTTGATAACTTCCAGATTAGTGGAATTCCTCTTAGATTCCCATTTGGAAGAACACTCATAGAAACATTGGGAATCATTAAATTAGCTGCAGTAAGAACAAATTTAAAACATGGGTTAATTCAGAAAAATATTGGTAATGCTATCGAGAAAGCTGCTATCGAGGTGATTAATGGTGTATATGATAACCAATTCCCTGTTGATGTCTTTCAAACAGGATCTGGAACAAGCACCAATATGAATGCTAATGAGGTCATAGCTAATGTTGCCTCAAAGAAACTCAAAAAGCCTATTAGCCCTAATGATCATGTGAATATGTCTCAAAGCAGTAATGATGTTATACCTACCGCAATCCACATATCCGCATTATTAGATATTAAAAGATTTCTTATACCATCATTAGAGGGTCTCATCAAAGCTATCCACATTAAAAAAAATAAGTTAAAAGGAATTGTGAAAACTGGAAGGACGCATTTAATGGATGCCATGCCTATCGAATTCTCTCAAGAGCTTTCAGGGTGGGAGGCTCAACTAATAGAGCATAAAAAAGATCTAGTTAACGCTGTAGCTAAACTATCAAAATTACCCCAAGGCGGAACTGCAATTGGAACCGGTATCAACGCTCCCAAAACTTTTGGGAAAGATTTTGCACGCGAGGTTCAAAATATTACTAAGTATAATTTTTCAACTTCACCCAATTACTTTATGTCAATTAGCTCGCAAGATGCTGCAACACACGCTTCTTCAATTGTTAAAAATATTGCCTTAACCTTAATGAAAATTGCTAATGATCTTCGCTTAATGAATAGCGGCCCTTTGACTGGATTAGGAGAGATAGAGCTTGAGGCACTGCAACCTGGAAGTAGCATTATGCCTGGCAAGGTAAATCCAGTGGTTTCTGAGTCAGTTATTATGGCTGGTGCTGACATACTAGGAAACGATCTATCTATATCTTATGCAAATCAAAGTGGTAATTTTCAACTGAATGTTGCTTTACCATTAATTGCTTATTGTTTGTTGAAATCCATTCGCTTGGCATATAGTTCTTGCGATTTCCTAGCAGAAAAAGGCATTAAGTCATTTAAAGTTAATCTGCAGAATATAAATGCTCAATTAGATAAGAATCCAATCTTAGTTACAGCCTTAAACAGGGAAATTGGATATGCTAAGGCTGCAGAAATAGCAAAAAAAGCATATAAAGATAATAAACCAATCATTGATGTGGCTGAAGCTGAAACAAATATTTCAAGAGCAAAGTTAGTTAAATTACTCGATCCAAAAAAATTAACTAAAGGCGGGCTTTAATTGTCAAACTTAGCTGACAAAAAATGTGAAGCATGTTCCATAGATGCCTCATTAGTAAATTCAGTTGATTTCCCAGACCTACTGAATGGATTGGAGGACTGGTCTATTGTCAAAGAATCAATCAACAAATTAGTAAAAACTTACCAATTTTCTAATTATGCAGATTCAGTTAGTTTTGCAAATATGATAGCTGACCTTGCAGAGTCAGAAGACCATCATCCTAAGATAGTTTTGGAATGGGGTGAGGTGAAGTTAGAGTGGTGGTCTCATAAGATTAAGGGCTTGCACATGAATGACTTTATCTGCGCAGCTAAATCAGACAAGATCTTTAATAATTTATAAATAATTTCATTTAAAGGTCCAATTTTTTTAGATCACTTTTTTTGCTGGGTTCATTGTTCTATAATCCAATATGGAAAAGATAAAATACAAAGCCCTAACTTTTGATGATGTATTGCTCCTTCCGCGCTATACGGATTTTCTTCCTGGTGATACAA
>JALRBL010000069.1 GCA_023257795.1 Gammaproteobacteria bacterium
CGGTCATGTTGTTTTTGCGACATTGAATATCGAGGAAGCGCACAATTTTTATACAAAGGTCCTCGGTTTTGGTGATTCAGATATTATGGATTTGAAGTTAAGCCCAAATCCTGAAGATCCACCGATGAGACTATATTTTATGCACTGCGATAACCCAAGACATCATACTGTTGCATTCATGCAAGCGCCAACACCTCCATCTGGCTTAATTCATACTATGGTTGAAGTGCAGAAGGTTGATGAGGTAGGCTATGCTTTGGATAGAGCATTGAAGAAAGATATTCATATCTCATCAACTATGGGAAGGCATGTCAATGACGGAATGCTGTCATTCTATATGCAAACTCCATCTGGATTTGATTTAGAGTATGGTTGTGAAGGGATACAACCAGATTGGGATAATTTTGAGATCACTCACTCAGCGGTACCAAGTCACTGGGGTCATAAATTTACTCCTCCTTCAACTCATTGATGGATAAAGTTATTTCTATTGATCAGTTTATTGCTGAGCTTGATAGCGGTATGACTATTGGTATTGGTGGATGGGGAGCAAGAAGAAAGCCAATGGATTTAGTTAGAGCGATTTGTAGGTCTTCTATCAAAGATCTGACTGTGGTTTCATATGGCGGCCCTGATGTCGGACTCCTTTGTAGCGAGGGCAAAATCAATAAACTTATATTTGGTTTTGTTTCTCTGGATTTAATTCCACTAGAGGCTCATTTCAGAAAAGCTAGGCAACATGGTAGCTTAAAAAATATTAGTGAGTTAGACGAGGGTATGCTGCAATGGGGGTTAAGAGCTGCTGCGATGCGTCTTCCCTTCTTACCTACAAAAATTGGATTTGGAACAGATATTTTAAAACATAACTCTCATATCAAGACAATTGTGTCTCCTTATGAAGATCAACAAGAGCTAGTTGCTATGCCTGCCATCAACTTAGATGTTGCAATTATTCATGTTAATCAAGCAGACAAAAAAGGCAATACACATATTTATGGTCCTGACCCATTTTTTGATGATTTATTTGCTAGAGCTGCCAAGAAAACGTTCGTTTCAACTGAACAAATAGTCAGAACTGAGGATTTAGGTGGCACAGAAAAAGCAATTTTTAATAGATTTGAAAGAAATCTTGTAAATGGAGTAATTGCAAGCCCTGGAGGCGCTCATCCCACTTCCTGTGCTCCAGATTATGGGTTTGATCTTTCTCATTTAAAAGACTACTCTTCGCAAGTTGATAACTATTCTGAATACAAGAAAAGATTTGTAGATCTTGAACCTACTGATTACCACAAAGCAGTCGGTGGAATTGACTCTATCTATTCATTACCCCTTCCGAGTTTTTAATGAAAGATTTTAATATTGCAGATATATGTATTTCTCAAGCAGCTAAAGTTTGGGCAGAAGATGGAGAAGTTCTTGCAACTGGTATTGGTCTAATTCCAAGGTTGGCAGCCAGTCTTTCAAAAATTGCTTTCAATGAAGGCTTAATGATCACCGATGGAGAAACCTATCTCATTGATGAACCTTTTCCATTAGGTGTTGAAAGAGAACTAAAAGTTGAAGGATATATGAGTTACAGTCGTGTATTTGAAAATCTTTGGGGAGGATCGAGGCACGCTATGGTTACTCCAACTCAAATAGATCAGTTTGCTCAAATGAATATAAGCTGTATTGGAGACTACGCATCTCCAAAAGTGCAACTTCTGGGGTCGCGTGGTTTCCCCGGTAACTCAATCAACCATAAAAATAGTGTTTTCATACCAGCTCATACGATCAAGTCTTTTGTAGAGGGTGAGGTAGATATGGTGTCTAGTATTGGTTTCAAGAAAGAAAATAAACATCAACCAGAAATCGGCAAGGTTGTTACCAATTTGGGGGTTTTTGATTTTAATGGAGACAATAATAGCTTCAGACTTATATCCATTCATCCAGATGTTGATCTTGCAACAATTGAGCAATCAACTGGCTTTCAAGTTGATGTAAGCAATTATGTTGAGACAGAGTTGCCTTCATCAAGAGAAATAGAGATCATAGATTACTTAGATCCGAAAGGAATGAGATTTAGTGTTTTCGGAGGATAATTATGCCTAGAGCCAAACCAACCGTTATCTACAAAAAGCATGATGATATAGCTGTCGTCTCAATGAATAGACCAGAGTATAACAATGCTCAAAATGGAAAAATGACCTATGACCTCGATCGGGCCTTTAAAAAGGCAGTTGATGATGATGATATTAAAGTAATTATACTCAAAGGGAATGGTAAGCATTTCTCTGCAGGACATGATATTGGTACACCCGGGAGAGATGTTAATAAGTCTTACGATAGAAAAACTATGTGGTATGACCATACCAACAAACCTGGTGGAGAGTTTTGGTATGTTAGAGAACAAGAAGTCTATCTTAATATGTGTCGAAGGTGGAGAGACATTCCTAAGCCTACGATTGCAATGGTTCAAGGAGCTTGTGTAGCTGGAGGATGCATGCTTGCATGGGTTTGCGACTTAATTATTGCATCTGAGGATGCCTTTTTTGCTGATCCTGTTGTAAGAATGGGCATTCCTGGAGTTGAGTACTTTGCTCACCCTTATGAGCTGAATCCAAGAATTGCTAAAGAGTTTTTATTTTTAGGCGAAAGAATGTCTGCACAAAGAGCCTATGAGATGGGAATGGTTAATAAGGTTGTTTCAAGAGAGAATCTGCAAGATCATGTAATGGAAGTTGCAAAAAAGATTGCAACCATGCCTAGATTGGGTTTAACCCTCACTAAGCAAGCTATCAATCATGCTGAAGATTTGCAAGGAAAAAGAAATGCAATGGAAGCAGCATTTGCATGGCATCATTTCTCTCATGCTCATAATGATTTGGTAACTGGTAATGTGTTGTCAGGTTTTGATGCTAAGAAGATGGCTAAATCCCAAAGACAAAAAAGTTCAAAGAAAAAGTGATTCAAACAGAATTATTTAAGAGACTTGGCTCTGAGCTTCCTGTTATCCAAACTGCTATGGGTTGGGTTGCTACCCCTCAATTAGTAGCAGCTTCTACTAACGCAGGTGCTTTTGGATTTTTAGCACTTGCAACGTCAAGCAAACAAGAGGCTTTATCAGCCATTGATGAGACTTTAGCTCTGACCAATAAGCCTTTTGGCGTAAATTTTCATATGTTTCAGCCAGGTGCAGCTGAAATTGTTGATTATGTAATTCAGAAGAAAATTAGAGCGGTAAGTTACTCAAGATCTCCTGTTGCGGAATATATCTTAAAATTGAAAAACGCAGGGGTAATCTGTATTCCAACTGTTGGGGAAGTTAAGCATGCCATTAAAGCTGAATCTCTTGGAGCCGATGCATTAGTGATTCAAGGGTCTGAAGGTGGTGGGCACACAGGATCAACGCCCACCAGTTTGTTATTGAGTGAAGTTTTAAAATCAGTGAAATTACCAGTAGTTGCAGCTGGAGGTTTCAGAGATGGCTTTGGATTGGCTGCTGCAATTGCTTGGGGCGCTTCAGGTATTGCTATGGGAACACGGTTCATGATGACAAAAGAAAGTCCTGTCCCGGACGCAACCAAGGAGGCATATCTTGCATGCGATACCAGTCAAATTAGAGTCACAAAGAAATTTGATGGGTTGCCTCATCGACTAATTTTCAATGAATATATTTCAGCTCTAGACAAGGCAAGTTCTCCAAAAATCTTCATTCAAGCATTAATCTCTAGCTGGAAGTATAAGCAACTATCTAACGCTTCATTTAGAGATATTTTGAAGTCTTTTTTTGGGATGCTTAAAGGTGACGAATTAACTATTGCTCAAACCATGATGGCAGCTAATAGCCCCATAATAATTCAAAAGGCCATGGTTGAAGGAGTTCCAAGTAAAGGAGCGATGCCCAGTGGCCAAGTAGCTGGGTTAATAAAAGATTTACCAAGTTGTGTTGAATTAATAGAACAAATTAGAAGTGAATTTAATGAAGCATCGAGAAAATTTAAGGAGAATCTGCATGAGAGTTGACATTAATTTTAATAACCATGTTTCAGAGCTAATTTTAAATGCTCCTCCTGTAAATGCTCTAAACAGTTCTGAGTGGCATGAACTTGCTGATACTATTCAAGAGATATCAGCCAATAAAGAAGTGCATGCAGTCATAATCAGAGCCATTGGTAAAGGTTTCTGCGCTGGGGTAGATATTAAAGAATTACAACAAGATCCTGATAAGATTACTGATGTAAATGCTGGATGCTGGAGAGTTGCTGTGCAGAAGCATCATCTCAGTACCGATCGTAAAAGCTGCTAAGGGGAATGAGTAGGCCCACCAGCTTACAAAGAATGGCAGCTTTCTAAAGCGCGGTAACTGCACAATCATCAGTAGAATAAGGAAGAGTGCTGAGTAGTAGAGAATGTGTGCAAAGTTGTCGATGCCACCATTCAGTTTTACATAAGCCACAAATCCGACAGCAGGCGGAGCAATCATTATAAATAGCGTTGGCTGTAGGCGCTCTGGGATAGCATCGTGGAAAATAATTCGGTTGAAGACTAAGGCTTTCAAAATAACCCAGTAGAAGATGCCGACTGAGAAGAAGAACCAACTCACCTCGGTAAAGCCAAGTTCAACGCCTGCAATGGGTGCGATGATGTTACCCACAATTGGAATGAACCAAGCCGGCGTGGTGTGTTGTACCTGCCAACGCGAGTGGTTAATCCACTGGTTCATTAGATATAGAGTGAGGGTGATCTGAATTAGCGCTCCAAGTCCCCAGATAAAGGTTGCCAACTGAGTCATACTGTCTGCAATGGCTACCGCAATTAGCATTAAACCGATTGAGAAGGCGG
>JALRBL010000084.1 GCA_023257795.1 Gammaproteobacteria bacterium
GTCTTGAATAGCCTGCTCCTTAATAGAAATCGCCTCTTGTTGCGCTCTGGAAACCAAATTTCTGTCGTCAATTCTGCGATAACCTCTTCTTCTGTCTCCGCGCCGTCTTTCATCGCGCTGAAGAAAGTCAAAATTATCAATATCACTAGCAAGCGGCAGCATTCCATTTTCGAGGGTATGATCCCATCTCCCTCCAATAAGCCATTTATTTTTAGGCACATCCTTTGCAGACTGTTTTATCAATTTAAACCAGTCGGATCTTTTTGAAATTCCAAATAAATCTAGACCCTGTATGTAAGCTGTGCCGCTTGATATATGAATGTGGGAGTCAATAAACCCTGGAAGGATTGCTTTCCCAGAAGCATTTAATATCTTTGAATTGGGCCCAATATAATTATCAATTTCCAAATTAGACCCAACCGCAAGAAATTTACCGTTTTTTATTGCGATGGCTTGAGCTTCTTTGATTTCCTCTGAAACAGTAAAGATATTGGCATTCTTAATGACTAAATCAGCCTTCTCAAAAGCAGCAATTACTGAGATTTGGAGAAGCAGAAATGCAAAAACTAATTGGCGCACAATTTTCAAAATATAAAATAGGATTATAATCAAGAAACGTCTTAATTAGCTCAAGGGGGTGCTTTGCAAGACAAAATTTCTCTTTTAGATAAGTATACCAAGCGAAATGGTTCTATCTTTATCTCCGGAGTTCAGTCTTTGGTGAGATTGCCGTTGATTCAAAAAGACAAAGATGTATCAAATAAGCTCAATACTGCAGGATTTATTTCAGGATATAAAGGTTCTCCGTTAGGAGGCTATGATCTAGAACTTTCAAGAGCACAAAATTTTTTAGACGAGAAATCTATATTTCATCAACCCGGTTTAAACGAAGAAATTGCTGCAACTTCTGTTTGGGGGTCTCAGCAAGGAGAATTTCTAAATAGAGGGAAGTTTGATGGAGTATTTGGTATATGGTATGGGAAAGGCCCAGGTGTTGATAGGGCTATGGATGCCCTAAAACATGCAAACGCTGCAGGCACCTCTAAGCACGGAGGAGTTTTGGCCATTGCGGGCGACGATCATGGCGCCAAATCATCAACGCTGCCACATCAATCTGATCATAATTTTATAAGTGCGTTCATTCCATATTTGTACCCCTCTGGAGTCAATGACATAGTGCCCTATGGCTTATTGGGTATTGCTATGAGTCGGTTTAGCGGATGCTGGATTGGAATGAAAATTGTTTCAGATGTAGCCGATGCAGCTATGGTATACAACACAGATCTAGAATTTGGCGACATTATCATTCCAACAGAAGACTATTTCGGTGAATATACAGAGCTTTCACGGAATATTTATTATAAAGATACCCCTAGAGATCAAGATCACAGACTCCAACGAGTAAAAGGATTTGCTGCTCAAGCATTTGGAAGAGTTAATAGAATAGACGGGCCCATTTGGAAAAGCCCCAATGCAAAAATTGGCATTATCACATCTGGCAAGTCCTATAGCGACGTCAGGGAAGCATTGAGGTGGCTAAACATTGATGAAAATTCAGCTAATGACTTAGGAATCAGTCTCTATAAAGTTGGAATGCCATGGCCTTTAGAACCAGAGGGCATCCGAGAATTTTGCGAAGGCCTGGATCACGTTTTGGTGGTTGAAGAAAAAAGAGAACTGATCGAGCATCAAATAAAGTGGCAGCTCTATAATTGGAAAGAAGCCGCAAGACCAATAGTTGTTGGCAAACAAGATGAACATGGACAATGGCTGCTCCCGCCTGAAAATGATTTGCCTCTTGAGACAATTGTTGAAGTTGTAGCTAAGAGAATTTATAAAGCAACAAAAAGCTCCGATCTTTTAGATAGATTAGAATGGTTTAATAAAAGGCATCAAGAGCAGCGGTCCTTTCTCTCACCAATCCATAGAAATCCATATTTTTGCTCTGGTTGCCCTCACAATACCTCTACTCTTATTCCTGAAGAATCAAGATCATTGGGGGGCATAGGCTGCCATTACATGGCAGTAGATATGGACAGAGGAACAGAGCTTTTTACTCAAATGGGGGGAGAGGGCACACCTTGGATTGGGCAAGCACCCTTTTCAAAAGACACGCATATATTTGCAAATTTAGGTGATGGTACATATAAGCACTCAGGTGTGCTAGCCATTAGAGCGGCTATAGATGCCGACATAAATATTACATATAAAATTCTCTACAACGATGCAGTTGCGATGACCGGAGGCCAAGCCATTGGAAATAATTGGAATGTTCAAGGCATAACCAAACAACTTCTAGCAGAAGGAATTAAGAAAATTTACATACTTTCTGAGAATCCAAAGCAATACAAGAGCCTCCAATCAAAACATGTTATTTCAATGCATAGAGATAACATAATTAGAGCGCAAGAGCGCTTAAGAATGATTAAAGGGGTAAGCGCGCTTATTTTTGATCAGACATGTGCTGCTGAAAAAAGAAGAAGAAGGAAACGAGGCTTGCTTGAAGATCCTATTCAAAGAGTATTTATTAACCCTGAAATATGTGAGGGATGCGGAGACTGCTCGCTGCAGTCTAACTGTGTTTCAATTGAACCCCTTGAAACCACGCATGGCAGAAAGAGAAAGATTAATCAATCAAATTGCAATAAGGATTATTCATGCCTTAAAGGCTTTTGCCCATCCTTCATAACTGCAGATGTAGTACCAAAAAAAATAGCACTATCAGAGAACTTTCAAGCACTTGAAGAACCAGAGATTCGCCAGAAAGATGTAACCAATATTATGCTTACTGGGATAGGAGGAACGGGAGTATTAACTATCTCAGCGCTTTTGGGGATGGCCGCTCATATTGAAGGTAAAACTTCTACAACTCTTGATCTTACTGGGCTTGCTCAAAAAGGGGGTGCCGTTTGGTCACATATAAAAATTTTTTCAACAGATAAAGAACCCTTTAGCCATAGAATTTCTCCTGCGAGCACTGATTTGCTGCTTGCTTGCGATCCAATAGTTGCAGTAAAAGAAGAAATTCAAGAAACGTTTTCCAATACTAAGACCTACTCTGTTGTAAATTCCTCGCTTTCTCCGGTCGCAGATTTTGTTAAAGAAAGAGATATCGCATTTATGGAAAAAGAGACTATTGATCTTATTAGAAAATCTTCTCTTGAATTAACTACAATTCTTCCAGCAACTAAAATTGCAGAAAATTTAAGCAATGATGCCATTGGCTCTAACTTAGTTATGTTAGGGGCAGCTTTTCAAGCCGGACTCATTCCTCTTAAAAGAGAAAGCATTGAAAAGGCTATTATTCTAAATAAGGCTGGCGTATCAAATAATATGTATTGCTTTAACTTGGGCAGGTCATATGTTCAAAATCCTCAACAAAAAATTTTTAGCAATTTAATAGAAACAAGCAAAGAAGAGTCTTTAGATCAGGTTTTATCTGAAAGGAAAGATCTTCTGATGAGTTATGGCAAGAGAGAGTTACAAAAGTATATTGATTCTTTTTCTGAGGCAAAAGAATTATTAAAAAATGAAATTAACCCTAATCCTATTTTAATTAGTTTAGCAAAAGAGATGTACAGGCTGATTGCTATCAAAGATGAATATCAAGTTGCAAAATTTCATTTGCAAAACTCAAAAGAGCTTGTGAATAGCTATGGAAGAAATTATACAAATCTTAACTTCTATCTTGCACCGCCCCTGCTATCTTTTATTAAAGACAAAAAAACCAAACGACCTAAGAAATTTAAGTTATCTGCATATTTTGCATTACCAATTTTTTATCTTTTGAGTTCATTTGAATTTTTACGAGGCACACCTTTCGATCTGTTTAAATATACCAAAGATCGAAAGATGGCATTACAACACCAAGAAATTTTCTTTAATGAATTGCGAAGCATTTCAGGTCAACAGCCAGGCACTAGATTGCAAAGCGTCAATAATCTTCTTGCGCGATCTGAAAAAGTGAAAGGATTTGGCCCAGTTAGAGAGGCTGCTTTTAATCAATTTATTAATTTCAGGAATTAATTAATTTTCTAGCAAAAAATATTTCAACTTTCAAAAGCATTGGCAGCCTTAGTGTCAATTCAAAATCTAATATGAGATAATTTTCGATCTTTAAAGCCATAGGAAAATATTCATGTCATCTATAGATAATCTCAAAGCTAGACTTAGCATCCCGGTTATAGGCGCTCCGCTTTTTATAATATCTAACCCTGATTTGGTGATTGCACAATGTAAAGCAGGTGTTGTTGGCTCTTTTCCAGCGCTTAATGCAAGACCTCAAAATGTCTTAGAAGAATGGATACTAAGGATAAAAGCAGAACTCTCAGATTTTCAAAACAACAATCCTGAACAAAAGGTTGCACCATTTGCGGTTAATCAAATATGTCACAACTCTAATGATAGGCTTTTTGGAGATATGGAGCTTTGTGTTAAGCACCAAGTTCCAATTATTATTACCTCTCTTAGGCCTCCAGAAGAAATAGTAAAAGAAGCCCACTCTTATGGAGGATTAGTTTTTCACGATGTAATCAGTGTAAAACATGCAAGGAAAGCTGCTGAGCAAGGGGTGGACGGTTTAATTTTGGTTTGTGCTGGAGCAGGCGGACATGCGGGCACGCTATCGCCTTTCGCCTTGGTAAGAGAAGTTAGAGAGTGGTTCGATGGTGCAATTATTCTTTCTGGATCTATTAGCGATGGATATTCTGTTGCGGCAGCAAAGATGCTTGGAGCAGACTTTGCTTATATTGGAACAAGATTCATAGCTACCCAAGAAGCAAATGCTGAACCTGAATACAAGCAATGCCTGATCGAATGTGCGGCAGAGGATATTGTGTATTCGTCTTTGTTTACAGGGGTGCATGGAAATTACTTAAAACCCTCAGTTGTGAATGCTGGACTTGATCCAAATAATTTACCCGATGCTAATAAGTCTGCAATGAATTTTGGTTCAGGTGGAAACACCGATGCTAAAGCTTGGAAGGATATTTGGGGATCAGGCCAAGGCATTGGTTCGATTCAAGACGCTCCTCCCACAAGCGAGCTAATTGCTCGGTTGAATAGTGAATACTTAGAAGCAATTAAAAAATTCGGTTAGATTTATAAATCACCATCTCTTCGATGTTCGCTTCTTTGAACCTCAAACTGTTCGCCATACCTCGCCTCAAGTTTAGCTCTATTTTCCTCAATTACTTCAAAGGGGTCTAAGCTCAGGGCCATACATGCAGTTGACCAGTACCACATAATATCTCCAAGCTCTCTTTTCATATGATAAATATTTTCAGCATTTGGAGGTTTTCCCTGCAAAAACATTTTTTTAACTATTTCAGTAAATTCTCCAGTTTCTGCACTTAAACCAAGAGCTGCAGTTAAGAGCCTTGGTGAAAAAATTTTTGCTTGATCAATTTCATCAATTCTCTCTTTAAGAATTTCGCTTTCAAGACTAGGCTTGCTTGTAACCTTGGTCACGAAATCAGCATAGCTGTTTAAATACTCTCTAACCTTATCGCTCATATTTCTTTCCTTTCTTGTTTATATCGGAACATCTTCCCAGTTAACATTTTCAAATAATTCAGCAGTCGTTGCTCTTACCTTATTAAGTACCTCTTTTTTTAGAATATCCATACCTGATATCAATGCATAGTCATTTAGATTTCTGACAGTTCCTAGACCGTAGCCACCCAAAGAAAAACCTTCAACTAAATTGGAAAGTCTATCAATACTCTTTTTCTCTAACTCATGCCATTTGATAGATCTATTTTTATCTTCTTCTGGGGCCCAATGAAGCGGCCTTTTGTTGCTTTCATGATTTGTATACAAATGAAATATAGGCAGATCGCTCATGTGGAAAGCTGAGTAACCATGGGTAAACAGCCGCAACATAAGAGAAAGCTCTTCTCCATAAAAATAATAATATTGATCATAGGGAATTTCTCTTATCATTTTTCCTTCAGCAAAAAGACACCCCGCAGCGAGCAGATAGCCATGCGATATGCCTTGCTTATTTGTTCTGAGACCAATCTGTCTTGAAAATCGATCTCTCATGAAAAGACTATCTTCTCTATATGCTATGGGAAGAATATTTTTATCAGCAGTCTGTTTGACAAAAGAGCGAAGCTTTGGATCATAATCAAACGCCCGAGGGTAGCCCGTTAGGAAAGGTTTTTTGTGATAGTGGCTTTTTTGTCCATGCGATTTAATTTTTTCTAAAGCGTCAATCAGCTGCATGTCCCAGCTTTCGCTAAACAATGTATGAGAATCAATTTGCAAGAAATATTTTTCATCGCTAAACAAATCCTGGATTCTTGATCTAGCCCAGCAAGGCCCTCGGGAAAATATCGTTTCCACATGCTCGTACCTGATTTGATTTTGAAAGCATAAATTGCTGAGATCCAGCGGTTCGTCAGATTGATCACAAATCCCAAAAACCAAAGAATCTTTGTTGGCTGCCTTACTAAAACAGTCCTCAATAGTATTTTTTAGGAGAGGGTCTTGGTAAGAAGCTATTGAAACAAAGATTTGCATGCTGATAATTAGACATAACTAGCATACAATTATAATGAGTTATGGCACAAGAATTTCCAAAAAAAATCTCTGATAACGTGTTGATGTTTTCTGCTGATCCAATTGTATATTTGGTTTCAGATTTTTTGTCTGATGAAGAATGCTCTGCATTCATTGCCGTTTCTGAAAATAAAATGCAAAGAGCTACAGTTATTGGAGAAGAGAAGCATGTTGTCCACGCCAGCCGCACCAATAGCTTTTGTTGGATAGAGCACGATGCCAACGATATTATTCATGAGGTTAGCAAAAGATTTTCGATTCTAGTACAAATGCCTATTAGAAATGCTGAGCAGTTTCAAGTGGTTCACTATTTGCCAGGCACAGAGTATAAGGCTCATTTTGATTCTTTTGATTACTCTACTCCTGATGGAAAGAAGAATTGGGAGCCAGGTGGGCAGAGAATGGTTACCGCTCTTGCTTATTTAAATGAAGTTGAAGCCGGAGGAGAGACCGGTTTTCCTGAGCTAGACGTTGAAATAAAACCAAAAAAAGGCGATTGCTTAGTTTTCCACAACACTCTCGCTAACTCCACAGACATACATCCTCGATCTCTGCATGCTGGAATGCCTGTTATTTCTGGAGAGAAATGGGCGGTTAATTTATGGTTCAGAGAGCGGCTTAGGTATTAGCTTTTTATTTTAAGCGATTCTTGGCTTACTAAAATATTATAAAGATGGTCTTGAGCTTCTGGCTTTAGTTGAGCAACCCCCATGGTGAGCACATCAATAATTGCCATATAACCCAATCTCGAGGTCAAAGGCTTACTGATTCTTGCTCCATCTCCTCCCGCATTAACTTCAAGCGGTATATCGCATATTTTTGATACTGGAGATCCCTTGGGCATTATGCCAATTACTTTTACACCTGTTTTTTTAACAGTTTTAATGCTTTCAACTAGCGCTGCTGTCGTGCCAGAGTGTGAAATAGCCACCACCACATCATTTTTGTTTAGAGAGTTTGCAGACATAAACTGTATATGTGGGTCTGAGATGCAAGAGGACGGTATCTTAAGTCTAAAGAATTTATGTTGAGCATCCATGGCAACTGGAGCTGATCCTCCAAATGCATAGAATTCTACTCTGTTTGCATTTGCCAAAGCTTCAATCGCTTCTTCAAGAAGATCCTGTGATAGTTGAGACTGTATGTTTAATATTTCACTGATTGTTGTTTCAAAAACTTTTTCGGTTAAATCAAAAATACTATCGTCATCATTAATTTCATAAGCTTCAAAATAATCATCTGCAGCCAACTGTCTGGCTAAAGTATTTTTAAATTCTGAAAATCCTGAAAACCCAAGAGCTTTACAAAACCTATTAATGGAGGGCTCGCTCACTCCAATAGCCTCAGCAGCTTCTGCCATCTTTAATCGCGATAACTGATTGGAGTGCTCCATGGCAAAACTTGCTACTTTTTTTTCTGATTTCCTTAGATCGGAAAAGCTTTTTTCAATAAGTCTCAATAATTTTGTTTGCATAAGCTAAGAATAACCTCATAGTCTTGTAAAATAAATTCCTCATGGATGTTTCCCATATTTTAGATGAGCTTAATGATGCTCAACGTGATGCTGTTACTTCAGATGATCAATACCTCTTGGTTTTGGCAGGTGCTGGGTCTGGCAAAACACGAGTGCTTGTTCATAGAGTTGCGTGGCAAATTCAAGCGCAAGGCATAAACCCATATAGTGTTCTAGCAGTAACATTTACTAATAAAGCTGCCAGCGAGATGTCTCAGAGAATACAGGCAATGCTTCAAAATCCAGTCCCCGAGCTTTGGTGCGGAACCTTTCATGGTATAGCGCACCGAACCTTAAAGATGTTTTACAAAGAAGCTCATTTGCCCTCCGGATTCTCTGTTATTGATGCTGATGATCAGCTTCGAATCGTTAAAAGAATAATGAAGGATGAAAAGCTCGATGATGCATTGTGGCCTCCAAAGCAAATTCAATGGCTCATGAATTCATGGAAAGAAGAAGGCAAAAGAGCAAAATCCATTAATGCGGGAAATGATCTTCAAAAAAAAGCAGCTCTTCAAGTTTATACCCAGTATGAAAAGAAATGTATAGATGAGGGTTTGGTTGATTTTGCCGAGCTACTTCTTAAATCCTTTGAGCTAGTGAAAGATAATGCAGTGGTGAAGGCTTATTTTCATAAGCGCTTTACAAGTGTTTTGGTTGATGAATTTCAAGACACCAATACCATTCAATTTAAATGGCTTTTAGAAATACTTTCCAAAGATACTTTCGTCACAGCTGTCGGCGATGATGATCAGTCAATATATGGCTGGAGAGGAGCAAGAGCTGAGAATATTTTGGGTTTTGAAAAAAATTTCAAACCAGCAAAGACTGTTAGGCTTGAACAAAACTATCGATCCACTTCTGTCATTTTAGATGCAGCAAATGCTCTAATCAGCAATAATCAAAATAGACTCGGAAAGAATCTTTGGACGGATTCAAACAAGGGGGAACCAATAACTCTCTATCAAGCTTATCATGAGCAAGATGAAGCACGTTACATAGCCGATACGATTAAAAACTGGATGAACTCTGGCGGATCGTATGGTGAGGCAGCAGTGATATATAGATCGAATGCACAATCTCGTGCTATTGAGGAAGCCCTACTTAGAATCAGGATACCTTATAGAATTTATGGGGGAACGCGTTTCTATGAAAGGCTAGAAATAAAAAATGCAATCAGCTATATGAAGCTTGCTTTTAATCCTGCTGACAACCTATCCTTTGAAAGAGCCATAAGCAATCCCCCTAGAGGTATTGGCCAAA
Organism: Gammaproteobacteria bacterium; assembly: GCA_023257795.1. Lineage (GTDB taxonomy): Bacteria > Pseudomonadota > Gammaproteobacteria > Magnimaribacterales > D2472 > VMDH01. The sequence goes on from JALRBL010000084.1 coordinate 9,341, forward strand.
AGACATTGCAAAACATTAGAGATGCCTCTATAAAATTCGGCACATCAAATTTTTCAGCTGCAGGCAGGATGTCCCAAGAGGGCTTGCTTCCAACTAAAGCAAAAAACTCTATTGATACATTCTTAGCATTTATTGAAGATATCAAAAATAATCTAACAGAGCTTTCCCTATCAGAGACCATTGATAGACTGATTAATTTTTCAGGACTAATAGAATTGTACGAAAAAGAGAAAGGCGAAAAAGGCAAAACAAGGATCGAAAACTTAGAAGAGCTAGTAACAGCAGCCAAAATATTTGAAGATGACTTTCCCAGGGACGCCGCTCTAAAAGACATTGCCCAAACATTTTTAGATAATGTTTCTTTGGATGCTGGAGATGCTCAGGCTAGTGCGCATGAAGACGCTGTCCAACTTATGACCCTTCATTCAGCAAAAGGGTTGGAGTTTCCTTTGGTTTTTATAAGCGGCTTAGAGGAGACTCTCTTCCCTCATATCCGCTCAATGGATTCTCCGGACCAATTAGAGGAAGAAAGAAGGCTTTGTTACGTAGGCATAACTCGCGCAAAACAAAAGCTTTATATAACCTATGCTGAAATTAGAAAGATTCATGGATCCGATGTATTTAATCCTCCCTCAAGATTCATCAGAGAAATCCCACCCGAATTGATGGACGAGGTAAGACCCAGAGCCTCAGTAACTATGTCTTTTGAAAGGAAAGCCACCCAGGCACCAAAAGATTTCAAAATTAGTGAGGGAATTTCATTGGGTCAGCGCGTAGCCCACAAGAAATTTGGGCAAGGAATAGTGTTAAACTACGAAGGAGCTGGTGATAGCGCTAGAGTTCAAATCAATTTTGATAATGTCGGAAGCAAGTGGCTGGTATTATCTTTTGCAAATCTAGAGGTTTTATGAATAAAAGTTTTTTTATAATATTATCGATTCTTATTTTCAGTGGCTGTAGCAGCGACTCTGTCAACCAAGCAAGCGAAGCAAAAGAAAGATTTACCTGGTCTTTGGTTACAACTTGGCCTAAAAACTATCCTGGTTTGGGGATGGCTCCAGAAAGATTTGCAAATCTAGTTGATGAGATGTCTGAAGGTCGTTTAAAAATCAAAGTGTTTGGAGCTGGTGAACTGGTCCCAGCTATGGGTGTTTTTGATGCAGTCTCAAATGGTTCAGCTGAAATGGGACATGGAGGAGCTTATTATTGGAAAGGCAAGATTCCTGCAGCACAATTTTTTGCTGGGGTTCCATTTGGCCTCACTGCTGATGAAATTAATGCATGGGTAAATAGAGGGGGAGGCCAAGAGCTTTGGCAGGACTTATACAGACCCTTTAATTTACTGCCGCTTCCTGGAGGAAACACAGGCACACAAATGTTTGGATGGTTTAATAAGGAAATAAAATCCCTTGAAGACATTAGAGGGCTAAAAATGAGAATACCTGGCATAGGAGGTGAAGTTTTCCAAAGAGCTGGAGGGGTGCCAGTTAATATTCCTGGAGGAGAGCTCTATACTGCCTTACAAACTGGAACCATAGATGCCACCGAGTGGGTTGGCCCATACAATGATCTGGCATTTGGTTTTCATCAAATAGCAGATTATTACTACTATCCAGGTTGGCATGAGCCAGGTTCAATGTTGGAGTTTATGATTAATCTAGATGCATGGAATAAACTGCCAGAGACATTAAAAGTAATTGTAAAAACAGCAGCCCAAGCTGTTAATCAAGATCTATTAGATGAATATACCGCCATGAACAACAAGGCATTGCAGGAGCTAGTTAGTAAATACGGAGTTAATTTATTGCCATTACCTGAGGAAGTTTTAAAAGAGTTTAAAGATATTTCTGAAACCGTGTTGGATGAGTTAGCAGCTGAAGATACCGAATTTAAAAAAGTTTATGAGCACTTTAAAGAATTTAAAAACAATGTGACAAATTATCACAATATCTCAGAGGATGCTTTTGTTAAGATTCGATCTATCGAATGAGTAATCCAATTCTTAAACAGCTAGGACATCAAGCATATGAACCCACCATCCAAAGAATGGTGGACCTGGTTTCATTAGAACTTTTTGAAGAAGAGATATGGTTTTTATCTCATCCGCCTGTTTATACTTTAGGTACCGCGGCAAGCAAGGAACATATTCTCAACCCAAAAAATATCGAAATCATTCAAACAGATAGGGGAGGCGAGGTAACCTATCATGGTCCAGGGCAGCTTGTTATATATTTTTTGATAGATGTAAAAAAAAGAAACCTAGGGCCAAGAAAATTAGTAGAAATGCTAGAGAATTATTTATTAGCCTTGTTAAAAGAATACAAAATAGACGGCAGTTTAATATGCGGATCTCCGGGCGTTTATGTCAACCATGCTAAGATTGCATCTATTGGGTTGCGCATCAAAAAAGGCAGGTCTTATCATGGAATTAGCTTAAATACGGATATGGATCTTTCGCCATTTTATGGAATAAATCCATGCGGCTATAAGGGTTTGCAAGTAACGCAGTTAGTAGATCTTAATAAAGACGCAAAATTCCCTGATGTTGAAAAACGAGCAATGGCATTAGCAAAAGAATTATTTAAATAAACAATGGAAATAATCCCTACTAAAAAAATTGTTAACAGAGACGGCATTAAGGCTATAAAAAATGGCCAAAAAAATAATGCCAACTCTCAGATTCCTGTCGAGAAAAAGCCTGACTGGATTAGAGTTAAAGCTACTTTTGACCCTAATTTTCATAAAGTAAAAAGCCAAGTAAAAAACAAGAAACTCTACACTGTCTGCGAGGAGGCTATGTGTCCAAACATTTCTGAATGTTGGTCGCATGGAACAGCTACCTTTATGCTTATGGGAGGCGTTTGTACCAGGGCATGCAAATTTTGTTCCGTTGACACAGGTAACCCAAAAGGTTGGTTAGATGCTGATGAGCCCAAAAACACCGCTTATGCTGTAAAGGAAATGGGCCTTAAATACGTAGTTCTAACCTCGGTCAATAGAGATGATCTTGCAGACGGCGGAGCCGAGCATTATGCAAAGACAGTCAAGGCAATCAAAGAAATTATGCCTGAGACAGCTGTTGAGGCTTTAACTCCAGATTTTAAAGGCATTAAAGGCAGCATTGATACAATCGTAAATTCAGGAATTGAGGTTTTTGCTCAAAACCTCGAAACAGTTAAAAGATTAACCCACCCAGTCCGTGACCCACGTGCTGGTTACGAGCAAACATTAGATGTTTTGTATACAGCAAAGACAATCAATCCAAGAGTGCTTACCAAAACAAGCCTTATACTTGGTTTGGGCGAAGAGCGTGATGAGGTTGAGTCAGCTATGGATGACTTAATCAAAAATAATGTTGATATTCTTACCCTAGGGCAATATTTGCGTCCAACCGTAAACCATTTGCCAGTCAAGAAATGGGTAACGCCAAAAGAGTTTCAAGAATTCAGAGATATTGGTTTGGCTAAAGGCTTTCTCGAAGTCGTCTCTGGACCAATGGTTAGATCTAGCTATAGAGCTGAGAGAGCTTTAGAAAAAAATAATGCAGGATTATAAGATCTATAAAACTAACCAAGGCATTATCAAAACCATTATTAGCACTAGCAATTGAATGCCAATAAATGGCAGGACACCCGCATAGATATCTTTGGTTTTCACTTCTGCAGGAGCAACTCCTCGTAAATAGAATAAAGAAAATCCGAATGGTGGAGTTAAAAATGATGTCTGTAAGATGATGGCAAATAATATTGATAGCCATACAGGATCAATACCAAGCATTAGAAGAGGAGGAGCCACTAAAGGAATAAATACATAGCAAATCTCAATAAAATCTAAAATAAAACCTAGAAGAAAAATAAAGAACATCACAAAAAATAAAGCTCCAAATATGCCTCCAGGCAACAATCCAAAGATTGCCTCCATTAACTCATCTCCCCCAAGTCCTCTAAATATTAAGGAAAATATAGATGCGCCAATTAGAATGGCAAATATCATAGCTGTGATTGTTGCAGTTTTATAACTTATTTCCTTGCTTTCACTCCAACCAATTTTTTTTCTGCAGCCTGCAATAAATAACGCCCCCAAAGCACCCATTCCGGCAGCTTCTGTTGGAGTGGCAACTCCAGAAACAATTGAGCCTAGCACTAATAAGATTAAGCTGATTGGCATTAATAAGGAGCCCAACCAATCTATTTCAGAATACTCATCCGCATTAGTTATCTCTTTTCCATGCTTCATAAAAATTACGTAAATCAAGAAGCCAATGCCGATGAGTGCTCCTGGAACAATGGCGCCAATAAATAAATCTCCAACTGAAACAGTTTCCTGAGAAAAAATTCCCATATTGTTTTGTGCTTTCTGATAGGCATTAGACATAACATCTCCTAATAGAACCAAAGCAATAGAGGGTGGAATAATTTGCCCCAAAGTTCCTGTGGCAGCAATCAATCCCGTGGAAAACTTTACTTGATAGCCTTGCTTGAGCATGACAGGAAGAGACATTAAGCCCATCGTTACAACAGTTGCTCCAACAATGCCAGTGCTTGCTGCAAGCAAACCCCCCACAACTACGATCGATATTGCCAAACCATTTCTTAGTCTAGAAAAAGCTTTGGCAAAATCTGAAAGCATTTGTGCTGCAATCCCAGATTTTTCAAGCACTACTCCCATAAAAATGAATAAAGGCACTGCTAGCAATGTTTGATTATTCATAATCCCAAAGATTCTTATGGGAATAGTCTTTAATAGGCCGATATCAAAGTAACCAAAGAAAGAGACTATTAGTCCAAATAATATGGAGCCGCCTGCTAATGTAAAGGCAACGGGATAACCCAGCAATAGCGCAGCACAAATCACAATAACAAAGAAAATTGGGATTATTTCCATCCGGACACAACTTCTTTTAAAAAGGATGCACTAAGCAACAAAGGAAATAAAAACACTATTGTTTTTTGGATATAAACTAATGGAAGCCCCCCTGGCTCTGTTGATGTCTCCATAATTTTCCAAGACGCTATCACAAAGTCTATTGAATAGAATCCAGTTACAATTATGGTGGGAAGCAAAAATAATATTGAACCAATAAAATTAACTCTTTTTTTAAACAAGGGCAGGCTCTCTCTATAAAAAATATCCACTCTTACATGTTCATCATCCTGATAGGCCCATGCAGAACAACCAAGAAAAATAATGGCATGCAGATAAAGGATTAGTTCTTGCATAGCAGGCTGCCCGATGCCTAACAAGTATCTGCTCATTACTACGATAAAGTTTAGAGCCACTAACGCAAGCAACAAAAGAGCAAAAAATCTCCCTACTTTTTTTATCATTTGCTCTATCTTAAATATATTTAGTTAAAATAAAACCATGATTGTTATTCTTTCACCAGCCAAAACACTTGATTACACGATTGAAAATCCTGATAGTTTTTCAAAGCCAGTTTTTTTAAAAGAATCCAAAGAATTAATTGCCAACTTAAAATTGAAAGAACCGCATGAAATTGCTTCATTAATGCATCTAAGTGACAAACTGTCAGTTCTTAATTTTGAGAGATTCCAATCCTGGAAGGGTAAAACTTCGGTAAGCCAAGATAGCAAATCAGCTATTTCTGTTTTTAAGGGAGAAGTTTACCAAGGACTAGACGCTGGAACGCTTACAAAGGATGGACTTAAATTTGCACAAAGACATTTAAGAATCTTGTCTGGACTTTATGGACAATTAAAGCCACTAGATATTATTGAGCCTTATCGCTTGGAAATGGGAACAAAGCTTTCTAACAACAAAGGAAAGAACCTTTATGAATTCTGGGACAACAAAGTTATAAAGCACATTGCAAAAGAACTGGATGACATGGGATCAAATTTATTAATTAATTTGGCATCGGTTGAGTATTCCTCAGTCCTTGGAAAAATTCCTGAAACAATACAAGTTGTGTCACCAGTATTCAAAGACAAGAAGGGCAGCAAGCACAAGATAGTTAGCTTTTATGCTAAAAAAGCAAGAGGCGTTATGGCAAGATGGATCATTGATAACAAAATAATAAATGCCGCCAAGTTAAGCGCATTTTCAGAAGACGGATATTATTTTTCTAAAAGCGAGTCTACTGAATCAATGCCAGTATTCTTAAGGGACTAATCCTTCTTTTTCCCAGAAAGACTTTAGTTCAGCCAAATCATCAAAGTCAGCTACTGATTTTGTTGCAAAAGCCGAAAGCGCTTTCTCCATATCGTTAGAGCTTATGAGGGCAGCATTCCACATTGCATGATATTCAAGAGCATCATCAACCGAATTGTCTCTAGCGTAATTAAGCTGTTTTTTTATGACCCTTGTTACCAATGGAGATTTAGACGCTATTTCTTTAGCAATTTTTAGACCCTCATTGATTAAGCTTTCTTGGTTTGGAAATACTTTATTTACTAAGCCAAGTTTTTCTGCTTCCGTGGCATCAAATTTTCGACCGGTGAAGGCAAGCTCTTTAACATGCGAGAAAGGCATCAGTTTCGGAAGTCTTTGAAGCGTTCCTACGTCTGCAGCTAACCCGACATCTACTTCTGCTATTTTAAAAAAAGCATCTTTGTTGCAATACCTAAGATCGCAGGCTGCAACCATATCTATTGCACCGCCTATACATGCACCTTGGATCAAAGCAATGGTTGGCATTCTGCATTTTTCTAGAGCAGTGAAAGCATTTTGCAGCTCAAGAATCTCATGATAAAAAGCCTCGCGCATTCTTGCTGGATCTTTTTTTTCAGTGTCTTTTCCTTGAACAAAATTAGCAAAATCCATTCCCGCAGAAAAATGTTTTCCTTCAGCTTTCAATACCAAGACCCTAGCTTTTGAATCTTTGTCAGCTTTCTTAATAATTTCTGGCAATTCTTTCCAAAAAAGCCTTGTCATAGTGTTGAGTTCGTCACCTCTACACATTGTGATGAAGCCAATATTATCGACAACCTCAAAATTGAAGCATGAGTAGTCAGCCATTTATGAATTGGTTTTAAGGTTTTTTACTATTTCAAGCATCTTATCTACAAGCTCAAAAGTTTTGTGATGAGGCAGCACCACTTTTCTATCTTTTGATAGCATTTTCAAACCCTTTTCAAGTTCTTCTAGTTTATTGTTTTTATCTTCAGACATAATTTACCAATTTTTGTGGATAAAAATTATAATAGCTCCGCACCATGAAAGCATCTTTTTATTTTTTGATATCGTCTTTTATTAGTCTATTTCTTCACGCGGACAATAAGCAGGATGATAGAACGCTAGCTGTTTTATATTCACAGACATCAGCTGAACATATGGCAAGTTCCATTCAAACTTATCAATCTATGCAAAGCTTACTACCAATTGCAATTGAAGATAAATCTTGGAATGCTTTGGTTAATATTCCCAGCAATCCAGATAATCCGCCAGCTATCATATTAGATGTTGATGATACGGTGCTTGATAACTCACCTTATGAAGCCAGGGTTATAAAAACTGGTAAAAACTATCCTCACGGCTGGGATGAATGGTGCAACGAAGCTCAGGCAGAAGCCATTCCTGGGGTGATTGATTTCTTGCATGAGGCTATAGATAGAGGCGTCACGATATTCTATGTTACTAATAGAAAATCTTACCTTGAGCAAGCAACCCGCACAAACTTTAAAAAACTCGGCATCCCGCTTGAAGACAGTTTTGATAATTTGCTGACCAGGAATGAGAATGGCTGGGATTCAAACAAAACCTCTCGCAGAGAACTTATTGCAAAAAATTATAGAGTTATATTCCAAGTTGGCGATAATCTTGGTGATTTTATTGACGAAGCTGAAAATAAATCTTCGCCCAAACAAAGAAAAGAAGTAGTAAATAAATACAAGGAGCGCTGGGGCAAAACTTGGTTTGTTATTGAGAACCCCACTTATGGTGATTGGGAAGGAGCTCTATATAATTTCCAATTCAATCAGCCTCAAAGCGATATTTTAGATATCAGAAACAATGCATTAAATGAAAAGTAAGATTTTTATACTCATCATCGTTATTATCTCCCTGTTATGCATTTATTTATTTTCAAGCTCTAAAGACAAAACTCTTATAGGAAATCAAACCAGCCATCAATTAATGCCCTTGGTTCAAAAAGAAACAACAAGTCCACCAAAAAAAATTATTCTCTTGATAGGCGATGGCATGGGAATTAATCACACAACGATTGGCAGATTTCATCTTGGAGGGCCTAACTTTAATATGGGTGTTGATCGAATGCCAATTCACGGAATGGTAACGAATCATTCCTTTAATTCTCTATACATCGATTCTGCAGCCTCGGCAACGGCATGGGCTACTGGAACGAGAACTATTAATGGATTTATTGGGGTCGATCACAAGAAGAGGAATGTAACAAATATCACAGAATTGTTAGCCACCCATGATTATATTTCTGGCTTAGTAGCCACATCATCCTTAACCCATGCTACTCCTGCCGCCCATTATGCTCATGTTGATAGCCGATACAAAGAAGAAGAGATAGCCTCTCAACTGATGACCTCAGATATTAGGATAGCACTGGGCGGTGGCCAAGAATTTTTCAACCTTGAAGAAAATGAGAACGCAACAATCATACTTAATCCTGAGCAACTAGAGGATAAAGTTTTAGGTTCTCAAAGAATCATCGGTCTTTTTGCGCAAGATGGAATTAAAAGAAGTGTTGGGCCAACTCAATTGGCTATGAGCAAGTCAGCACTAAGTTTTTTAGAAAAGAATTCAGAATGCGGCAAATATTTTTTAATGTCAGAGGGCAGTCAAATAGACTGGGCATCTCATGACAATGATTTACCAGCAATGCTAGTTGAGTTGGCTGACTTTAATGATACGGTCAATTATATGCTTGATTTTGCTTCTGCCAGAGATGATGTGTTGGTAATTGTTTCTTCTGATCATGAGACAGGAGGCTTAACTTTGCTTGACCAAGAAAAAGACTATGTTATTTCAAAATGGAATACTGACAGCCACTCACTCAATCAAGTTGCAATTTATGCATACGGCCCTGGGGCATCACAATTTGCAGGCAAGGTTGATCAAACAGAAATATTCGCAAAGATCGCTGATCTTGCTGACAAGACAAGTTGTTCCATAGATTGATGAATGTTCCTGATATTCTTTCTCTAGATAACCTAATTAGACCTATCTACGAGAAAGCATCTAAAAAGATCATGGATGTATATCACTCTGATAATCTTGATATCCAAAGCAAATTAGATAGCAGCCCAGTGACCAGGGCTGATCTTTTATCTCATCAAGAATTAAAGTTGGGTCTTCAGGCTGTTTCAGAAAACATCCCAGTATTGTCTGAAGAAGAAAAATATCCTTCCGTTGTACCCGATACTTTTTGGTTAATAGATCCACTGGATGGCACGAAAGAATTCATAAATAAATCTGATGAATTCACTGTAAACATAGCCCTTATTCATAACAAAAAGCCAGTATATGGATTTGTTGGGGCTCCTGCTATTAACAAAGTATGGACTTCCAACTCCATAAAAAAACCAATGTCAAAAAAAAGTAACTTAAAAAATACATTAAGAGTGGTAGGGAGCAAAAGCCACCAAACCAATTTAGACAGCGCTTTTTCAGAGCATTTATTGATTCATAATATCCCACATGAATATAGAACTTATGGAAGTTCTCTAAAAATATGTATGCTTGCATCTGGAGAAGCCGATCTTTATCCTCGTTTTGGCCCAACTAGCGAATGGGATATTGCTGCTGCTCACGCAGTTTTGCTTGCAGCTGGAGGTGATATTTTAAATATTTCTTGCCTTGAGCCCCTTGAATATGGCAAAACAGATACTACCTTAAATCCATACTTTGTAGCTTTTGCTGCATCATTGGATCATGCCGCAGTCAATAAAATATTTAATGAATTTAGCTATAATTGAAAAAATTAGATAAAATCTCGCATCCTATGGGACTTATTACTTTATAAATGGGAACAGAGCTTCAAAAAATAGAGTTGCAGACTCCTGGAAAAGATATTGAATCTTACCTTGCCTGCGTTCATTCGATTCCTATTTTGACCCCTGAACAAGAAAAAGAGCTTGCATATAAGCTGTATGAAAATGATGATCTTGATGCCGCAAGGCAATTAGTCCTATCTCATTTGCGATTCGTTGTGCATATTGCGAGGTCTTATTCTGGTTACGGCTTGCCAATCGCTGATGTTATTCAAGAGGGAAATGTTGGATTAATGAAGGCAGTTGATAGGTTTGATCCCAACAAGGGCGTAAGACTTGTTTCCTTTGCCGTGCATTGGATTAAAGCTGAGATCCACGAATATATTTTAAAAAATTGGAGAATGGTGAAAATCGCCACTACCAAAGCACAAAGAAAATTATTTTTTAATTTACGCAGCAGGAAGAAGGGCCTTGATTGGCTTACTAAAGATGAAGCAGAAAAAATTGCTAAAGATTTAGATGTTGATATTAAAGATGTTTATCACATGGAAAATAGACTCTCGGCAGGAGATGCATCTTTTGACGGCCCACCCGATGACGACGACGAAGCTTCCATAGCACCAGTTCATTTTTTAGAAGATATGAGATATAACCCAGAAGAGGTTATCGCAGAAGAAGAATTTAATCTTCATAATCAAAAAGAGCTTTCAGAAGCCATCACAACATTAGATGATAGAAGTAAGGATATTATTTTTAGACGTTACTTGTCTGAAGATAAGGTAACGCTTCATGATCTGGCTGCAGAATATGAAGTTTCTGCTGAAAGAATCAGGCAAATTGAAAATGCTGCCCTTAAAAAATTAAAGTCTGCAATGTCAAGTGCTGCCTAATGTCTGATATTGAATTTCAATTAAATGGCAAAAAATTAAAAAAAAATATTCCTCTCAGTCTCCAAGATCTTGTCGAAGAGCTTAATCTTCAAAGAAAAAAAATTGCCATTGAAGTAGATGGAGAAATTATTCCCAAATCCCTTCATCATTCCACTCAAGTGCAAGCGGGAGCAAAAATTGAAATTGTTCACGCAGTAGGAGGAGGGTAATGGACGATCCATTAATTATAGGAAGCAGATCATTTAATTCAAGATTGCTAGTTGGTACCGGTAAATACAAAGACTTAGAAGAAACCAAAGCTGCCATCACATCATCAGGCGCTGAGATTGTTACAGTTGCAATTAGAAGGACAAATATTGGCCAAAATAAAGATGAACCAAATTTATTAGACTACATATCTCCAGAACAATGGACGATTCTGCCTAATACCGCCGGGTGTTATAACGCAGAGGACGCAATAAGAACATGCATGCTTGCAAGAGAATTATTAGACGGACATAACCTTGTAAAGCTCGAAGTATTGGGAGAACAAAAAACCTTGTATCCCAATATGATGCATACAATTTCTGCCGCCAAAACTCTTATTGATGATGGTTTTGATGTCATGGTCTACTGTTCTGATGACCCTATTTTTTGCAGTGAACTTGATAATATGGGATGCGTTTCGGTAATGCCATTAGCCTCGCCAATTGGCTCTGGTTTGGGGGTAGTAAATCCACACACTATCTCAATAATTTTAGAAAATTCTACTAAACCAATAATTGTTGACGCTGGAGTAGGGACGGCATCAGATGCTGCTATTGCAATGGAACTAGGTTGCGAGGGCGTGCTAATGAATACAGCTATTGCTAAAGCCAAGCGACCAGTAATGATGGCAGAAGCTATGCGAGATGCTGTGATTTCAGGCAGAAAGGCTTTTCGCGCGGGCAGAATGCCAAAGAAAATTTATGGAAACGCTTCATCTCCAACACAAGGCTTAATTGAATAGCGCATACTTACCAAGCTTTGTAAAAAGGCTTGGCAGAATAACTGAGTCGCAAAAAAATAATCTCAAAGATCTTTCTTTTTATGAAGTTAAGACCATTGCTGATTGTTGGGAGTTTGTTGCAAATTCAAATGCAATTTTAGATATTGGATTTGGCGATGGTGATTTCACAATTTCTTTGGCAGAAAAATTTCCGAATACTAGAATTATTGCTTCAGAAGTTTATAAAAGCGGGATTGGAAGCCTTTTAGGAAAAGTTAAAGCAAAACAGATTGAAGACATAAAGGTATTCCTAGGAGATGTAAGAGATATCTTAATTAGTGAAAGTAAGCCAGTATTTAATAAGGTGTTTGTAATGTTTCCTGACCCCTGGCAAAAAGCTAGGCATCATAAACGAAGGCTAATTAGCCCTACTTTCTTTAAAATTATAAAACCTCACCTAACAGATAAAGCCGAGATTTTTATTTCAACCGATTGGGAGAATTATTCCGAAAGTATCATTGCACTAAAAGACTCTTTAACAGATTTTTTGTTTGAAGAAGGAGTTTTTACTGAAACCACTTTTGAAACTAGGTTTGCAAAAAGAGCTATCAAAGAAGGCAGACTAATCAAGACCTTTAAATTTACTTTATTAAAATAGGCCTACTAAATCATTAAGAAACTTAAAGCCCTTTTGGGTTGGAGCCAGCTTACTTTTGTCTAATAACCCCCTTTTTTCAGCGTCTTTGCATTTTGTTAGAAAGCTTTTAGGTAATAAAAAATATGATTGCAGAGCATCTAAATTTACCCCATCTTTTAATCTAAACAAGTTCATTGCAATATCCATATCAAGCTTATCACCATCAATTCTTTGCGTTAGCTTTGGGGATTGATCTTTCAAGTAGGAGCTAACTTTTTTTAATTTCGTAAATCTTAAGGTGATACCTTCTGAGGTAAATTTACTATGCGAGCCAGGACCAATTCCCAAATAGTCTCCGTAATTCCAATAATTCAAGTTATGTTTTGAGTATTCTCTATTTCTTGACCATGAAGAAACTTCATACTGTTCAAATAGTTTTTTTAGAAGCAGAGCACTAGAATTATTCTCAATTAATAAAATCTTATCTTCTGTCGGGATCTTTGGAGTTTTAGAAAAGAAAACTGTATTGGGCTCAATTGTTAGTTGGTAAAAAGAAAGGTGATTGATGGTGCTGCAAGCAATGATGCGTATATCTTGTAATGCACTGTCTTCGGATTGATTGGGACATCCATACATTAGATCAATGCTTTTCTTTGATT
>JALRBL010000054.1 GCA_023257795.1 Gammaproteobacteria bacterium
GTCACAAAGTAATTATCAAAACCCATAAGGGGTTGAGATAGCGTTAGCTGACCTGACCAACCATAAAGATCTTGTTTTGTTTTTGTTTTTCTATTTTCCCCTTCAATTTCATCAATTTCATCATCGGTAAAACGAAATAAAGTAATTAAAGTTACAAGTAATAAAATACCAAATCCTGTTCCCACCACTTAATTTTATAAGCTTGCAATAAAAATGTCTCATTTGACGAAGTTTAAAAACATACTAAAATAGCCTACTTAATAAATCGGAGAGATGGCAGAGCGGTTGAATGCACTGGTCTTGAAAACCAGCAAACCTTCGCGGGTTTCCAGGGTTCAAATCCCTGTCTCTCCGCCACTTTTCAACCTAATATCTAATCCTTCTTACCCTAACTTAGGTATACTTAATTTATATTTTTTACTATTAGGGGATTAATTTATGTTTAAAGTATTAAAATTAATTTTGGCACTAGCTTTAATCGTTCCATTATTTTCTGTAGCCAGCGATAAGGTTTTGATTATTGATGTTAGAACAGATCAAGAATGGAGCAATGGTCACTTAGCCTCTGCAATCCATATTCCTCTTGGTGAAATCCAATCTAAATTAGAATCATTATCCGAGCACAAAGACTCAGAAATTTATCTTTATTGTGGTGCAGGGAGAAGGGCCGAAGCTGCACGAACAATTTTATCCAACGCAGGTTTTACAAATCTTACGAATGCAGGCGGTATAAAAGATGCAAGCAAGCTACTAAAATCCGAAATCATTAAGTAAACATGTCCCAAAAAAATTGGTTCTATGAACCTCCTTCTTTCTTAAAATTATTAGGTTGCGATGGATTTGATTACGATGAAATATTAGAAGAAGCCACAATGCATTTCGATGTACCAAAAGAATATGCGCATACTGGCGGCACAATCATACAGGGCGGTTTTATTACCGCAATGTTGGATACTTCAATGGGGCATGCAGTCGCCAGCAAAGCCGAGGGTGCCGTAAATTGCGCAACCCTCAACATCAGCGTAAATTTTTTGAAAGCAGGCCGCCCTGGAAAACTTTATGCAAAAGGTAAAATTAAGCAAATGGGGAAGACTATAGCCTACACAGAAAGCGAGCTTTTCCAGGATGATAAACTTATTGCAACTGCAAAAGCAGTTAACAAATTAATGCAATGGAAGTAACCAATGACTTTCAAGAATTCCTTGAAACCATAAAACCATCTAATAAATTTAATAAGGAATCTCTACCAGATTCCCCTAACTATTCAGATAAAAGCTCTTGGTTGGCTTTACCCAATGAAAATTCCTTTCATAATTTAAGTCCTTATCAAAATACCTCTGATGAAAAATACGATGTAGATGTATTTTATATTCATCCAACTGGTTACTTTGGTAAGGAATGGAATGCGAGCTTAGATCGAGATAGTGCTTGGGCAGAGCGTTCATCCACCCATTTAGCAACCCAAGGATCGGCTTTCTCAAAATACACTAATTTTTATGCACCAGAGTACAGGCAAGCTACTTATTATTCCTTTTTTGATCTATCAGAATGCCCAAAGCAGGCACAAGATCTAGCATATTCAGACATTGAAAGAGCATTCATTTATTATTTAGACAACTTAAACAAGGGAAAGAAATTTATCATTGCTTCACACAGCCAGGGTTCTTTGCATGCCCAACGACTAATTTACAATCAAATCTGTAAAAATAATATTCAATCCAATTTAATCGCGGCATATTTAATAGGTTACATCGTACCGACAAAACATTTTGATGATCTATTCCCTGGATTAAAGATCTCCAACTCGGTTGATGGGCAACAAGAGATTATTTCATGGTGTTCAGGCATAGAAGGATTTAGAAGAGTGCGAGCACATAATATGTATTGGATACCTGATGGTTGGATCAGAGAGCCCATGGAACAACCACTGATCTGTACTAATCCATTGTCTTGGGATGTTAATCAGGAATGGTATCACAATAGTTCAGATAATGCGGTTCAGCTAACTTCAACATCTCCAACACTGACAAATTTTTATGCAACCAAAAATGCTTATCCAAAATTAGGTTTACGTTACACCCGTTTACAAGAATACTCCGCAAGAGTATCTGATACATCCCTGCTTGAAATGAAAGGACAGCTTGTTGATCACTTAGTTAAATTTACCAGAAACGGTGATCTGCACTCATTTGATATTACATTGTTTTGGCAAGCCATAGAAAATAATGTACTTGCGCGTTTGCGGGCATCCTAGCAACGTGATAATCAATATCAAATTAAAATTAGCCTATGGCATTGGTGCCTTTGCAAATGGTGTAAAAACCGATGCATTTACTTATCTGTTATTGTTCTTTTATGCAAACGTGGTGGGACTTGCTCCTGCATTAGCAAGTTTAGCAATTTTAATTGCATTAATAGTTGATGCATTCACAGACCCATTAATGGGTTTAATTTCAGATAGGACTAGTACTAGGTACGGAAAAAGACATCCGTTTTTTTTGTTGGCCATTTTACCAGCATGCTTTTCTTTCTACTTATTGTTTTCAGTCAACACTGTAACTGATTGGACGCAAACAGAACTGTTCGTTTGGATATTGTCATTTACCATACTTACTCGTCTTGGAATGACGATGTTTGAAGTCCCTCACAGGGCTTTTGGAGCAGAGATTTCTTCCTCTTATACTGAACGAACCTCTATTTTTGCTTATAGAGAGCAATTCACATGGATTGGAGGTTTAACCAATGCTCTCTTAGCCTATGGTTTATTTCTCCGAGATACTCCTGACTATATTCCTGGAACAAGAAATCCTGAACCATGGGACGACCTCGCTATTGTTGGAGCGCTAATGATGGCTCTCACAATCATGATCTCCTTTTTTGGAACACTAAAGTATGCAAACCTCTCAGTTTCTAAGGCATTAAGTTTCTCGTTGTCCGAAATACTTAGCTCCACTAAAAAAGCTGTAACAAACCAGTCCTTTAGAGTTTTTTTCTTTGGTTATCTCTTTATCGCAAGTGGTTGGGGTATGGGTAGTTCATTGCAGTTATACATGAATACTTATGTTTGGGAATTTAAATCTCAAATGATTACAAGTTTCTTGTTTGTGTACTTTATAGCAACTTTCTTTGCATTTTTGCTGGTACCTAAGTTGGGACTTTATTTTGAAAAACGATCGATTTTGCTCTGGTCAATTGCTTTGGCAGGATTGGTTCACGCCATGCCAGTAACTTTCTATTTCCTAGATTGGTTGCCAGAAAAAGGATCTTGGGATTTATTTTTTGCTTTAACTCCATTTGTATTCCTAGCAAACGCACCTTTGGCAGCTTCAGCCATTATTCGTGAATCCATGCTTGGGGATATAAGCGACGAAGTGCATGCCTTAACAGGTAAAAATCAAAGAGGCCTGATGTTTGCTTCTAGTTCATTAATTGGCAAGTTAAATAGCGGTTTGGGAATATTCATTTCTGGATTAGCACTCCAAATCATTAACTTTCCAAGAGGAGCTGGAGTGGTTCCATCGTCGGAGGCTGTTACCAATTTAGCACTCATACAAGGACCATTGGTCAGTTTATTACTCCTTATTCCTTTTGTAATTTTTTCTTTCTATACCATAGATAAAAAGCAGCATGAAGTTACGCTTCGTGAACTAGGCAAAATTACCGACTAATTCTATAATCATATTTATGGTATTGTCAGAAATTATTACCCTCCTTATTTGGGCTTTTGGAATCCTTAACGTATTAGAGCCACTTCCAGGAGCCATTGGAATAGTGGGTCAAATTTTATTTTGGGTATTATTGATCGCTCACGTAATTGAAATTGCTTATTTCAAAAAGACAATCGCAGAATCAAAAGATGGTATTTTAAAGGGATCAATTCTAACCCTCTTATTTGGAATCTTTTACATTAAATCCATAGAGAATTAAATTAAATGCAGGTTATTCCAGCGGAATCCAGTATTCCAAAAGGATCATTGGGTGTTTGGTATTTAGCTTGGCCCTCAATCATTACCAATTTGCTATATGCAACTTCATCTATTTTTGCCATAAAAATTGTAGGTAGTCTAGGTCCGGATGCTATTGCCGCAACTGTTACAGGGCAAAGAGTAAACTTTATACTTCAGGCAATTTTGACAGGTATATTAGCTGGAACAACGGCATTGATATCTAGAAATTGGGGCGCCAAAAAGTATGACAACGCTGCTCAATACCTAACTTCAACGCTTCAACTAGTGATACTTATTTCAACTATTTCAGGGATTCTATTATGGCTTTTTACTGACGAAATAGTCAGTATCTTTTTATTAGAAGATAGAGCGCATGACCTTTCGGTAGTATATCTAAGGTATTTATCGCCTTTTTTTCCATTTTTTGGTGCTGGGATAGGGTTGATTACTGCGCTTAGAGCTGTCGGAGATGTTAGAACGCCACTTGCGGTTGCTGTCGTTATGAATGGGGTTGCTATATCTGTTATGTACATATTGGTCAATGGTCACTTTGGTTTCGAGGCTTATGGGGTGTTGGGTGCTGCAATTGGAAACGGCCTATCATTTCTATTCGGTTTTTTAGTGTTGTTCACACTTTGGTATTCAAACGTATTCAAAATTAAATCATCCAATTTAAATACTATTAACAAAGAAAAGATATCCAAAATTATTGATGTAGGCTATCCAGCGGCCCTTGAGCAAATAATATTTCAAATAGGGATCACAGCTTTCTTGATTCTTATTGCAACTTATGGAACTAAAGCCTACGCAGCTTATGGAATAGGTGTTCAACTCTTATCTTTTGCTTTTGTTATTGGTTTTGGTTTCTCAATTGCAGGAGCAACCTTGGTTGGTCAGCATTTGGGAGCGAATGATAGAAAACAAGCTGTGAGATCTGGATGGGGTTCAATGCGTTTATCTATAGTCTCAATGACAGTCTTTGGCTTGGTAATAGTTACTTTTGCCCAAGAATTGTCTGCCTTAATGGTTGATGATCAAGAGGTTATAAGATTGACGGTGCTCTTTATATATTTACTTGGTTCAATGCAACCGCTCATGGCTATAGAGTTTTCAATTGGTGGAGCGCTGAGGGGGGCGGGAGATACCAGAACACCATTTGTTATCACAGTTACCTGCTTAATATTGATTCGAGTATTGTTGGCGTTGATATTATTTTTAATCGATGCGAAGGTTGAATTTATTTTCGCTACTTTGCTAATAGATTATATCGTTAAAGGTATTTTATTTTTATGGGCATACAAATCGATGCGTTGGTTGGATGCTTTTAAATTTAGCGATTCTGACTAGTTATCACAAGCAAAGCATCACAGCATCTATGCCAAAGTTTTGTCTGAGTGGCCGATGCCTTACGAGAAGCATTATGAATAAATTCAATAATGATTTCAGTGGGCCGATCAATGGTCGCTGGATTTGTTCTGAATTTTGATTGCAATCTTTCAAGCATAATTTGCTGCTTGTATTTTTCATCAGATTTAGATAAATCAATACCTGCCTCCATTTCAATTTCGGCGACCAGTTTCTTTAATTTTTCTTGATCATCTCGATAGGAAGAATTCTTTATGGCAGACAGTATGCGATTATCAAAGTTTAATTGTTGCGCACTTTCAATGCCTGGGGGAGTAAGCGCGCCTTTTAAATTTTCTATCGATCGTGATAAATCTTGTAGCTTTTGAGATTGTCTAATATCCCCAATAATTTGTTTTAATTCTGAATATTCTTTTGATTTTTTAGCATTTTGGCTTCCGCTCAGAACTTTTGCTGCATTCTCAATACTCTCTTTGCTATCTATATTAATATCTTTTAAAACTTGATTTATTTGAGTTATTTGCTCATTTTGCAAAGCTTTCTCTTCTTCAAAAAATTTATCTCCGGCTTTATTAAATTCATCCCATAGGAATTGCTCATTTTTAAATCCTGCAGGCCCAATTGATTTAAATTTAATTTTGGCATCTTTAAAAAATTGCATACCAGCTGAGTTTTCAGCTTCGCTAAAATCAATCACGGATTGAATAAGAGATTCTTTTAATTGTTTATTGGCAGTTTCTATAGATTTAATAAGGTCAAAGATTGGTTTTCTTGCTAGAGCAAACTCTTGCTTCAATTGTTTAAAATCTGCATCACTTACGGGGGAGAAAGTTTGCCATTGATTGAACGCATTCTTTAAAAATTTTGAAAGATATTGAATGGAATCTTTGTTATTCGCTTTTGTTGCAAATCTTTTTATTTCTTCAATGAGCTCTTGCCGCTTAACAGCATTATTCTTTTTCACTTCATTGAGCTCATCAAAAAACTCAGCACATGGTTCCCAAGCTTTGTCTATTAACTTTCTAAATGTTTCCCATTGATTTCTTGATGCAGGTTTTGAAGATTGATCAAGGAGTTGCCATTTCCCTTGCAGAGCATGAATTTTATCTGCTTGCTTTCTAGGGGCAATGCTTTCATTGTTCTTAATTAATTGTTTGGCTTCCTCAATCAATTCATCTCTTTTTGGATTTGCAGCATAGGAGGAGACATCATCAAAATATCGTGATTGAGCAAGTATAAAATTAAATTTATGCCTTAACTTGTTAGGTGTCTTTTCAAGATTTTTAAAAGAGTTCCTAATTTTATTTACTAATTTTTGACCATCTCGAATTGCACCTTCTTCAAAATGCAATTCAGCTTGTTCTATAGATTTTAATATTTCCTTGTAACTTTCCACAAAAATAGACCGCGAAGTTTTATAATTATAGGGTAATGAGTGAACGCATTTTAACAGGTATTACAACAACAGGCATCCCTCATTTGGGTAACTTTTTGGGAGCTATAAAGCCAGCTCTTGAATTTCAGTCATCAAACAACGACACTTATTTCTTTTTGGCTGATTATCATGCCATCATTAAACAACAAGACCCTACTTTAATTACGGATTCTGTAAAGTCAGTTGCTATGGCTTGGCTTGCGAGTGGCTTGGATCCAAACTTATCTAAAATATACAGACAATCTGATATTCCAGAAATTATTGAACTGCAATGGATTTTAACTTGTGTAACGGCTAAAGGTCTAATGAACCGATCGCATGCGTATAAAGATGCGGTTGCTAAAAATATTGAACAAAATACCGATGAAGATAAATCAATCACGATGGGATTATTTTCCTATCCTATCTTAATGAGTGCAGATATTTTGATGTTCAATGCTACCAAGGTACCAGTAGGTAGCGACCAAATTCAGCATTTGGAGATGACGCGTGATATTGCATTAAGATTTAATCATATCTATGGCGAAACCTTCGCAATACCCGAAGCAATTGTTAATGAAACTACTAAAACAATTCCTGGCTTAGATGGTAGGAAGATGAGTAAGTCATATGGGAATATTATCCCGCTCTTGAGTGATGAAAAAACTTTAAACAAAGCCGTAAAAAAGATTATTACTAACTCGTTAGAACCAGGCGAACCAAAGGACTATAAGAATTGTAATTTGTATAATATTTTTTCTGCATTTGCTAATGATGCTCAAATTGAAGAAATGAAAGAGGCATACCAAAATGGTATAGGGTGGGGTGATGCTAAAAACATTGTTTTCAATCAATTAAATGAGATGCTCATTCCGATTCGCGAAAAATACAATATTCTTAAAGATTCACCATCAACAATAGAAGACATATTAATCAATGGAGCAAACAAAGTAAGGCCACAAGCCATAGAGCTTCTTAATGAAATAAAAGATAAAATTGGTATCCGAACAATTACCTAGCTCCTACTCAAATTCTAGCACCTGGCTCAAGATTGGTTTATTTGCAGTTGGACTAGGTCAATCATTTGCCTTTGTTTTGGTTCCTCCTTTAGCAAGAGATCTGGGTCTATCTGAGGTTCAGACTTCAACAATTTTTGCTATTTCAGCTGTTGCTTGGGCTATGACTAGTGCAACTTGGGGCAGGGCATCTGATAATTTTGGCAGAAGAAATATTGCAATGATCGGTCTCACTGGTTATGCCATATCTCTCATAGCACTTATCACACCTCTTTTGCTTGCTAAACATGGCCTGATGGATCTGCTCTTGTTATTTCCATTGCTGATTGCTGGTAGATTAATAAATGGATTATTGGGATCAGCGACCCGTCCCGCTGCATTTGCATTTGTTGCGGATAATTCTTTACCGAGTAAGCGAACAAAAAAATTTGCTCGACTTGAATCAAGCTTTTTGGCTGGAACAGTGTTAGGACCCTTACTCGGGGGGTTCCTCTTTTTATTTAATGAAGCATTGCCTTTTTATCTTTTCTCATCTTTAGCAATTGTTTCAGCAATTGGGCTTTACATGAACATGCCTAATACTACGAAAATTAAAAGTGCCAATGAAAATCTCACTAAAATATCTTTTCTTGAAAAATCGATTTTTCCTTTTCTTGTTTTAGCATCGCTCTATTCATTTTGCCAAGCCTCCCTTCTTCAATCGATTGGATTCTATGTTTCAGACTCATTTACTAATTACACGGACTTGCCACTATTGATCAGCATGTCTTTTGCGTTGCTTTCAATTAGTACCATAATCTCGCAGTATTTTTTTACAGACTTTTTTGAGCTTAATAATTATAAATTACTGATATTAGGATCATTTATTATGATTTTATCTTATATACAGGCTGCTTTCGCAACTTCAATAGCATTGTTTTATTTTGCAATTATTTTAAATGGAATCGGTTCTGGAATGGTGCGTCCAGCTAATGCCTCGGCTCTTTCACTTTCACAGAGTCCTGATAATCAAGGTTCTGCAGCAGGTTATTTAGGCTCTGTTATCCCAATAGGTCACATGCTTACTCCCATAATTGCTATGCCCATTTATCAATACAATCCCTCTAATCTGTATCTATTTTCAGCAGTACTATGCCTTATTGCCGTTATAATGTTACTCACAGTATCCTCATTTAAAACAGAACATACAGATAACAATGTCACATAGAGCCGTAATACTTGTTAATTTAGGCACTCCTAATAACCCAGGGTATTTCTCAGTATTTCGATATCTACAAGAATTTCTATCTGATCCAAGGGTAATAGATTATCCTTGGATAGTACGTTTTCTATTGGTCAATTTTATTATTTGTCCCTTACGATCCTTTTCTTCATCAAAGATTTACAAGGAACTATTTCATCAATACTCTGGACAATCACCATTGAAGCTTTATACAGAAAAACTAACACATTGCCTTAATGAGGACGATAGCCCTGATAAGTTTTACTTTGCAATGCGCTACCAAAATCCTTCTTTAGAAGATGTAATAGATCAAGCCCTTAATGAAAATCCAGATGAGCTTGTAATTTTTCCGCTGTTTCCACAATATTCATCTGCTACAACCGGTAGCGTTTATGAGAAAGCTGCTAAAATTTTAGCTAAATATTGGGTGATACCCAAAGTAACCTATGTCGGTCAATTTTATTCTGAACCTTCTTTCATTCGAGCCTGGACTAACAATGTCTCGAAGTTTCCATTAAATGAATATGACCACGTTCTTTTTAGCTTTCATGGTCTACCAAACTCACAAGTGAATAAGGTTTATTTAGATAATAAATGTGCTGATAAAGATTGCGACAATGGAGTCAATGAAATAAATAAATATTGTTACAAAGCTACTAGTTATGAAACAGCTAGGCTAATTGCTAATTCTGTTAACATCCTTGAGAAGGATTACACAGTTTGCTTTCAATCTAGATTAACAAAGAATTGGCTAGAACCATTTACCGATAAAGTTTTGGAATCATTAGCTTCTCAAAACAAAAAAAGAATCCTCATTGTCTCTCCTGCATTCACAGCAGATTGCTTGGAAACTGTGATCGAATTGGGCAAAGAATATCAAACCTTATTTCAACAAGCTGGAGGTGAGATCGTGCATTATGTTCCTTCTCTAAACGCTTCTGATCTGTGGGTAAACTCTATCAAGGAGATATTAAATTGATGTTTAAAGATGGGTTACTAAAAGACAAGCATATCTTAGTTACGGGTGGAGGAACTGGGCTTGGAAAAGAGATGGCAACACATTTTGCTAAACTTGGTGCAGATATTTCTATTTGTGGCAGAAGAGAGGAGCCCTTAAAGAATACAACCAAAGAATTGCAAGAGAACTTTGGCATTAATGCTTATTACGAGACTTTAGATATTCGATCAGCACAGGATGTTGAATCGTTTATAGATAACGTATTTGCTGTCAAACCGTTAACAGGATTAGTTAATAATGCTGCTGGAAATTTTATATCTCCAACACATAAACTCTCATCCAAAGGTTTTGATGCGATTGCAAATATTGTTATGCACGGAACCTTTTATATTACGCATTGCGTAGGACAGAAGTGGATACGTGCCAATTTACCAGGATCAATTATTTCCATTCTTGCAACTTGGATTTGGACCGGATCTGCGTTTGTTGTTCCCTCTGCCATGTCTAAATCCGCCTTGCATGCAATGACGATGTCATTAGCTGTAGAGTGGGGACCAAAAAATATTAGAGTTAATGCTATTGCACCAGGCGCTTTTCCTACCAAGGGCATGACTGCCAGGCTTGATCCCAATGGATCCATGATGTCTGATGATACTAATCTAAGTAAATCTATTCCTATGGGTAGGTATGGAAAAATGGAAGAATTACAAAATTTAGCTTCATTCTTGATGTCCGATGGCTGCGACTATCTTACTGGTCAGAGTATAGCCCTTGATGGTGCACAACATTTAAGTGGTGGTGGAACCTTTTCTAACTTAGCTAGCGTATCTGATCAAGATTGGGATAATATAAAGGCTGCCATACAACAAACCAATGCTAAAGATAAAGAAGAGAGGAGTTAATAATGACTAATATGCACGATATACTTGCAAAGCAGAAACAATATGTTTTGAAGGAGGGTTCTCCAAGTAACGCTTTAAGAATTGACCGACTTAACAGAATGAAGGAGCTGATTCTTGAGTATAGATATAAGTTTGTTGATGCCTTGAATGAAGATTTTGGAGTTAGATCTAAAAATCAATCAATGATCACAGATGCTTATTCAATTATCCCAAACATTGAATATGCAAAGAAAAATTTAAAATCCTGGACTGCCAAAAGTAAACGAAAAACATCTTTTCCCTTTAATATCTTAGGTGCTAAATCCTATGTGGAATATGAACCACTTGGAGTGGTTGGAATGATTTCACCCTGGAATTTTCCAGTTAACTTAACGTTCAGCCCACTGATTGCTGTTTTTGCCGCTGGAAATGTTGTCATGCACAAACCTAGTGAATATACAGAAAATACTTCCTCCTTACTTAAGGAAGCTTGTGATAAATATTATGACGAAACTGAGTTTGCGACAGTTTTAGGCGGCCCAGATGTTGGTGCTGAATTTTCTTCTTTAAAATTTGATCACCTGCTTTACACTGGTAGTGGTGCTGTTGGCAAACACATCATGCAGGCAGCTGCTAAAAATTTAGTTCCTGTAACTCTAGAATTAGGTGGAAAATCACCAGTTATTGTTGGAGAGAGTGCCGATTTAAAATCAACAGCAAGACGAGTCATGATGGGAAAAACAATGAATGCCGGTCAGATTTGTTTAGCTCCTGATTATGTTATTGTTAAAGACAATCTAGAATCTGCCTTGGTAACTGAACTTAAAGAAACCGTTAAAGAATATTATCCAGATATTAAACACAATCCTGATTACACATCCATTATTAATCAAAAGCATTTTGATCGAATAAACTCTCTGATTCAAGATGCTAGAGAGAAGGGTGCAACCATTGATGAAATTAATCCAGCAAATGAAGATTTTTCTCAACAGGAAGCTTATAAAATACCGCCAACACTTGTAATGAATCCAACCGATGATATGGCCGTCATGCAAGAAGAAATATTTGGTCCTGTTTTACCTATCAAACGTTATTCTCATATTGATGAAACTATTGAGTATGTTAATTCTAAAGACAAACCACTAGGGTTGTATTACTTTGGTTCCAACAAAGAGGAGGAAAATAAAGTCCTATCAAAAACCACTTCGGGCGGGGTGACTGTTAATAATGTGATAGGACATTTGCAGCAATCTGATCTTCCATTTGGTGGAGTTGGTCCAAGCGGAATCGGAAGATACAATGGCATAGAAGGATTTCTTAATTTTAGTAATGCAAGAGCAATTTACAAAGAAGTTAGCCCAAGATTTGAAAAACTTTTTGGTTTTATGAGACCTCCTTATAAACAGGACGTTGAAGCTACTCTTAAAAAATTGATTAAGTAATGCTCAAAACACCCATCCTATTGGGTATTAAATATTTTCGTTCAAGGGATACGGGCTATTTATCTTTTTATGCGTTAATTTCTATAATTGGTCTATCTTTGGGTGTAGCCACTCTCATCATAGTTCTATCTGTCATGAACGGTTTTGAGAAAGAACTGCAAACAAGAATCCTAGGCGTTGTTCCACAATTGGTTGTAAAAAAAGACACTCCTTTTGAGATGAATCAAGAGTGGATTAATAATCTTAATAACAAGAAAGAAGTAATTTATCACTCTCCCTATATTCAAAGTGAGATCTTGGTACAAAACACTTATGGAACCAAACCGTTATTGTTAGCAGGTATATATCCTGAAGTTGAAGAAAAAATTTCTATTATTCCAGACTTTATTATTGAGGGGACATTGCGTGACCTATCATCCCAAGATGGGATAATAGTTGGGGCCTCTCTTGCTAATGCATTGAACATCGAAGTTGGTGATACCTTACGAGTGTTTAATGGTGAGTTAAGATCAAACTTATTTGGATCTGTGCCTAGAAGCATTCAGTTGAAGGTGTCTGCCATCTTTGAATTAAAATCTGAAATTGATGGCTCGCTAGCGCTTGTCCATCACGACCTAGCAGCAAAGTTGTTGAGATTGGCTCCTAATATGACACAAAGTATTAGAGTCAAACCCACAAACCTATTTAATGTAACTGAGATTGGGTATGAAATTCTTGATGAATATGATCTATTAGATGAGGGATATTACTTCAGTACTTGGTTTCAAACTCATGGAACCTTATTTCAAGCAATTCAACTAGAAAAGAGAATTATTGGATTATTAATATTTTTAATTGTGACCGTTGCTTGTTTTAACATACTTTCGAACTTAGTTATGACAGTCAAATCAAAGGAATCTGATATTGCCATTTTAAAGACTCTGCACATGCCAAGAAGAGGCATATCATTGATATTCATTACACAAGGCCTCCTTATTGGGATCATAGGCATTATGTTTGGAACTATGTTAGGTCTTATGCTTACTCCTAACTTAGATAAGATTTTAGCTTTTGTAGAAGGATTCACTAATAGAAATTTATTAGATGCATATTTTATTAACTATTTTCCATATTATTTTGATGTGCAGCAGATCCTAATGATAATAATCTCATCGCTTATATTAACTATTTTGTTTGCATGGATACCGGCTCAAAAAGCAACAAAAGTATTACCAGCACAGATTTTAAGACATGAGTAAGCTGGTAATATCTAATCTATCTAAAATCTACAATGACGGTTCATACCAAACAACTGTTTTGAATGGTCTTACTTTTACTGCTAGCAAATCTTCGCTGACAGCAATAACTGGAAAGTCCGGCTCTGGTAAAACTACTTTGTTAAATCTGATTTCTGGAATTGATAAACCAACTGGCGGTGAAATAATATTTAATGATAAAGTAATTAATAACTCTGATTCATTAACTCAATTTGCTGATTTTGGTTTTGTTTTTCAATTTCACTATCTTATTAGCACTCTTACCATTGAAGAAAATATACTTATTGCAGCTGAAATTAAAAATCTTCCAACGAAACAAGCTAGGCTTCGGCTTCATGACTTTGCTGCTCAATTAGGTATCAACGATAAGTTAAAGCAATATCCTTTTCAATTATCTGGAGGAGAGCGTCAAAGGGCTGCTGTCATTAGAGCGATCATTAACGAACCTTCATTGGTTCTGATGGATGAGCCAACAGGTAACCTAGATCAAGATAATTCAATCAAACTACAAGAACTTTTAATGGATCTAATGCATCAACAGGAGTCTGTTTTTATTGTGGCCACCCACGATATGGCTTTTGCAGGTCGTGCAGATCAGGTTATTGCACTATAAAATAAGAAGATGTTTGATCTAATTCTTTCTGGTGGTTGGTTTATATGGCCTTTGCTGATTTCTTCTGTGCTGATGATATCTATTATTCTTGAAAGAATTTGGTTGCTACAAATAAAATTAGTAGTGCCTGAAAACTTACTAAAACAAGTTGTTATATTGATAGAAAATAAAAAATTTACAATCCAACAACAAGAGTCTTTTGCAGCTATGTCACATCTTGGAGCTATGCTAGCAACTATCTTCAGATATTCTCATTTACCCCGAGATATCTTGGAATCTAAAGCAGAAGATAAAGCAGAAGAAATAAAATTTGATTTAGAAAGAAATATTAATAATTTGGGTATCATTGCGAGCATTGCTCCTTTGCTTGGTTTGCTTGGTACAGTTGTTGGAATGATTAAAGTTTTTGCAAATCTTGATTCACTAAGTCAATCAAATACAGCTAATTTACTTGCTTCCGGTATCTCTGAAGCATTGGTAACAACCGCCGTAGGATTATTGATTGCTGTACCTGCATTGACAGCTTTTCATTTATTCAATAGAAGAGTGGAAAGGTTAATGGTGACCATACAAACTGAATCGTCGAAGCTATTAGATTATTTAACTAAAAAGTGAAATTTCTATCAAAAAAACGTTCTACTTTCGGGGTAGAACTTACGCCTTTGATAGATATTGTTTTTTTATTAGTTATTTTTTTTGTGGTGACCTCTAAAATCCAAAGCAATCAATACATAGACTTGGAATTACCTGAGACCGATAATTTCAATCAGGGCTCGGTCATATATGATCAAACAATTTATCTGTATGCTGATAATAGGGTAGCTATTAGCAATAAAACACTTAATATCAGTAATATAGAAGAAATCTTAAATCATATTCAACAAATATATTCCACGAATGAAGTTTTAATACTTGCAGTTGAAAAAAGAGTATTTTTTGAGAATGTTGTTAAAATAATGGACGGTCTAGAGAATTTGGGCTTTATAAACATAAAACTCCAAACATATACTCATGAATAAAGCATTTAAAAGACTTCTAGGTTATACCTTTGCATACAAAGGCTCTTTTCTAATAGCCGTGTTTGGATTTTTGTTATTTGCAGCAGCTGATATTGCTGCCGTCGAGTGGATACGAAGAGTAATTGATTTTATAAGCTCAGATCAACCTCATCCAAGCAGTTATTTAGCCATTGCTCTGATAGGTATAGCAGTAATAAGGGGAGCTGGTTTCTTTATTGGTAATTATTTTATGGCTAGGGTTGGATTTGGGATTGTGCACGATCTCAGAGATCAATTGTTCACTAAATTATTGTATTTACCGAAAAGGTATTTTGATGATTCCCAATCAGGCCAGCTTTTAAATAGAGTTACTTATACTACTACACAGGTTTCTGGTGCAACATCAAATGCAGTAAAAACGATCATAAAAGAGGGAGCGCTGCTTATTGGGCTTTTCTTTTATATGTTATACCTAGACTGGAAACTAACGTTAATGCTAATTGGCGTGATCCCTGTAATTGGCTTAATTGTTATGGTTGCAGGCAGAAGACTTAGAAAACTAGCGCAAAAAATTCAAACCGCAATGGGAGATGTTACTCACATTGCTTCTGAAGCCGTTGATGGTAACCAAGAAATTAAATCTTTTGACGCAAGTTTGTATGAGACCAAGCGCTTTTCAGCTGCAAATCAAGCAAATCGAAAACAAAATCTTAAACTTGAAGCCACTAATTCTCTTGCAACTCCCATAGTACAAATCCTGATTTCTTTTTCATTAGCTTTAGTTGCCTTTATTGCTCTTGATCAAGGCTTTTCCATTAAGCTTGAAGCAGACACCTTCGTTGCTTTTTTTACTGCTGCTGGTTTGATGGCGAAACCAATGAGGCAGCTAACAAGCGTCAATGCCGTTATTCAAAAAGGTATAGCTGCTGCATCAGAAATATTTAAACAATTAGATGAGCCTATAGAAAAAGATACAGGCAACATAACTTCAGAAATTAATGGTCACATTAAATTTGAAGACGTAGGTTTTTCATACAATGCAAGAGAAATTATTTTAAATAACATTTCTTTTAATGTGTCTCCCGGTGAAACTATCGCACTAGTGGGTAAATCAGGTTCAGGAAAATCAACTATTAGTAGCCTAATTTCAAGATTTTATTCGGGCTATTCTGGAAGCATTTCTATCGATGGCGTTGATATAAATGATTACAAACTTCAACACCTGAGAAACTCTATTGCTATCGTTACTCAGAAACCAAATCTATTTAACGATACTTTAGAAAGAAATATCGCTTACGGTGAGGCAAACATTGATCTTGATAGACTTAAGTTTGCAGCTGAAAAAGCTGGCTGCAAATCTTTTATTGATAAACTACCAGGTGGTTATAAAACCTATATTGGAGATGACGGCGTATTATTATCAGGTGGTCAAAGACAGCGCCTTGCTATTGCAAGAGCATTTTATAAAGATGCCCCAATCATCATACTTGATGAAGCAACTTCTGCGCTTGATACTGAATCAGAATCACTGATTCAATCATCAATAGATGAACTTACCAAGGGAAAAACTACGATCATCATTGCCCACAGATTAAGTACTATTGAAAAAGCAAATAAAATTATTGTGATTGATGAGGGAGTGATTGCGGAGCAAGGAACTCATAAAGAGTTGATTGAATCAAATGGATTGTACCAGCAGCTCTACAAAAATATTAATACATCATCCACTCCCAATGTTCCTCTCAAACCAGCTGCTCCAAAATACATACCAGATTTTTATGAAGAAGAAGTTTCTTCCAATGCTTTTATCAATGCTTGGTACAACAAAAGTATTTGGTTATGGGCTTTATACCCATTAACGCTAATTGTTCAACTGTTTTATAAATCTAGAAAAAAAAGACTTATAAGCAAACAATCAAAATTTGCTAAGCCTGTGATCGTCGTTGGAAATATTACCGTTGGAGGTACTGGTAAAACTCCCTTAGTGAGATCGATTGCAGAACATTTTATTAATATTGGAAAAAAAGTAGGAATAGTGAGCAGGGGATATGGCGGTAATTATCAAGGGACCTTTGAAGTATCTAAAGATTCTTCGTTTAAAAAAACAGGTGATGAAGCCCAAATCTTGAGCAAGCTTGGCATTCCTTTAGTCCTTGATAGAAATAGATCTCGGGCTGTTAATCATTTATTAACCAAATACCCTGAAACAGATCTAATTATTACTGATGATGGATTGCAGCATTACAGCATGAATAGAGATATTGAAATTGCAGTATTAGATGGTCGCAGACGTTTAGGGAATGGGCTGATGTTACCAGCTGGTCCTTTAAGAGAACCAAAATCTAGATTAGCTCAAGTAGATTTTGTAGTTAATAATGGGGGGCCTGCTGAAGATGGCGAGTATTTAATGTCTATGAATCCATCAAAGTTTGTTCACTTGAGTTCAGGAAAATCCTACGATGTATCCAGTTGGCCAATGAATAAAACTGTTCATGCTGTTGCTGGCATTGGAAACCCGAATAGATTTTTTGATTTACTAACAAAATTAGGTTTTTTATCGATTAAGCATGCATTTTCTGATCACCATAAGTTTCAGCAAAAAGATCTTGAATACCTAGATCATTTACCAATCATAATGACCGAAAAAGATGCTGCAAAATGCAAAGAATTTAAAAATTCTAAAATTTGGTATTTGGTAATTTCGGCACAACCCGAAGGAAGATTTCTTAAGGACTTGGAGGCAAAAATAAATGCTTGATAAAGATATATTAGAAATATTGGTCTGCATAAAGTGCAAGAAATCTCTGAGCCAATCGCATGACCTTGCTTTGGATTGCAAAAATTGCAATATATCGTATCCAATACGTGATGATATACCACGCTTAGTTGAGTCTGAGATAATTGATCACAATGGTTAATGTTCATATTGTTATACCATCAAGACTTGGTTCCACAAGACTTCCAGAAAAACCACTTCAGTTAATTGGAAAAAAAACTCTGATTGAAAGGGTTTTTGAAAATGCTAAAGCGTCAAATTTTTCGTCAATTCATATCGCAACAGATAGTGACAAAATTGCCTCGGAAGCATCCGTATTTTGTAATTCGGTGATTTTAACTTCAGAACATCATCTATCAGGCACGGATAGAATAAATGAGCTATGTAATATTAAGGGATTTGATGAGAATGACATCATTATTAACTTACAAGGAGATGAGCCTTTTATGCCGATTGAAATAATTAACTCAATGCCTGACATACTGAATGGCTTTGATATAGCAACTGCATGCGTTCCTTTTAAAAGCATACAACATGTTGAAGATCCAAATAATGTTAAAGTTTGTTTTGCTCATAACCAAGCATTGTATTTTTCAAGGAGCGTGATTCCTAATAACTTTATTAAAACTGATGTTACTTACTTTAAGCATATCGGTATTTATGCTTATAAAGTTAATACATTGAACTATATTGCCAAATTACAACCCGCTAAACTTGAGCTCAGTGAGAAATTAGAACAACTGAGATTTTTGGATCATAATTTAAAAATTGGAATCAAAAGTTTTGAAGTTGAGGCTCCCATAGGAATTGATACCCTAGAAGATCTGCAGCGTGCTCAAGCATTAGTAAATTGAAACTATTTAACAATCAGAATGTAACTAATTTTTTTAAGTTACCTTGTGTAGCTGATAGCGTCTATCAATTAAGCAATGCTGAAGACTATCTGGAACTATACCAAAATATTACAAATCCTATTGTAATAGGAGAAGGATCAAATTTAATTTTGCCTCCAAAGTTAAACAAACAGGTTATTAAATTAAATTACAAAAATATTTCTCACAATAATAATCTGATTGAAATTTCTGGAGGAGTAACTTGGGAAGAACTTATAGATTACACTCTTTATCATGAGCTCTATGGACTAGAAAATTTAACAGCTATACCAGGCCTTGTGACAGCTGCCCCCGTGCAAAATATTGGTGCTTATGGAGTTCAAATAAGTGATTTTATTGAATCTGTAATATGCTGGGATTTAGAATCCAAAAATTTTACAACACTAAATAAAGATGATTGTTGTTTTAATTACAGGCAATCCATTTTTCAATCTAATAAATCTTTAATTATTCATAAGGTAATTTTGAGATTAAATAATTTTTTTGAACCAAATATTTCTTATCAAAGTATTCAGGATTACTTTTCCCTAAATCAGGTAGATCATAATGATCTAACTCCAAAAAAACTTTCGGATATTATTCGTAACATTCGACTCACCAGACTTCCTGATCCAAAAATTAATCCCAATGTGGGAAGCTTTTTTAAAAATCCAATTATTAATGAGACCCAATTATCAGATATCAAAAATATTTACCCCAATACTCCATGTTGGATTGAAAATAATCTTTATAAAATCTCAGCAGGTTGGCTTATTTCTAAAATTAAAACTGATCTTACTTATCGAGATGTTGAAATATTTGAACCAAATAACCTAGTTTTGATTAATAGGGGGTGTTCTTATAATCAATTAATGAGATTAATTTCAGAAATTAAAACGAAGGTAAAAGATAATTTTGATATTGTCCTTGCTGTAGAACCTGAAATCATTGCATGACTGTTCTTATAGCCATTACCAGTCACCTGCTTGCTGTAATTAGTCCAGGCCCGGATACAGCTATCATTTTAAAAACAACCCTTTCAAAGGGAAAATATGCTTCAAGATATGTTGCATACGGTATCGGAACAGGGATATTTTTTCACTGCATTTTTGCATCTGTTGGCTTGCAAATAATAGAGCGGTTTTTACCTAATATCCTTCAGTTTATTACATTAGCTGGTGGAATTTATTTTATCTATATAGGAATAAGCTCTCTGATACCCAATCCTAATGAAAATAAGTTGATAGGAAGCAATAACGATTTTATGACTGGTTTGTTAGTTAACCTTCTTAATACCAAGGCTCTTCTTTTCTTTATTAGTTTATTTGCATATCTCAACACACAGGTAAGTTATATTTACTTATTTGTAATGTATTTTCCTGTTGCAACCGCTTGTTGGTTTTTATTCCTAGGATCATTTGTTTCATCCATTGGTAACAAAATTAAATTTTTACAATCCAACGCAATGAATTATATGTTTGCATTATTTTTTATATTGACAGGTATTATCATTTTATTAACCAGATGAGCTTTGAAAACATAATAAATTTTATTTCAAACCAAGATGATAATTTTCCTCCAGTTCACCTATGGGATCCTGCTTTATGCGAGGGCTCTAAGTTTAATATTGATCAAAATGGACAATGGCACTTCAATAACTCTCCAATTAAGCGAGAAAAATTTCAAATACTTTTCTCTAGAATCTTAAAAAAAGAAGGGGATTCATATTTTCTTGTCAGTCCTGTAGAAAAAATATCAGTGGATTGTGCTATCGCACCATACAAAATTATAGATTTTGAAATAGACTCATCGCACAATATTTTATTCAAAACCAACCTTAACTATTCTTTTCGACCAGATAGTAACTTCTCATCTCGCCTTATAAGCAATGAAAGCGAGACCATTCCAGTCATAGAGATAAGAAATGGCATCGAAGGGTTTTTTGATAGGAATGTATATTACCGGTTAGCTGATCTTATTAGCTCTTATGGCAAATCCAATGGAGATACTTTGGAACTTCGCTTTGCCAACTTTCACTTTAAACTAGGATTCTGTACTTAGTTTAATTTCAATCCATTCATTTATATTTTGCTCAACAAACTGAAGGGGTAGAGCACCATTCTTTAATATTTCATGATGAAAATCTTTAATATCAAATTTATCACCAAGCTTATCTTTGGATTTATTTTTAAGTTCTAATATTTTTAATTGTCCTATTTTGTATGCGAGGGCTTGGCCTGGCCAATTTATATACCTGTCTACTTCATTAATAATATCTTGCTTTGTTTTGGCAGAGTTTTCTAAAAAATAATTGATAGCATCTTGTCTAGACCAATCAAAGTAGTGCATACCGGTATCTACAACCAACCTAATTGCTCTCCACATATCATAGGTCAACTGACCAAATTTTGAGTAAGGATCTTTGTAAAGTCCCATATCATATCCCAGACTTTCACTATATAGCCCCCATCCTTCAACAAAAGCAGTAAATCCCCCGTATTTTCTGAAGTTAGGCAAGTCCAGTTCCATTGCTAAAGATATTTGCAGATGATGACCAGGTACAGCTTCATGAACTGATAGAACTTCAATTTCATATTTTGGTCTGACTTCTGGCTTATAAAGATTCACGTAATAATATCCAGCTCTAGAGCCATCCGCAGCTGGTCTTTGATAATAAGCAGTAGTTGTATCAGGAGCGCTTTCATCGGGTATGGGTTTTAATCCATAAGGCATAGATGGAAGTTTCTTGAAGAGATGAACCAATTCTGGATCTATGCGTTTAGACGTTGCCAGATACTCAGTAAAAAGATCATTAGGATTATCAAAATAGAACTTTGGATTGCTTCGTAAATCATCTAAAAACTCTTTAAAGGAGCCTTTCCATTTGACTTGATCCATAACCGCTTGCATTTCATTTCTAATTCTTGCAACTTCAGCAAGGCCAATGTTATGAATTTCGAGTGGAGTTAAGTTAGTAGTTGTAAACCTCTTCGCAGCAAATTCATAATATGCTTTACCATTAGGAATATGTGAGATGCCTATAGTACTTCTGGATGCCGGTAGATAGGAATTTTCGAAGAATAACAATAATTTTTGGTAAGCAGGTATTACATAATCACTAATAGTATTTTTGGCTAGAGTTTGTAATTCCTTTTTTTCGATATCAGTCAGCGGCAGATCTATGTCTCTGAAGATCTTATAAAAAGGACTATCAGTTGGAGATGTTTCCGCTTGGAGTTTCAACTGTCCATGTACCCTGGTCATTAATATTTTTGGTGGAACCATTTCTTTTAAGATCCCCAATTCTGCGCGAACAATCACATTATCTATTTGCTGGGGTAATTTTTTTAAACGTTCAATCCAGTCAAGATAATGTTGTTGTGTTCTAAAGGGTAGAATAGAGACAGTTTCATGCTCTAATTGGATGCCGCCTCTATGACTAAAAGGCATTAAATGAAGATCAAATTGTTGATAGGTTACTTGGTCCTGATATTGTTTTAGAAATAATAGATAGTTGAGTTTATCTTCATTATTAAAATTTTCGACATCCAAAGCATTAATAAGGTCTAAAATTTTTTGATCATGAATTTTTTCGAGTTCATAACTATCAATACTATTATCAGCCCAATCTTGATTGAATCTTAAGTCTCCTATGCTTGATGCATAGATTGGGTTATTGTCTATTCCTCGTTGCCACTCAGAGTCAATAATTTGATTAAAAGTTAGAGCGTCATCAGTTTGAGAGCATCCGATTAGTACGAATGTGAGAAAAATATATTTTTTCATAGCTACATATTTGGGTAATTGGGTCCGCCCATTCCTTCAGGTGTGACCCATTGAATATTTTGTGAAGGATCTTTGATATCACAGGTTTTACAGTGAACGCAATTTTGACTATTGATCACAAATTTTTTGGTTCCAGCATCCTCAACAATCTCATACACCCCCGCGGGACAATACCTTTGCGCTGGTTCATCGTACATTGGTAAATTTTTAGCTATGGGGATTGTTGGGTCCTTTAATTTTAAATGGCATGGTTGATTCTCTGCATGATTGGTGTTGGATAAGAAAACTGAACTAAGTTTATCAAACGAGTATATTCCATCTGCCTTAGGATAATTGATAGGTTTTGCCTTATCCACAGTATTGAGGCAAGCATGATCAGGTGTAGGATGATTTAGAGTAATTGGTAATCTTCCTCTAAATAAAAATTGATCAATCCCATTTAATAAAGCGCCAAGTAAAGGACCAAATTTATGAAAGAAAGGACCAAAGTTTCTGGACTTATAAAGC
This sequence comes from Gammaproteobacteria bacterium, assembly GCA_023257795.1. Taxonomy (GTDB): domain Bacteria; phylum Pseudomonadota; class Gammaproteobacteria; order Magnimaribacterales; family D2472; genus VMDH01. The sequence goes on from JALRBL010000054.1 coordinate 23,054, forward strand.
TCATCATATACCCATGAATTAGCAATTAAGGAATCATAGTCAGAAACTTGATTTCCTGATTCTATGGAGTAAATATAGTCAGCTGCAAGCATGCCAGACTTCATTGCTGTGTGTGATCCTTTTATTTTTGAAAAATTTAATGTTCCAGCATTATCTCCAATAATTAATCCTCCTGGAAACGACATTTTAGGAAGAGATTGGAGCCCACCTTTGATTAAAGCTCTTGCTCCGTAGGTAAGTCTTTCACCGCCTTCCAGGACTTTTTTAACTAACTTGTGTGTTTTCCAGGTCTGGAATTCATCAAAAGGGCTTAAGTAAGGATTTTTATAGTCCAGGGGAACTACATAGCCCAAATATACTTCGTGATTAGATCCATGATAGAGGTATGATCCTGCAGGAGTATCAGAGGGAGAAGGCCAACCATTGGTATGCATAACAAGACCTTCTTCATGATTTTCTGGTTTGATTTTCCAGATTTCTTTAAATCCTATGCCGTAATGTTGAGGATCCTTGTTATCATCAAGATTGTATTTACTTATGACTTCCTTCCCAAGATGGCCACGGCATCCTTCTGAAAGGATAATGTGCTTCGCTAATATATCTATCCCAGGCTCATAGGAATCTTTTTGATTGCCGTGTTCATCTATTCCCATATCTCCAGTTCTAATACCTACAACTTTTTCATCGTTGTAAATTAATTCACTAGCAGAGAAGCCTGGAAAAATTTCAATACCTAAGCTTTCCGCTTCTCTGGCTAGCCATCTGCATAGATTGCCGAGGCTAATAATATAGTTTCCGTGATTATTCATAGGAGGCATGAAAAATGATGGAATACTTATTCCTAAAGATTTGGTTAAAAACATGATTTTGTCTTTTTTTACAGGCGTAAGAAGGGGTGCTTCTTTCTCTTTCCAATTTGGAATCAGTTCATCCAACGCTGTGGTTTGAAATACATTGCCAGAAAGAATGTGAGCACCAATTTCAGAACCTTTTTCAAGCAAACAAATTGAAAGTGGATTTTCATGTGTTAGTTGTGCTAGTTTAATGGCGCAAGATAAACCCGCTGGGCCACCACCGACTATAACCACATCGTATTCCATTGATTCTCTTTCCATCGTCACTCCAAAGGTTTGTGAAATCTAAAAAAAACATTACAATTATAGCCCTTAACAAGCAATCTATTTATAAAATTCACGGTTTATATGAAAGTATTAGTTCCAATTAAAAGAGTGGTTGATTACAACGTTAAAGTTAGGCCCCTAAACGATGAGTCTGGTGTTGACTTAAGCAACGTCAAGATGTCCATTAACCCATTTTGCGAAATAGCAGTTGAAGAAGCAGTTCGACTAAAAGAAGCTGGAATTGCGTCAGAAATCATAGCGGTGACTATTGGCACTCAGGCATCTCAAGAACAATTAAGAACTGCACTAGCTTTGGGAGCAGATAGGGCAGTATTAATTGAGGTAACTGAGAATGTCGAACCTTTGGGTATTGCTAAACTCCTTTCTAAATTATGCGATCAAGAAAAGCCTGAACTAATAATTCTTGGTAAGCAGGCAATTGACGGGGACAATAATCAAACCGGTCAAATGCTAGCTGCACTGTTAGGATGCTCTCAAGCTACTTTTGCATCGGAGCTCAAAATTAATGATGGTGTAGCAACAGTCACAAGAGAAATTGATGGTGGGTTACAGACCATTACTGTTAACTTACCCGCAGTTGTAACAACCGACTTAAGACTTAATGAACCAAGGTATGCATCGTTACCAAATATTATGAAAGCAAAGAAAAAAGAATTATCTGTAATTGATGCTTCTTCTCTGGGTGTTGATTATGCATCACGTTTAACTACCATAAAGGTAGAGCTACCCCCATCTCGTGCAGCCGGGGTAAAAGTTGAGTCGGTAGCAGAATTGGTTAGTAAATTAAAAAATGAAGCAAAGGTAATCTAATGAAAGTACTAGTAATAGCAGAACATGATAATCTTTCTATTAAAGCATCTACATTAAACACAGTAGCTGCTGCAACATCCCTCGGTCTACCTGTAGACGTAATGGTACTTGGATCATCTTGCATGAACGTAGCAAATGAAGCAGCTACAATTTCAGGAATCTCAGAAGTAATCCTTGTTGACGATGAGTCAATGAAAAATGCCCTTGCAGAAGAAGTTGTAAATAATATTTTTGAAGTTGCAAAAGGATATAACCATATTTTTTTACCAGCAACTACATTTGGTAAAAACGTTATGCCGCGTTTATCTGCTTTACTAGATGTTCAACCGTTATCCGATATTATCGAAGTCATTGATAGTAATACCTTTAAGCGTCCTATTTATGCTGGCAGTTGTATTGCAACGGTAAAAACCGAGCAACCTACAATTGTAGCAACCGTCAGAACGACAGCTTTTGATCCAGTAAAAATTGGAGTCTCAACTGTACCAATAACTACAATAGATTCAAAAAATGCTATGGGGATTTCAAATTTTGTAAGCGAAGAGCTTGCAAAAAGCGATCGTCCTGAATTAACGGCAGCAGATATCATAATTTCAGGCGGCAGAGGAATGCAATCCGGAGATAATTTCTCACTGCTGGAAGGTATTGCAGATAAATTAGGAGCTGCGGTTGGAGCTTCACGCGCAGCTGTTGATTCTGGATTTGTTCCCAATGATTATCAAGTGGGTCAGACTGGAAAAATTGTTGCTCCAAACCTCTACATTGCTGTTGGTATCTCTGGAGCCATTCAGCATCTAGCTGGTATGAAGGATTCGAAAGTGATCGTTGCAATTAATAAAGACGAAGATGCGCCCATATTTCAAGTTGCGGATTACGGCCTCGTAGCTGATTTATTTACTGCATTACCAGAATTTGAAGCTTTATTATAAATTACTGATTTAGGGTTATATTCTTTCCTAACTTATTCAAGGCAACAGTTCTTGAATCGTTCATGATTTCATGCTCTTTTGCAAGTAAGCAATACTTCCATAGATCATATTCTTTTGAAACACCCATGCCCCCATGCAAATGTTGAGCTGAATAACTAGAATTATGCGCAACATCTGCAGACCAAGCTTTAGCAGATAAGATATGATTTTCCATATCATTTCTTTTTTCAGCCAGTGAGTAGAGAGCTTGTTTGTTAATCAAATGAAGACATTCTTGATCAATAAACATAGAAGCTGCCCTATGACTGACTGCCTGAAAGGTAGCGATAGGCCTATCAAATTGTTTTCTGTCAGCTGTGTAGGCCGAAGTTAATTCCATCATTTTCTTTGTCACACCCTCCAAAAACATACTTCTCATTAATTTCTGTGACAACTCGATATGATTTAATGCTTCAAGCACATTATTTATTTCTATAATCTCCTTGAAATTTACTTCAACATCTTTGAAATGTATCTGACTTAAGATCTTTGAGCTGGTAGTTACATGATCGAGATGCTTTAGCCGCTCTTTATTAATAAGAGCTAATTTGATGCCTTCAGATGTTTGAAAAGAAAATAAAATACTGGTTGCTTCATTGTAATTTTCAACAAAGGATTTAATTCCTGAAATTTTATAACCATCTTCAATGGGAAAACCTTTGGTGAGCATGCCTTCTTCAACATGATTATATGGCTCCTTGAGAGCACTTGTTATAAGTTGTTTACCTTCCAAATGCTTTTGTAGAGTATGGATGTGATTATTTGTAACGCTTAGAATGTTCGGAATATCAATAAAAAATGAAAATAGATCGAGATTTATCCCGTTATATCCAGCTTGTTTAAATATTAAAGCAGTTATGTACAGAGGATTGATTTCATAATCTTGATTAAAAATAGCTACATACCCAGATTGGATAAGGTCATCTAATAATCCATTGGAGATAGACGATTCAGTGAAATCATACTTTTTACTTTTATAAAGCGTATTTAGGGATTGCTCAATCTCCTTATAGTTGTCAAAATTATTAAAGTCCATTTAGCTCGACCTAGGCAGGAATAGCCCTGCCATAGCTATGATATCTTTCTGTACTTCATTAGTGCCCCCACCAAAGGTCAGAATTGATGCCGTTCTATACATTCTTTCGAGCTTACCATTCAAAATAGCTAGTTCTTGATTCGATTTAAATAGGCTAATTTCTCCAAATATTTCCATTAACAATCGATAAGCTTCGATAAAATATTCCGAGCCGTATACTTTAGCTACGGATGCATCTGTCATTGAAAACTGGTTATTGCCCTGAGACCAAACTTGCTTCCAGCAAATTAGTTTTAATGCTTCAAGCTTATAGTAGATTTTTGCAAAATTATCTTGTACCCAGCTAATTTCTGCTAATTTTTTGCCATTCTGCAATTTAATGTCTTTGGCTTGTGATAATAAGCTTGTATAAAGCTCTTCTACAGGACCATGATTAACCAATGCCAATCTCTCTAAATTTAATTGGCTAGTAATTAAGGACCATCCACCATTAACATCTCCAACTAAAAAATCATCACTCACTTCAACATTCTCGTAATAAGTACTATTAGTTCTTACATCACCTAAAGTGTGAATTGGATGGCATACAAAGCCTGAATCACTTGTTGGAACAATGAACATTGAAATTCCTTTATGTTTTTTTGCATCTTTATCGGTTCTCGCTGCTAACCAAACATAATCTGCAAAATTTGCTAAGCTCGTCCAGATTTTTTGACCATTAATTAGCCAGCCCTTGCTTGTCTTCTTTGCTTCTGTTGATAGCGAGGCAAGGTCAGTTCCTGCATTTGGTTCTGAATAACCTATAGCAAAAATAAGCTCTCCGGTTAGAATTCTTTTAGCAATATTCTCTTGCGCATAAGGTGACCCAAATTTTGCTATCATAGGTCCAACGGATTCTGTAGTTAAAAAAGGAAAGGGGAATCCGGTTCGCATGATTTCTTCAACAAATATATATTGTTCAATTGGAGTAAATTCCTTGCCGCCTAAACTTTTTGGCCAACTCAATCCAATCCAACCATCATGACCCATTCTTAATAGAGCCTTTCTAAATTCTGGGCCTCCACCCTCAAAAAAATTAGGATCTTGGTGGACTGCATGA
>JALRBL010000042.1 GCA_023257795.1 Gammaproteobacteria bacterium
AATAGGTTCTGACAGACAGGTCATCATTGCCACTTACATATTCGGTTGCAATGGCAAATTTCAGAAAAGCATCTTCGGGCTTTTGAGTTTCCCATTCCTTAAGTTTTTCTAATCGTTGAATGTTCATGGTTAACTGCTGTGCTGTTATTACTCAATCCTGATGTAATCTATAATGCTTTCCTTTCCCGACTTCAAAAATGGGATTTGCAATAACTCTACTTAATCGAGCAGTATCTAGAAGACCTTCTTCTAAATTGAAATCCCAGCTTCGTTTCTGTTTGGATTGCAGGATTCTTTGCAATCTATTTGCCATTTTTCCAATGGTGTTTTCATGAGGCTTTACTAAGTTATCGAGTTGATCTCTTAATCTTTTTATTTCTTCATCAGGTGCAAGGTCTTTAGCTAAAATCATTTCATCAAATTCTTTGGTAAAAACAGCGTAGGGTATTATTTGATCGGTTTTTGGTTGAAGAGGGCTAAAGGATTCTTCAGGGGTTTCTGAAGTAGTTTCTACCTCAACTTGCTCTACTTGTTCTGCTTCCGTAATTTCGATAGAAGTATCGCCATCATGACTTATTTCTACAGGCAGTTCTGAGGCTGAAGCAGAAATATCATCGCTTGGTTCATTTTGTTCTTCGGGGTTGATCTCTTCCTGTATTTCCGAGGTCTCTTCTTGATTACCGGAAAAAGCATTTAATCCCAAAGCATCGATCATCTCTAATGCATATTCTTGGAATAATTTTTGATCTTCACTGGCTGTTAGAAGTCGCTCAACAATATCGGATACTTTGTCTAACTCAGCAACGATTTTAATATTGTAAATTTGCATCCCAGATTTTTTTCTTAAAAAATAGGGAATATTTTGTACTAGCTGATTTGATGGATTGCTCTCAAGTTCTTCATTGCATCTATTTTCGATGTTTTCTTTCATCCCTTGATATTCTCTTGAAGCCAAAATATCGATGCGTGAAATTTCCAGAGCATCAAAAAGCTGCCTAGCTTCATGGGTTAGCTGCGGAGAAGCTAATTCTCTATGTTTTAGCTGCCAAAATACTTGCTGATCAATCTGGCTGCGCCAAGCTCCTATCTTTTTTTTACTGCGTGGCGGAGAGGTTACCGCAATGGAGCCTTGGATTGGTTTATGGCTTTGGATTACCCTATGGATTTTAAGGCCAGGATCTTGTGTGAGTGTTTTTGCTAATGCGCTGTTAGCAGATTCAAGGGATTCTCTTTTTTTATTCCATCCCACAATATGCTATTGCCTATTTTCTTTACTTCCAAAACATCTTTGAAAATATTCTTCAACAATTGGTTTTTCTCCATCATCGCATTTATTCAAAAAAGAGAGAGCAAAGGAATGTGTTATATCATTAAAGATAGAATAATTTTGCGCCCAACTAAGGACTGTTCTTGGAGACATTACTGTTGAAATATCTCCGTTTGCAAAACCTTTTCTAGTTAAGCTGGCAACTTGTATCATTTGCTTGATAAGCATTTTTTCTTCTTTGGTTTTGAAAGCCGTCTTGCCAGAGATAATTTTTTCTTCTTGATCACTTTCAAGGTAATTAAGGGTTGTAAGAATGTGCCATCTGTCTAGCTGTCCTTGGTTAATTTGTTGGGTTCCGTGATAAAGACCAGTCATATCTCCTAAGCCAACAGTATTTGTAGTTGCAAATAGCCTAAATGCAGGATTTGGATGGATAACTTTATTTTGATCTAGCATTGTCAACTTTCCATCTACTTCCAAGATTCTTTGAATAACAAACATTACATCCGGTCTGCCAGCATCATATTCGTCAAATACTAGAGCTACAGGATTTTGAATGGCCCAAGGGAGCAGGCCTTCTTGAAAGGTTGTGATTTGTTTGTCATCTTTAAGAGTAATAATATCCTTACCAAGCAAGTCAATTCTGCTGATGTGACTATCCAAATTGATCCTAACCATGGGCCAATTTAGTCTTGCAGCAATTTGCTCAAGATGAGTTGATTTTCCTGTTCCATGCATTCCTTGCACCATTACTCTTTTATTGAACATAAAGCCCGCAAGTATTGCTTCAGTGGTTGATTTATCAAATACATAGGAGGGGTCTATGTTTGGTACCCACTCAGAAGTTTCCTTAAAACCTTTGACCTCAAACGATGTATCAATACCAAATACTTTTTTAGTATCAATGATTTCTTTTGTCAGCTTTAAATCGCTTAAGTTTTTTGAGTTCATATACTTATAATTAGATGGCTATCCTAACGCTTGAATAAGGAAACTTCTAGCAAAATTGGGAAATATTGAGTTAAAAGCACTGCAACTCATGGCATACTTACCGTCGCAATGAATCAGGCATTAGAGAACACCCTCGCACTATTCAAGCTCGAACAAGTAGATCGAGATATTTTTTCTTGGAGTGGTAAAAGTACCGGATTTCAAAGAATTTTTGGCGGACAAGTCATGGCCCAAACTTTGATTGCTGCTTATCAAACCCTTGAAGACAATAAAAGAATAGCTCATTCATTCCATTCATATTTTCTAAGACCCGGAGATTTGAATAAGAAAATAGTATTTGACGTTGATCGCATACGAGATGGGAAGAGTTTTAATACCAGGAGAGTCCGAGCCATCCAGAATGGGGAGGCAATTTTTAATTGCTCTATTTCATTTCAGAAACCCGAAAAAGGCCTCTCTCATCAGATCAAACTTGATAAGGTTCCTGGCCCAGATGGATTAAAAAGCGAATGGGAACTCAGATACCAAGAAAGAAAGAAAATTTCTAAAAAATTTCTTCCTATGTGGTTAAGAGAAAGAGAGATTGAAATGCGTCAGGTTAACCCACAAGATTTACTTAATCCTGTAAAAGGTGATCCCGAAAGATTCGTTTGGATGAAACCAGCTGGTCTCCTTCCAAAGGATCTGAAAATCCATCAAGCATTGCTTTTATACGTTTCAGATATGGGATTACTGGGAACAGCCACTCAGCCGCATGGATTAAATTTTATGAGTAGAAAATTCCAGTCTGCAAGTCTTGATCATGCTATGTGGTTCCATTCAAATATTAATTTTAACGACTGGATTTTATATAAAATTGAGAGCCCAATTTCTGGAAATGCTCGAGGCTTTTCTAGGGGATCCCTGTATAGCAAGAGAGGCAAACTGGTTGCATCCACTGCTCAAGAGGGTCTGATGAGAATTTGGGATTAGTTACCTCTAACTAAATCAATCATTAATTGCACTTTGCTTGGTTCAATATCAGGAGTGATGCCATGTCCAAGATTGAAAATGAAACCAGGGTAACCATGCATGGAATTAAGAATATATTGAATAGCTTGCTCAATCTCTTCATCGCTATTTTTTAAAATGGAAGGATCAAGGTTGCCTTGTAATGCTTTGATTCCATAAAATCTTTCACTTGTCATAACAAGATTTTGAGACCAGTGTAAGGACAAGCACGTTATGTTTTTAAGATCCAATTCAGTTAAGTCCCTTGGCGGCGCTTTCTCAAATAAAATAATTGGAATCTCTGAAGTTAATTTATCTTTTCTTAGCAGCTCAACAAGTTTTTGTGTTGGATTTAAAGAAAGGTTTTGAAAATCCTGTAATGATAAAATATCAGCCCAAGAATCAAAAATTTGCAAAGCTTCAACTCCGCATTTCACCTGTTCTTTTAAATATTCGAAGCAAGCCTGAGTAAGTGTATTGAGTAGCTCTGTTACCTCTTTGGGATAATTGGTTATAAATTTCTTTGTTTTGTGAAAATCTTTTGAACCCTTGCCTTCAATAGAATAAGCTGCAAGAGTCCATGGAGAGCCGCAAAATCCAATTAGAGGGATATTTGAAGGCAAGACTTTCCTTGTTGCTAAAACAGCTTCGTAAACATAGTTTAGTTCTTCGTGGGGTACTTCAGTTGGCAGCCTTTGAATATCCTCAGTAGAAGAAATAGGCTTACTAAAAACAGGTCCATGACCCTCCCCAAACTCTAAACCTAGTCCAAGAGCACTGGGTATCGTTAAGATATCTGAAAATAGAATACTTGCATCAAGGTCAAATCTATTGATGGGCTGCATGGCTAACTCAGCACAGATGTCAGGTTTCTTAATCATGTCTAAGAAATTTTTGAAGTTCTGTCTGATTTTCTGATATTCAGGAAGATATCTCCCGGCTTGCCTCATCAGCCATATTGGAGGAATGTCTTGAGGCTCTAAACTAAGAGCCGATAATAGAGATCTGCTTTTCACGAAACGAATTTTATAATAGATTTTGCTGCTTGCCTTCCTTCCCAAATTGCAGTGACAACTAGATCTGATCCTCTGACCATATCTCCACCTGCAAAAATCTTTGGGTTACTGGTTTGGAACTCGTATTTTTCACCATCTGCCACATCAATAAGCCCATTATTAAGGATCTGGATGTTAGCCTGCTGAAACCAATCTGCTGGACTAGCTCTAAAACCAAACGCCACAATAATTGCATCTGCTTTAATGATTCGTTCAGTTCCTTTAACCGGGATGGGAATTCTTCTTCCATTAATATCAGGTTCACCTAAAGTAGTTTCCATTACCCTGACCCCAGTTACTTTATGCTCTCCTTCGATAGCGATTGGCTGGGTATTGAAGACAAAATGAACTCCTTCTTCAATCGCATTGTCGACTTCTTTTCTTGATCCTGGCATGTTGTTTTTATCTCTTCGGTATAAGCATGTAACTGAATTAGCTCCCTGTCTGATTGCAGTTCTATTGCAATCCATCGCTGTGTCGCCGCCACCAAGTACGACAACATCTTTTTTTTGCAGGTCAATAAAAGTATTACCGGCATCAATTTTTAATAGTTTATTGGTGCTACCAATAAGATAATCAATTGCCTTAAAACACCCTGGAAGATTTTCTCCAGTAAAGCCTCCCTCCAGAGAGGTATAGGTTCCCATACCTAGAAAAAGAGCATCATAGTCTTTTAATAATTTAGAAATTTTTAGATCTGTGCCTATTTCAGTATTGAGATGAAAATTGATTCCCATCCCCTCAAGAATCTTTCTTCTTCTCTTAATAACTTTTTTTTCAAGTTTAAACTCTGGAATCCCAAAAGTAAGCAAACCACCTATTTCTGATTGTTTTTCAAAAACATCGCAATGAATACCATTTCTAATTAAGACATCTGCGCAAGCAATACCTGCAGGACCAGATCCTACAATGGCAACTTTTTTGCTAGTCCATTTTCGAAGTGAGAGATCTGGCTTCCATCCTAATTCAAAAGCTTTATCTGTTATATATTTTTCTATATTTCCAATTGATACAGCGCCAAATCCATCATTCAAAGTACATGCCCCCTCACATAATCTATCTTGAGGGCAAACTCTTCCACATACTTCTGGGAGACTATTTGTTTCATGGCAAAGCTCAACTGCCTCAAGGATATTGCCTTCATTAACAAGCTTTAACCAATTTGGGATGTAGTTATGTACTGGACATTTCCATTCACAATAAGGATTACCACAATCAAGGCATCTATGAGCTTGATTTGCAGCTTCAGATTGGTTGAAGCTTCCATAAATTTCAGAATAGCTATGTTGTCTTTCTTGAATGGATTTCTTTGGAGGATCGATTCTAAGAACTTCAATAAATTGAAAATCATTTTTAATGGGATCTGATATGTTTACTAAATCTCTATCAAATCTTTTTGGTGCAATAATCTCAGATGTTGTAATTCTGTTATTACTAAAAAAAGACTTTTGCCAACTTAATAAAGCAGACTTAGCTTCTTCAAAGTCAGTTATCGGAGCAAATGATTTTGTCACATACTTTTTATTTATTCGTAATTTTCCATAAAAGTAGGGTGATTTTGGCTGAGTAAAAAGCAATACCCCTTTCGCAACTTTATATTGCTTATTTTTTCTAAGTTGCTTAATCATTAGGTATGACATAGTATGTCATTTCTTAATTTATTTCACCTATGAAAAGAGTAAATTTAGGGATTTATGACCCTAATCTAGAAAAAGATAACTGTGGTTTTGGTTTGATCGTTCAGAAGGATGGCATGCGATCAAGAGAACTAGTTCTAAGATCAATTGAAGGTCTAATAAACATGACTCACAGAGGGGCGGTTGGTTCTGATGCTAAAACTGGGGATGGATGTGGTTATTTATTTGATATAAACCATGATTTTTTTAGATATGAGGCCAAGAAACTAACAGGAACTGAGTTACCAAAAGTTTTTGCGATTGCGCAAATCTTTCACCAAAAACCACTCGCAGATTATCTTGAAATCATCACAAGCACCATAGAATCATTTGATTTAGAATTATCACTTGAAAGGAAAGTTCCAACAGATGATTCGGTCTTAGGAGAAATAGCCTTTAAACTTAAGCCCCAAATATCCCAACTTTTTATCACTTCAAAAGATAAGGATCTTAATCAACAAAAGTTTGAAGCGTCTCTTTTTGAAGCAAGAAAATTAATCGAGAATATTTTCGACCAGGAAGAGGATTTCTATATTTGTAGCATGTCTTCTCAAACCATTGTTTACAAGGGTCTTATGATGCCAGCTGCAATTAAAGAGTTTTATTTAGATATTGCCAGCAAGCATTTTATTTCCAAGCTATGCCTGTTTCATCAACGTTTTTCTACAAACACTAGTCCAAAATGGCATTTGGCTCAGCCTTTTAGAATGCTTGCACATAATGGCGAAATTAATGCAATCAAAGGAAATAGAAATTGGGCTAGATCACGCAAAGGAAAATTTGCATCACCGCTGCTTAACAACATTAAAAAATATAAAAATCTAGTTAATGAAACCGGATCTGATTCATCCGCCTTGGACAATATGCTCGAGTTATTGTCAAAGGGAGGCGTTAGTATTTTTAGAGCTCTGAGAATGGTTATCCCTCCTGCTTGGCAGAATATCCATATTCAGGATCCTGAAATTAGAGCTTTTCATGAATTCAACTCAATGCATATGGAGGCTTGGGATGGTCCAGCAGGTTTAATTTTATCGGATGGTCGTTGGGCCATTTGTGCCCTTGATAGGAATGGTTTAAGACCAGCAAGATATCAAATAACTGATTCTGGCTTTGTGACTATTGCTTCAGAAATTGGAATAGATCGAGTGGCAGATGAAACTATTATTTCCGAGGGAAGAGTTAGTGCTGGAGGCATCTTCGCAGTTGATACAACATCAGGAAAAATTATTAGTGAACGTGACATAGATCTGGAGCTATCTCAAGAATTTCCATTTAGAAAATGGCTGAAAGAATCTGCAACTTATTTAGAGAGCAATCTTTCGCAGTCTTCTTCTGCAAGAATCAAGGCTATTAGCAAAGAAGATCTTCTGATCGCGTCAAAATTTTTCTTACTTTACACTGAAGAGCGCAACAGCGTCATTAGACCGTTGGCTGAAGATTCTTCAGAGGGCACAGGATCAATGGGAGATGATACTGCTCTTGCAGCCTTGAGTAGTCAACCCAGACCTCTTTACGACTACTTTAGACAACAGTTTGCCCAAGTAACAAATCCTCCAATTGATCCCATCAGAGAGACATCAGTTATGTCCCTAGAGACATGTTTTGGACCAGAACAAAATATATTTGAACAATCATCAAATCATGCAAAGAGAATTGTTACGACTTCTCCGGTCCTTTCTTTCAAGAAGCTTAATAGGCTTCTCACCAATAAGATATTCAGGGTTAAAGAGTTTGAATTATTTTATTCAGAAACCAAAGATTTAAAATCTGCTCTTAAAGAGCTTATTGCTGATGTTACCAGTGCAGTAAGAGATGGAAATCAAATTATCCACCTTAAAGAAAGCCTTCCTCCTAGAGGATTATCTAGTATGCATGCTTTAATGGCAGTGGGTGCAATTCATCAGGCATTAGTTAAAAATGCCCTAAGAGCTGATGCAAATATTGTCATAAGCACTGGCTCAGCAAGAGACACGCATCAAATTGCTTGCTTGATAAGTTATGGTGCAACAGCAGTGTATCCGTGGCTTGCTTTCCAAACCATCATGGATCTAACTCAAAAGAAAGAACTAGCAGGCAGTCCTACTGAAAATTGTGCTAAATACAGAAAGGGAATTAATAAAGGTTTGTTTAAAATTATTTCCAAACTGGGGATCTCAACTATTTCAAGCTACAGAGGATCTCAGTTGCATGAAATTGTTGGGCTTGGTGAAGAGATTACAGATTTTTGTTTTACCGGATCCACTTCAAATATTGGAGGATTAACTTTTCAAGAGCTTGAGAACTTTTCAAAAAATAACTTAAGCTTCGCACGATCAAATCTTACTCAAATAAGACCGGGTGGATTAATAAAGTATGTGCATGGTGGCGAATATCATGCCTATAACCCTGAGGTTGTGAGAGAGCTACAGGATGCCGTGAAGTATAACGATCAAGAAGCATTTAAAAAATTTAGCTCACTCGTAAATAATCGAAGACCTTCTATGTTGAGAGACCTGTTAGAACTGCAGCATGGTAACTCCCCAATATCCCTTGATAGGGTAGAAACTAAAGATACTATTTTAAAAAGATTTGATTCTGCGGGAATGAGTTTGGGAGCTCTCTCACCAGAGGCTCATGAAACACTCGCAGAAGCAATGAATGCCTTGGGTGCTAGATCTAACTCTGGTGAAGGAGGTGAAGCAAAATCTCGATATGGAACTCAAAAAACATCAAAGATTAAACAAATTGCATCAGGCAGGTTTGGTGTAACTCCTGAGTATCTTATTAATGCTGATGTTCTTCAGATCAAAATAGCCCAGGGCGCAAAGCCTGGTGAGGGAGGGCAGCTTCCTGGAACCAAGGTCAATAAGCTCATAGCGAATTTGAGATACTCAATGCCAGGCATAACACTTATTTCTCCACCGCCACATCATGATATCTATTCTATAGAGGATCTAGCGCAATTAATTTTTGATTTAAAACAAATTAATCCCAATGCTTTGGTATCAGTCAAATTAGTTTCAGAGCCGGGAGTTGGAACCATTGCAGTAGGAGTTGCTAAAGCATATGCAGATCTTATTACTATTTCAGGCAATGATGGTGGAACTGGTGCAAGCCCAATTTCATCAATAAGACATGCTGGATCCCCATGGGAGCTCGGCTTAGCAGAAACGCATCAAGCGTTGCAGTTTTCTGGCCTAAGACATCTTGTTAGAGTTCAAGCTGATGGAGGATTAAAAACAGGACTTGATGTTATCAAGGCTGCAATTTTAGGAGCAGAGTCATTTGGCTTTGGAACAGCTCCCATGATTGCTATGGGATGCAAGTATCTGAGGATTTGTCATCTAAATAATTGTGCTACAGGGGTTGCCACACAGAAAGATTTCCTCATTGATCGTCATTTTGTAGGCACCAAGGAACGCGTAATGAATTATTTTAATTTTGTGGCAGAAGATGTTAGAAAAATTCTTGCTGAGCTTGGTGTAAAAGAGCTAAAAGACATCATAGGCAAAACTGAATACCTAAAAGATATTTCAAACAACTTTACAGAATCTAAAAGCATAAATCTTGAAAAAATACTTTTCTCTTATCAAGAAAAAAATGTGCCTAATTTTTGTATGGTTGATAAAAATAAACCTTGGGATAAAGCAAAACTGTCTAAGAAAATATACAAAGAATTTGCAAGCTCCATCAAGGAAGATTCTGATAACACTATAGCACTAGAGATTACCAATACTGATAGATCTGTCGGTGCAAATATTTCTGGTCTTATAGCAGAACTTTATGGCGAAAATGGCAAGAAATCGACTCACCAAATTAATTTAACAGGTTGCGCTGGTCAAAGTCTAGGAGTATGGAACGCACATGGTTTAAATATTAAGCTTTTAGGAAAAGCCAATGACTTTGTTGGGAAAGGAATGAATGGTGGCAAAATTACGATCGCTCCACGTCTTTCTAAACAAAAAGAATTAATCAGCCCTCTATTGATAGGCAACACAGCATTGTATGGTGCCACGGGAGGAGAATTATTTGTCGCTGGAAAAGTAGGGGAAAGATTTGGGGTACGAAACTCAGGGGCTACGGCAGTTATAGAAGGCGCTGGAGATCATTGTTGTGAATACATGACTGGAGGTAACGTCACAATACTTGGTGCCGTTGGGTACAACTTTGCCGCCGGTATGACAGGAGGCTTTGCATACGTCTTAGATATGGAGAGAGAGTTTTTTGACAGATGCAATCGAGAGCTAGTTAACTTAGAGAGGGTAGTTGGTGAAGAGATGCAAGGCCACAGAGAATACCTACGAGGTCAAATCAAAAAGCATGTGAAGGAAACAAATAGCCCCCTTGGTAAACATATTCTAGATGAGTTTGATAGGTATGAGCCATATTTTTGGCTAGTCTCACCCGCTGCCTTAAAGGTCAAAGATTTGTTAAAAGCAACGACTGCCAATGCCGCCTAGATTAAAAAAACTTTTTTAAGCTATTTATATTTTTTATCGGCACCATTTCACAGCTTCCAATTTTATTAAGCTGGACCAGGTTTACTGTATTGGCTGAATTCTTTTTATCAATTTTTATGAATGGTTTGAGTTTTTCAAAAGTAATATTTAACTTACACTCAAACCCATATGTTTTTAGAATTTCTTTAACAAAATCATAATCATCTTGACAGAGATTCAGAGTTTTTAAACTCATTTTTGCTTCATAATCCATTCCATACGCCACAGCCTCGCCATGCAATAGCTTTGACTTAAAGGCATGCTCAAGCGCATGTCCTATCGTGTGGCCAAAATTTAGAAAAGCGCGGATACCTTGTTCTTTGTGATCTCTAGTTACAATTTTTGCTTTAATATTTATAGATTTTGTAATTATGTGTCTTAGGTAATCGCTATCTCTTTTAAGGATATTTTTACTATGCTGCAAAAGATAGTTCCCAAACGCTCTATCAGCAATAAGAGCATGTTTAATTATCTCTGCAAGACCTGATTTATATTCCCTCTCGCCTAAAGAATCTAAGAAATTGGTATCAATCAATACTCCTTTAGGATTGTAAAATGATCCGACTAAATTCTTACCAGACGAGAGGTTGATAGCAGTTTTGCCGCCGATCGATGAGTCAACTTGTGAGAGTAATGTAGTTGGTACTTGAATATAACTGATACCTCTCATGTAAGTACTTGCAACAAAGCCACCCAAATCTCCAACTACTCCTCCACCACAAGCAACGATTCCATCAGATCTCAAAAAACTATTTTTGCTTAAAAAATTATGAATGTTTTCAAAGTTTCTAATCGACTTTGACTGTTCACCAGGAGTGATTGCATAATTGTAGACTTTTGCTCCTAATGAATTTAATTGTTTTTTGATGAGTGCAATCTTTTTGATAGGAACATTTTTATCAAATAAAAGTAATATTTTTTGTTCTTTGGTGATAAATTTCTGAAAATTTTTCTTTGAGCATACTTCTTTTCCGATTAGAACATCGTATTTCTCATTTCTTTTTCCAACAGATATTTTAGTGATCATGACGCAGTAGACTTTTTAAACGTTGCAGCACTTCCCTTTGAGACAAACCGCTCGTATCAACAATATGATTTGCAACATTTCTATATAAAGGATCTCTTACTTCCCTCATTTTTAACAATGTATTATATACATCGCCCTGATTGAGCAATGGTCTTTTAGAGCTTTTTTTGACTCTTTTTAGTTGTTCATCAAGGTTTACATCAAGAAAAATTGAATAATTTTTTGATAGGATAGTTTGATTATCTTGATCACTTATAATACCGGCACCAGTAGAGATAACACAATTATCTTTTTTAGAAAGTAATCCTAGTGCGTCACATTCAAGTTTTCTAAACCGCTTCTCTCCCTCTAAAAAAATTTGAGTGATCGATTGTTTTTGTATATCTTCAATCCACTGATCTACATCGTACCAATCTAAATGCAGATCTTTTGCTAGTTTCCGGCCCAAAGTAGTCTTCCCCGACCCCGTTGGACCAATAATAAAAATTCTCATCAATTTAATTTTATCATTTAAAGCTTATTGATTATTTCGTAATATGGCTAGAATTATCAAATGATACGCCTAATACAATTATTTCTGACGCTTGGAGTAGTGAGCACCATTGCAGCTATTGCGATCATCATAGGCGGGTATCTCTTCTTCAAACCTAGTTTGCCAAAAATTGAGTTGGTAGATGAGAATACTTTGATCTCACCTGTTCAAATCTTTTCATCAGATAACGTCTTATTGGCAGAGTTTGGAGAGCAAAAAAGAAGAACTCTTTTGTTTGAAGAAATACCACCTAATGTAAAAAATGCTTTTTTGGCAGCAGAAGACGATTCTTTTTTTCAGCATCAAGGATTTAGGCTTCTTTCTTTTGCAAGAGCCCTGCTTCAAATTATCCAGCAAGGAGAAATTGTGAGTGGTGGTGGCACCATAACAATGCAGGTAGTAAGGGGGTACTTACTGAGCAGAGACCAAAACGTTATTAGAAAGCTCAAAGAAATTTATCTTGCATTTGAACTTGAAAGCATGGCGTCTAAAGAAGAGATCTTCGAGCTATACATCAATACCTTTTTCTTCGGCAATCGGTCGTATGGTATTGAGGCAGCTGCACAAACATATTTTTCTAAATCAGTTAGTGAATTAACTTTGGCAGAGGCAGCAATTATTGCAGGAACTGCTCAGCGACCCTCTGATGTTAATCCGCTTCGCGCCCCAGAAAGATCTCTTGCAAGAAGGAATTGGATTTTAAAAAGAATGTATAACTTGGGGTATATAGGTAAAGGTGAATACTTGCTGGCAAAGCTTGAACCTTTATCTATAACACAAGATATTTTTAACTATGAAGTTGATGCAAGATATTTTGCAGAGACCATTCGTCAATCTCTCATCGATGAGTATGGTCTAAAGGTTTACAAAGAAGGATGGAAAGTAATTTCTACCCTTGATAGCGAGCTTCAGGCCAATGCTCTTGAATCACTAAAAAATAACATGCTGGCATATGATAAAAGGCATGGCTGGCGAGAGACCAAAAACATCAGCAATTTATTGGATAGAGATAATTTTGTTGATATTGCTGCTGGAAGACTAGAGTCACTCTTCATCGGTCTCGATAAAGACTCGGAGCAAGGTTCCTCTGATTCAATGATTTCTAACATTAGAAATGAATTCGATGCAATGCACGGATTTGATGATTTTTATAAAGCAATAGTAGTGGATATCAAACCAACTCGTGTGCTTCTTTTGCAAGAAAATCTTGAAATAAAAACTATGAATTGGAATGAATCTTATCAATGGGCTAGGAAAAGGATTGCAATTGATTCCTTTGGACCAAGGCCTCAGAATTTTTATGATATTTTGAACTTAGGCGATCTTATTTTTTACAAATGGGAAAACGGAGAAATCATCTTAGAGCAGATGCCAAGTGCTGAAACGGCTTTCGTATCACTAGAGCCACAATCTGGGGCAATTAAAACTTACATAGGCGGAGTTAACTTTTCAAGAAGTAATTTTGATCGCGTAAAAATATCTTATCCGCAGACAGGTTCCAGTTTTAAGCCATTTGTCTATGCAGCAGCTTTTAATGCTGGTTATACAGGCTCATCTATTATTAATGATGCGCCTATTATCTTCGAAGATGCAAATCTGGAAACCTATTGGAGACCGGAGAATTACACTAGAAAGTTTTATGGAGATACTCGATTAAGAGAAGCGCTCATTCAATCAATCAATATTGTTACGATAAAACTCTTGAGAGAGATTGGGGTTGAAGAAACTAGAAAGTTTTTAAGCTCAATGGGGTTCAATCTAAATAGGCTTAATCCTGATTTATCTCTAGCATTGGGCTCTTCAAGCTTTTCCCCTCTTGAGATGACAAGAGCTTATAGTTTGATTGCTAACCTAGGAAGACCAGTTAACCCCTATTTTATTGAAAGGATAGAAGACAGAAATGGGAATATCATTTTTGATCACAAGCAAGATTTGAAAGAAAAAGTAGAACTAATTTTTCCTTGGATCGATTTTGCTGAAAACAGAGATAATCCTTTCTCTGTATTACCAGCCCTGGAAGATTCTTCAATTGACCCTAGAGTATTGTTTATGGTGAAGGATATTTTGCAAGAAGCTCTGCAAAGAGGGGTTTCAGGTAGAAAAACTAAGATTCTTGATAGAAAAGATATTGGAGGTAAGACGGGAACCACGAACGATGCAATTTCCACTTGGTTCTCAGGTTTTTCTGAAGAATTAGTGACAACAATATGGGTTGGCACAGATGATTTTTCTTCACTTGGCAAGAATGAATTTGGATCTTCAATAGCTCTACCAATATGGGTTGAATTCATGGAAAACTCTCTAGCAAAAATTCCAGAAAAAGCGCCTAAGACTCCTGAAGGAGTTATCTATAGAAGAGTTCACAAAGAAACAGGCCTTCCAACCAGGGACTCATCTGAAAAATCTTATTTTGAAATCTTTTTAGATTAGCTATTTAAAAATACTGGCTTGCATTCCTTCCCAGTAGTTATCTAGGTAAGAAGAGGGCATATCTTTTAATGATCCTCTCAGGAATCTAGCAATCACTCCTTCAAGGTTTGTGGTAAATATTTGTGCTCCAATAGCAGGCGTAAGAATCAGTAGTTTTGGTTCATTCTGAAGAATTTGTTTAATATTGAGTTCGTATCTATCAAAAAATTGATTTACTTTTTCTTCAACATTTTTTTCATCCGGTGATAAGGCTTCTCTCGAGAGTATTCTGCTAAAACCTTTATTTTTTTCGATAAAAACAACTGAAAAATAAAAGATATTTTTTAGCTTTTCATGAATCGAAAGCTTTTCTTCTTTTTTAATCTGATTGAGTTTGTCAAAAATAGTAGAATCACAAAATTCAAATAACTCCTGAAAGATCATTCTTTTGCTTGGGAAGTGTCTGTAAAGAGCGGCTTCAGTTATGCCTGATTCTCTTGCAAGTAAAGCAGTGGTGATTTTTTTAGTATTACTCGTCTCTAATAATTTAAGCAGAGTTTGCAAGATTAAATCCTTTCTTCTTTCTTTCATATCTTAGGATAAATTTAACTCCAAATTTGGCCTTACTATCGATAATTGTGCAAGAAAATTATCTTTGATTTCATCTAATCTTGCTTGAGAAATTGCTTCAAATCTTAAAACTAATTTTGGTGTAGTATTGGATGCTCGCAAAAGCCCCCAGCCATCTTTAAAGTCGACCCGTAAACCATCAATTGTATTTATCAAACCATCTTCAAATACTGCTGATTCCTTAAAATCATTGATGATATGAAATTTATCGCTTTCTTCGACATTGATATTTAGTTCAGGTGTGGAATGAGTTTTGGGATAAGCATCAATGATTTCACTTAATGGTCTTTTTGAGTTAGCCAAAATCTCTAAAAGCCTTACTCCTGAATAGTGACCATCATCAAATCCATACCAGGTATCGTTAAAGAATATGTGTCCGCTCATTTCCCCAGCAAGCAGGGCTTTCGTCTCTTTGAGTTTATTTTTGATATGGAAGTGTCCTGTCGGAGACATGATTGGGTTGCCCCCATTCTCAGTAATTATTTTTGCCAAGTTATTGGTGCACTTAACATCAAAGATAATATCTCCCTTCTGTTGTTTTAAAATATGTTCCGCAAAGAGCATCATTAACTTGTCTGGAAAAATTGGATTTCCCAAATTATCAACTACGCCTAATCTATCTCCATCTCCATCAAAGGCTAAGCCAATATCTGCTTTTTCATTGATCAAGCAATCTATCAGGTCTTTTAGATTATCTATTTTCCCTGGATCTGGATGGTGATTAGGGAAGTTACCATCTACTTCAGAAAACAACTCAATAACCTCGCAACCAAGAGCATTAAATAGTTTTGGGGCTACTGCGCCTGCAGCTCCATTACCTGAGTCTATGACTACTTTAAGAATGCTAAAGTCTGCCTTTACTTTGGCAATTACCTCATCAATATAATTCTCTATGAAAGAATGATTACTAACGTTGCTTCCTATTCTTTTGTTTTCGAACTTTAAATTAATAAGTTGTTTAAGTTCTTCTCCAGCAACAGGTTTATCATTTATTACAGTTTTAAAGCCATTATGGTTTTTTGGGTTATGGCTACCTGTAATCATAACGCCACTTTTAGAAGAGATTTTTTTGGCTGCAAAGTACAGGAGAGGGCTTGTCACCAATCCAATGTTTATAGTATTGATGCCCTTACTATTTAGATATTGGATAAATTTTTCTTGAATGTATGGACCTGAAAGCCTGCCGTCTCTTCCAATAGCTAATGTATCAACGTTTTCTTGATGGCACTTGACGGCAATCCCATGCGCAATCTTTTCTAGCGCCTCATCGGACAGGTCATCAGGAAAGACGCCTCTAATATCGTATTCTCTAAATATTGATAAATTCATAACCTATGCATGTATATTTTATAATGATTTGACATAATAGCTCAGGTTTAATCATGTTTCTAAATACAGACTCAAAATTCATTTGGCTTAACGGCAACTTTTCACCATGGGATGAAAGCAAAGTTCATATGCTCACACATACGCTTCATTATGGTATGGGAGTTTTTGAAGGTGTAAGAGCTTATTCGGACAGCAATGGAAAGGGAAGCATCTTTAGACTGCAGGATCATACCAAGAGATTATTTGATGCAGCTCAGAAGATTGACTTAAAAATTCCTTTTTCTATGGACGAGATTAATCAAGCGCAAATAGAAACTTTAAAGAAAAATAGTCTCTCGGAAGGCTATATCCGCCCCTTGGTATTTTTAGGCAACGAATCGATGGGACTAAGAGCTAGAGATTTATCAGTCAATGTTGCAATAGCTTGTTGGGAGTGGCCTTCTTATATGGATCCTGAAAAAAAAGCTCAAGGAATCGATATTATCAAGTCCCCTTTTAATCAATATGAAAATCCTCTTTATTCAAACAATAAAATTATTGGCACTTACATAAATTCAATTATGGCCCTGCATGATGCCTTAAGAAAAGGAGCAGATGAAGCATTGCTTCTTGATAAGCATGGAAATATTTCTGAAGGAAGTGGAGAAAATCTTTTTATTGTTAAAAACAATTGCTTGCTGACGCCAAGTGCAGAATATTGCCTTAATGGAATCACAAGGCAAAGTATCTTTGAGATATCTAAATCTTTAGAGCTTGAAATTAACGAGGTTGTTTTAAGCCTTGATGATCTTAAAAATGCTGATGAGGCTTTTTTTACAGGCACGGCAGTAGAAGTCATGCCAATTAGATCTATTGATGCGCATGTGATTGGCAGTGGTAAAAGAGGTCCTGTAACCGAAATACTTCAATCTAAATATAGTCAAATAGTTCGAGGAGAGAGCCGAGCTTTTTCTCATTGGCTAACAAATATCATTTAAGTTTTGAAAAAACTTACTATTGGAATACTAAGCTATAGGAGCGCTCCATTTAGCGGCGGTCAAGGTATTTATGTTGCAGAGATTTCAAGGCTTTTGAGGGATCTTGGGCACAAAATAACGGTAATTTCTGGCCCCCCTTATCCACATCTTGATACTGGAATAAATCTCATCAAACTCCCCGGCCTTAATTTATTTTCCACATTTAATTTTCGTGATAGGTTAAAGAAATTCCTAAAAAAGAATCCAAAATCTTTGGATGATTATTATGAATTCTTTGTGGCTTTGATTGGTGGATTTCCTGAAATGAGAACCTTTGGCAATAGAGCGCATAAGTTTATAAAACCCGGTGATTTTGATGTGCTAATTGATAATCAAAGTCTTGCCTTCGGTTTAGTAGCAATTCAAAAACATACTCCAATTCTCACTGTTATACATCATCCAATATCCAAAGATAGGCACTTCGAATTATTTTTTTCAAAAAGCACGATTCGAAGATTTTTTATCAAGCGTTGGTATGGTTTTTTACCTATGCAAAAAAGGGTTGCTAAACAAATGGAGCAAATCTTAACTCCCTCAATGAATTCACGAAGAGATATTTGCGATGATTTTGGAGTTAAGGAATCCAAAATATCAGTGATTCATAATGGTATTGATAGCTCAGTTTTTAGCCCTTTAAATGATAGAAAAGATTTTAGTAATAATTTCCGAATTATTACGACCGCAAGCGCAGATGTTCCTTTAAAAGGATTGAGCTTTACAATCAAAGCCATCGATCTATTAAGAGAAAGATTTCCAAAAATACATTTAACAGTAATCGGTCAGCCAAAAAGCGGAGGATATACCGAAAGATTGATAGATGAATTAAACATTTCAGACTTTATTTCATTTAAAACCAACCTAACTAAAGATGAAATCGTATTTGAGTATGCTTGCAGCTCAATTGCTGTCGTAAGTTCACTCTACGAAGGCTTTGGTTTTCCTGTTGGCGAGGCAATGGCATGCAACGTTCCATTGGTTGCAACCAATGTTGCATCTATCCCAGAGATTACTTCAACATTTGCAACTTTAATCAATTCAGAATCTTCATCAAAGATTGCAGAGGCAATAGAAGAAATATTTTCAGATTACTCTTTTTTCCAACAAAGAGCATTTCAAGGAATGATGCATATCAAAGAAAATTTTAATTGGGCAAAAATTGCTATTGACTATGAGGATTTACTCTATCGAGTTATTAACCAAAGATGCTGACTTTTGAATTAGATAAAATTTATCTTTCCACCAATAAACCTAAGATCTTAGATATTGGTTGTGGTGAGGGTAGACATATTTTTGGCTGCATGACTCAGTTTGCAAACGCGAGGATTTTTGGAGTCGATATGCACTTAGATTCTTTGATGAAGTGTGTTGAAGGACAGTCATTTTTTGAGGGACACAACAATTGCAAAAATGCTTATTTTCAGTCTTCCGTTTACGACTTACCCTTTAGAGAGAAATCGTTTGATTTAATCATTTGCTCAGAAGTGATGGAACATCTTGATGATTACAACAAGGCATTTGAAATAATACACACCTTACTCAAGGATGACGGAATTCTCCTCATCAGCGTTCCATCGTACTTACCTGAAAAGCTTTGCTGGCTCTTATCTCGTCAGTATCCAAAGACACCCGGTGGGCACGTAAGAATTTTTACCAAATCGATTCTCAGAGAAGATTTTGCAAGCCACGGTTTTAAAATACAAAGCACAAAAAGATTTCATGCATTCCATTCTCCATACTGGTGGCTGAGGTGCTTATTTTGGGAAAGTCAGGATTCAAATTTTTTTGTAAAACAATACAAGAAGTTTCTTGAATACCAGATTTTAAATGAAACAAAATTGCTTGATGCATTTGAAGCCTTCCTTAATCCATTTCTGGGTAAAAGCATTTCATTTGTCCTCACAAAAAAATTATGAAATTAGCAAAGCAATTTACAAATGAAAAGGTTGCTGATTTAGCATTGTCTCTAGGTAAATTTCTTCTCAAAAAACAAGCAAATGATGGCAGCCTTTTAAGCAAGGATGATGGGACTCATGATCCATGGGATCATTTAGAGGCCGTTATAGGTCTTATTATTGCAAAAGAGTTTGATGCTGCAAAACTTGGATTGCAATGGATGATATCTAATCAAAATACTGATGGGAGCTGGTATAACACCTACAAAAAATCTAGGCCAGTTCAAAAAAATAAGCAAAGCAATCATGCTGCCTATCTTGCAACAGCTTCTTATTATTATTATTTGGCAACTGGAGATAGGGAGTATATTGAAGAAATATATCCCACCATTAAAAATGGGTTTTCCTTTTTGCGATCTATGCAGGCATCCTCTGGGGCATTTGCATGGAGCATTGATGAGGAGGGGTGCCTCGCAGATGATTATTTAATTGCAGGCAATAGCTCAATTTTTAAAAGTCTCGAGTGTCTCTTCCATCTTGCAAAAATATTAAAGGACAAGACAACACAAGAACAATGCATTCGTTTGCGAGAAGGTATTCAGAGAGCATTTAGGAATGTCAAAGATAATTTCGATTTAACGATTGATAGAAGTCGTTTCTCAATGGATTTTTATTATCCAGCTCTTTGCGGCGTTCCTTTTGATAAAGATTTATTTTTTACTTCACTGAATTCCTTTTATGTTGAAGGCATTGGAATAAAATGCGTGATTGAAGAGCCTTGGGTTACTGTTGCCGAATCTTGCGAATGCGCACTTGCTTTGCTCAAAATTGGATATGCTGATAAAGCTAAGAAACTCTTACAAGAAGTTTATGAAATTAGCGATCAAAATAATATCCCTTTTATGGGTTGGCAATACAAGGAAGAAATTTTTTGGCCCGAGGAGCAACCTACCTGGACGGCAGGGGCAATGCTCATACTTTTAGATGCTCTGTTCAAACTAACAGGAGCGAGTAATCTATTTTTGGATTCGATTACCTCTGAAGACAAACAATAGTGTCTTCTCTATCAATAATTTGATAGCCATCCTCAATTGATTTTTGCATAACTTTATAGGGGGCAAGCCCGCCTAAGTTGGGATCCTCATATATGTCGTGAAAAACCAACACACCACCTTTGATAATTTTTTGATTCCAAGATGTATAGTCATTAAGCGCTGTCTCATACGCATGACCTCCATCTATGAATAGTAGTCCGAGTGTTTGTTGCCATGCTTGTGCAATAGTTTGTGATTTACCAATTAAAGGAATGATTTTGTGCCCAAAGTTATTGGCTGCCAAATTTTTCATAAGAATTGGCAAGGTATTAATTGCATTTAATTTTTTATCAAATATTTCTGGATCAAAGTACTCCTGGTTCGTTTGATGCTCTTCGGAACCTGAGTGATGATCAAGGGTAAAGATTTTTTGATGCGATTCTTTAAGTGCAAATGCAAGCAAGTGAGCTGATTTACCACAAAAGGAGCCTATTTCTAGAGCTGGAGCAGACTCGCAATAAGTTTTGCACCACCTCATCAAAGCCAGGCCCTCATGCTTTGGCATGAAACCTTTTAGAGCAAAGATCTTCTCAAGCTCTTTACTCATAAAATTTCTTTCCCAGAGATGACTTAAATCTCCTGTGTTGCCAAAGATATTCTTCAGGTTTTTTCTTAATCGAATCTTCAATCAATCTAGTAATTGCTCTCTCCGAAAAATCATTTTTGCATTCTGTTATTTCAAGATTAAGCAGATGATTGTCCATCCAAGAATCTAAGAAATATACGCGACAATTAGTCAATCTCTGCAGTCGTTCAACCGTATTTATAGTGAAGCATTCAATTCCAAAAAAATTCGATAGCTCAGCATTTGTTTTTCCGTAATCTTGATCAATAGCGTACATAACAAACTCTTTTTGAGAGAGAAGTTTGACTAACTTTCTAACTTCTTTTCGATCAATTGTGCCTTTCAGAGACTTTAGTCTTCCTGAATCTTGGAGTTTGTTGATTGCTCTATTGTTGTGATTTCTTCCCATGCCAAAAACTGACAAATGCATACCCAATATTCTTGCATCGAGCTCCAAGTGGAGGGAGTGTTTAAAAATGATAAGCCCTCCGCTCGGGCTATTAATTAGAGGATCCAAACCATGGATAACATGCGGTATTGTGCTTCTTATTTTGTCATTGGACCAAAACCATGCAATTGCTGTGTTGAATAGAGACCTACCCATATGACCACAATTGTTAACCAGTATGCCATTGTTAGATTTTTGATTGTTTTCAGGAAAACATATTTCGATATTCTTTCTGGCGTAGCGAACTCTTTTTCCATTTAAAACGAGTGCAATCTTCCCAAATAATTTACCTAATATTTCCTGCAAGGGTTGCGGGAGGAGCGATAGAATTCTTAATATTTGTATGACAATAATCATTTTTTTGCAGACTATAATAGCTTTAATCTAAAAAATTTAATAAATGCATCTCTTTTTATATAACATTTTTTTCTTCTTGAGTTTACCAATTCTCTTGTTGCATATATGTTACAAGGCCCTAAGCGATTCAACTTATTTAAAAGATTTAAAAAGTCGGTTTGGATTTTCTCCATGTTCTAATGACAAGCCTTTATGGATTCATGCCGTAAGTTTAGGGGAAGTCATTGGGGTCGAGCCACTGGTAAGAATTTTGGAAAAAAATCACAGCATTGTGATTACAGTATCCACAGGCACTGGCTACAAAAAAGCTAAAGAGATTTTTAGTCAGCATAGTGTAGCTTTTGCTCCATGGGATTTTTTTATCTTTATTAGAATCTTTTTACACAGAGCATCTCCAAGTGCACTCATAATTTTTGAAACTGAAATTTGGCCTAACATGATTTTGCAGTCCAAAAAATTTGGAAACAAAATAATATTAGTAAATGGCAGGCTTAATCAAAAATCTTTTCAGCGTTATCAAAAAGTTCAAGGGCTTTTGAAGAGAGCTTTGGATGCGATTGATCTTTTTTGTTTGCAAACATCTGCTCATCAAAAAAGATTTGAAGCCTTGGGTGCGGCCTCTAATAAGATTCGTGTATATGGATCGATGAAATTCGATATGAATTCTCGCGCAACCAATGTCTTTGATTCACTTGGAGAATTTATACTTTTAGCAAGTACGCATCACAATGAAGAGGAGGAAATTCTCAAAGTTCTAGAAAAACGAACTCAGTTTCTTAGGTCTAGGATAGTTATTTGCCCTAGGCACCCAGAAAGAGCCAGCGAAATATTAAATTTTCTTTCTAGTAATCATCATAAAGCATCTGTGCTATCAAATATCACCAACCTTGAGGGTAATAATGATCAATTTATTATTATTGATGCAATAGGCCATATGCACTCTCTTTATAAGAGCGCTCAGATTTGCGTTCTAGGTGGATCATTTTTTCCCCATGGAGGACATAATATAATTGAACCAGCATTACATGATTGCCCAGTGATTTCTGGACCACATTTTTTTAACTTTGAATCAATATTTCAAGACTTTATAGAAGCCAAAGCATGTTTGATTGCCAAGGATTATGACGACCTCTTACAATTACTCAATAGTGTGGATGATCTTGATTTAAAGAATGTTGCAGCTCATGCACATTCTGTTGTTGAAAAGCATCGAGGATCCTCCGCAAAACAAGCACAAGCAATCATGGAGATGATGCAAGAATGAAGCTCATAACTGCAATTATTAAACCCTTTAAGTTAGAGGATGTTAAAAATGTCCTTGAGAGTCAAGGAGTTCAGGGCATGACAATCACAGAAGTCAAAGGTTTTGGAAGGCAAAAAGGTCATACCGAACTCTATAGAGGTGCTGAGTACGTTATTGATTTCCTTCCTAAATTAAAATTAGAGATTGCGGTTAGCGACAATAAGGTTGATGAAGTTGTTCAAGCAATACTTGAAGCTGCCTCGACCGGTAAAATTGGTGATGGCAAAATTTTTGTTTCTTCTCTGGAGAATGTTATTAGAATCAGGACTGGTGAGGTGGGCGAAGAGGCTTTATAAAGCTACCCAATGAAGATAGTTATCCTCACAGGACCCACTGCGTCAGGTAAGACTAGGGTTGCTGCACATTTAACAGATAAACACCCCAATCTTTTTCAGATCATTAGTGTAGATTCCGTAATGGTTTATAAAGAGTGTAATGTTGGCTCTGGCAAACCCACGCCCAAAGAACTCAAAAAATACCCTCACGATCTGATCAATCATCTGTCTTTACCAAATATATTTACAGCATATGATTTTTTAAAAGAGTCACATACCATTCTCGATGCTTGCAAAAGAAACAATAAAATTCCTCTTTTTGTTGGGGGCAGCATGATGTATTTAAACACCCTCAAAAATGGTCTAAATAGAACTGCCAATGCAAATCAAGATCTCAGAGAGGCGCTACTCGCAGAAGAAAAAGAAAGTCCAGGAATTCTCCATAAAAAATTAACTAGGCTGAACTCGAATATTGCAGAGCGACTAGCATCCAATGATTTAGTTAGGTTGATCAGAGCAATAGAGCAAATACAATCTTCATCCACTGGAGAAGAAATCAATGGAATTAATACTTCTGGATTGATTGAATTGGCTCTATTCCCAGAGGATAGGGAGTTGCTGCATACCATGATAGAAAATAGGCAGCATCAAATAGTAGGCAATGGGTTGCTCGATGAATGCAAGAATATTCAGATCAATTTTGATTTACCGAAGCACCATCCAATTAATAAGGCAGTAAATTACAAGCAAGGTTTCGATGTTTTGAATAATAGGATTTCGCATAAAGAATTATTTCAAAAATCATTAATCGCAACGCGACAACTTGCTAAAAAACAATTAACTTGGATTCGCTCCTGGCAGAAAATCAAGCTCTTTGATTTAAACTCAGGCAATAAAGCAATTCGCTATATAGAGAAATCACTAGAAATATAACAAAAACTATTTAATTATTAACAAAAGACCCTATATTAAAGGTAAACAAATAAGGATTTTTAATGAATTGGGATAATAACCAAGACCCCTGGGGGAAAAAGAACCAAGACCCGCTTGATTTTGATGATCTGATGAAGAAATTTATGGCTGCATTTTCAGGCAAGTCTGGAGGCAATGGTGCCAATCCATCCAGCGGAATGAAAATCCCAACAGGGAAACTGATAACCTATTTCTTAATTGGTGCGCTTGTGATCTATGCATCTATGTGCGTTTATCAGGTTGATACATCTGAAAGAGCTGTCATCTTGAGGCTTGGAAAATACTATCAAGAAACTGGCGAGGGTCTAAATTTTATGATCGCTGGTATCGATGAAAAATTTCAAGAAGATATCACCGTTACAAGACGTTTTTCTCAGACTGCAAACATGCTTACCAAGGATGAGAACCTTGTCGATGTAACTGTTTCTGTTCAATACAGAATTAAATCTCTAAAAGATTTCGTTTTGAATGTTAAGGATCCTGAAGCTTCTCTTAGGGAGGCTACAGAAAGCGCCTTGCGACACGTTGTAGGGGACAATACTCTTGAAGAGACTTTAACAACCGGAAGAGAAGTTTTAGCTCAAAATGTCCAAACAAGATTACAGAATTATTTAGATGTCTATGGAACTGGCTTAAACGTGCAACAGGTGAATATTGAAAAAACCGATCCACCTGCGGCGGTTAAAGATGCATTTGATGATGTGGTTGCTGCCAGAGAAGATAAAGTTCGTTTGCAAAATGAAGCAGAAAGGTATGCTCTGTCCATAGTCCCTGAAGCAAGAGGGCAGGCAATTGCTAGAATTCAAGATGCTGAGGGTTATCAGGCAGAGGTCATTGCAAATGCTGAAGGTGAAGTAGTCAGATTTGAAAAACTTTTAACTGAATACAAAAAAGCTCCTAAAGTAACCAGAGATAGATTGTATCTTGATGCTATGCAGAGCGTACTTTCAAATTCAACCAAAATAATGGTGGATGTAGAAGGAGGCAACAATCTGCTTTACCTCCCACTAGATAAGATTATGGAACAAAATAAAAAACAAGAGGACAAGGATTAACATGAGCAGAAGTTTTAATTTATTAGTGCTAGCAGGTCTGCTTATTGGACTCATTATTAACAGCTTTTATATCGTAAATGAGAAAGAAAAAGCTATTGTCTTTCAATTTGGAGAAGCTATTAATCCAAATGTTTCGGTTGGAATTCACTTTAAACTTCCAGTCATTCAGAACGTTAAAAAATTCGATGCACGCCTGCAAACACTTGATGAGGAACCCGCGAGAATCCTAACGGTTGAAAGTAAATACTTGATGGTTGATTCTTTTGTTAAATATAAAATTATTGATGTCCTTACCTTTTATAAAGCTACCAGCGGAAGTTTTTTAAACTTAAATAATTTACTTGCTCAAAGAACAGAATTTGAACTTAAGAATCAGTTTGGTAAGAGAACCGTTACCGAGTTAGTTTCTGGTGAACGAGATGACCTCATGAGGACCATGCGTGCCAATTTAGGCACTTCCGTTTCTGATTTAGGTATTGAAGTGATTGATTTTAGGGTCAAGCAGATCGATCTCCCACCTGAGTTAAGCAATTCAGTGTATCAAAGAATGAGGACAGAAAGAAACAGACTTGCTGAAGAGCTGAGGTCTCAGGGCAAAGAGCTCTCAAATGAAATCCGCTCCAAAGCGGATAAACAAAAAGTGATTATTCTTGCGGATGCTTATAAAGAAGCTGAGCAAATTAGAGGAGAGGGCGATGCCCAAGCAGCAGCAATATATGCAAACGCATTCTCCAAGGATCCTGAATTTTATGAATTTACCAGAAGCATCAAAGGCTATACCTCTACTTTTAATGAGAAGTCAGATGTCATGCTTATTGATCCTAAATCAGATTATTTCAAATATTTGAATAAATCTGATGGTTCCAAACCCTAATTAGATGAGTGCAACTCTTATTCTTGGTCTTCAGTGGGGCGATGAAGGCAAGGGCAAGATTGTGGATGCGCTAAGCAAAGACGCCGATATCGTTTGTAGGTTTCAAGGGGGTCACAATGCTGGACACACCTTAAAAGTTAACAATGAAAAGAGAGTATTGCATTTAATACCCTCGGGCATTCTTCATCCTAAGACGGTGTGCATAATTGGCAATGGTGTTGTTCTTTCATTGAGCTCATTGCTAAAAGAGATTGCTAATCTTCAAGAAAGCGGCATTGAATTCGCTGATCGATTTTTTATATCAAAGAATTGTTCACTTATCCTTGATAGCCACGTTGCTATCGATCTCGCAAGGGATAAGCAAGAGGGCATTGGAACAACTGGAAGAGGAATAGGCCCAGCTTATGAGGATAAAGTTGCTAGAAGGTCGATCAGGCTTGGAGATTTATTTGAGCCAAGCACACTTCCTTTAAAAGTAGACAAGTTAGTTAATTATCACAACACTGTGTTGCAAGAGGTTTATAAAGTAAACCAACTAAATCCTGAGAGCATCACTAAAGAGTTGCTTCAACAAAAGGATCTCCTTGAACCTTTCGTTACCGATGTAACTGAGTTATTGAAGGAAAGTCATATCCAAGGAAAACGTATTATCTTTGAGGGAGCTCAAGGATCCATGCTTGATATCGATCATGGATCTTATCCTTACGTAACTTCCTCATCTACTACAGCTGGTGGGGTTGTTGCTGGATCAGGCTTTGGAGCGCAACATATCTCAAGAACCATTGGGATCATTAAAGCTTATTGCACCAGAGTGGGATCGGGGCCATTTCCAACTGAGTTATTTGATGCCGCGGGAGACCATTTAGCAAAAGTAGGTAATGAATTTGGATCAACAACGGGTCGAAAAAGACGTTGTGGATGGTTAGATTTAAAAGCTTTAGAACAAATAGTATTCACTAATTCTGTAACTGAGTTGTGCATTACCAAACTTGATGTTTTAACTGGATTAGAAACCCTCGAGGTTTGTGTGGGTTACTCAAATGATAATCAGCCAATATATAAATCGTTTGCAGGGTGGCAAGAAAATATAGAGTCTTGCAAGGCGTTTTCTGATTTGCCAAAAACTGCCCAAGAGTATCTTTCTTTTATTGAAGAATTTCTTGGAATTCCCATCAAGATGATTTCAGTCGGACCTGAGCGCGAGAGCACTTTTTCAGATTAAGATATATTTGCTTGCATTCCGCGGTAGCGTTATAGTTTTCTAACGTTTCTATTGGTTGGGAGAGCGAATTGAAAAAAATCATCATTTCTTTTTTATTAGTAGCTGTTTTTTTTACAGCTTTTTTCTTATTTTTTGGAATCACCAAGCAGTTAGGACGACTTGAAGGTCCAGGAGTCATTGAGGGTCCTAAGGTCCCTGATACGGTAATTCAGGCACGCACAAACAGGATTGAGAGCGTCAAAGAAAGTCTTAATGTAGAAAATGATAAGCAAATTCTTTTTGGGGATTTACACGTTCATACAACCTATTCAACAGATGCGTTTATGTGGTCCTTGCCCTATTTAAATGGCACTGGTGCATCACCACTGGCTGATGCTTGCGATTATGCAAGATTTTGCTCGGCATTAGATTTTTGGTCTATCAACGATCATGCAGAAGCAAGCACACCCAGAAAATGGCTAGATACCAAAGAGAGCATTAGACAATGCAATGCTCTGAGCGAAGGCTCGGATGATTTGGTAAGTTTTTTAGGTTACGAGTGGACCCAAGTCTCGCAGGAACCTGAAGAACATTATGGGCATAAGAATGTAATCTTTTTAGAAACAGATGAGGATGTGGTTCCTCCTAGGGTTATTGGCTCTACCGGCGCAGCTCCGCTTGTGATGCGACTTGGTCTACCATGGACATTATCAACGCTCCCTGCTTTTTTAGACTTAGAAAATAGAGACAGGTTTTTTGCTTTTGATAAATTTTTTGAAGAAATTAAAGAAACGCCTTTGTGCGATAGAGAAACTCCTTCAAGAGACTTACCGATCAATTGTGCAGAACAGGCTGCGGATCCCAATGAACTTTTTTCCCGTCTAAAAGAATGGGATGCGAACTATATGGTAATTCCTCACGGAACCACTTGGGGCTTTTATACTCCTCCAAGTTCTGATTGGAGAAAACAACTAGAAAATGCTCATGATCCCTCATCTCAATTTCTTATTGAGATATTTTCTGGGCATGGAAATTCTGAAGAATACCGAACCTGGAATGATGTAGGCATCACTGACAATGGGAATCTCTTTTGTCCTGAACCCACTGCAGATTTTATTCCAACTTGTCATAAAGCTGGTGAGATCATGGCAAATCGATGTGAGGATAGTGGTTTAGATGCAGAAACGTGTTCTGGCTTGGTTATGCAAGTGAGAGAAAATGCTGTAAACATGGGAGCCGGCGCATTTCTTGCGGTTAGAGAAACCGATGCCAATGAGTTTTTAAATGCCGGTCAATGCAACGATTGTTACTTGCCCGCTTTTAACTACCGACCATTGGGCTCAGTGCAATATATTATGGCGATGACTGATTTCTCAGATCCTGAGAATCCACAACGATTTAATTTTGGGTTTATTGGATCAAGCGATAATCATGGTGCCCGCCCAGGCACAGGCTTTAAAGACACCAACAGAAAATATGAGACCGAAGCAGCAGGTTTTTCAGACCCACTCATGGAGCGTCTCTCCAATTCAAGGAGTCCCAAAGGAGAGCTTGAGCCTTTCTTTGCAGGGCTCAATCAAAATATTTCTTCCATCATAGATCTCAACTTTGTGGTAGATGCAGAAAGACAATCTGCTTACTTTATGACCGGTGGATTGGTAGCCGTGCATTCTGATTCCAGATCAAGAGAAGATATTTGGAACTCGATGGAAACCAAAGAAGTTTATGCAACCTCAGGTTCAAGAATTTTACTATGGTTTGATGCAGCTCATAATCAAAACTCTTACCATATGGGCTCAGAGATAGTAGCAAATGAATCCCCAGTCTTTACCGTAAAAGCCGCAGGTTCTTTCAAGCAAAAGCCCGGTTGCCCAGAATACAGCACGAATGCTCTAAGTCAGAAACGTCTTGAGGAAATTTGTAATTCTGAGTGCTATAACCCATCCGATGAGAGAAAACTAATTAATCGGATCGAAGTAGTCAAAATTTTGCCTCAACAGTATCCTAACGAGCCAATAGAAAACTTAGTCATTGATACTTGGAAGACCTTTGATTGCAACAGCACCGAGTGTGAAATTTCTTTTACAGATGAAGAGTACTCAGTTGGTAGTAGGGATGCTATTTACTATGTAAGAGCTATTGAAGAACCATCCTTGGCTTATTCTGCTGATCCGTTGCAGTGCGAATTTGACGAAAACGGTGTCTGTGTGAAGACCAATATTTGTAGAGAGGGATTAGGCAAAGAAGGAGATTGTTTGGCAATGAACGAAGAAAGAGCTTGGTCTAGCCCAATCTTTGTAAATCATGGTCGCTAGACCTTATCCAAAAAGGCATTAATTAGTTTGTAGGCGTTAGGGCTTGAGAACTTATGCGCAAGCCTGATCGCTTCATCAATAATTACTGGCTTATCCAAGGTTCCCATAGATATTTCATTGAGGCCAAACTGAATGATGGCTTTGTCCATTTGGTTAAGATCTTTTGGGTTTTCGGTATTTTTTTCAATCGTTTGGTTCAGTTGGTTTAAGTTAGGCAATAATGATTCCAAGGATTTTTTAAAATAATTAAAATCCATCTTGTCAGGTCTATTTTCTTTAAAAAACTGCTCACATAATTCTTCTAAACTTGTCTCACTTAAATTCAGTTGATAAATAGCCTGAACCAAACACTCCCTGGTTTTTAGTTGAGATTTAAATTTAGCGAGATTCTTAGCCATCTAACTGTTTGATAGTATGCAAAAGAGTAAAGGCGAGTTCTCTGCCTTTATTTAGCTTGGCTGGGTTTGCTCTTTCTTCAGCTTGCTCAAGGGTAAGGGTTGCAAGAATACCCATCGTGACAGGGACGTTTGATTGAAGATTTAGCTGCATTAATCCTTGAGTTGCTGATTCGGCAATCAGCTCAAAATGATAGGTATCGCCTTTGATAACAGTTCCTAATGCAAGCACTCCGTTGCAGCTACGTTGAAGTTTTTTAGATGCCTGAACTAGCTCCCAAGCACCAACTACCTCAGCATGAACAATAGTTTGTATTCCACAATCAGAGAAGTATTGTTCTGCTGATTGTTGGAGCATGGATACAAGCCCTTTATTCCAAAGCGTTGTAACAATACCTATTTTTAATTCGCCACAGCCCTCTAGAATCGGAATTTGTATTGCATCGCTACTCATGATTCAAATCCAACGATTTCCAAATCGTACCCACCTAGTGAAGGATATTTCATAGGCGTGGCCAAGAGTCTAATTTTTTTCAAACCAAGTTCACTCAGTATTTGAGATCCAATACCTATCGTTTTAGTCTCAGGTGCCACACTTGCTTTAGACCCTGTGAGATCATTTAATTGACTGAGGGTATCTTGGGGATTGCCAATAAGTAACATTACCCCACAATCTTCTTTTGCAATTCTGGTTAAGCCCTCTTGAAAGTTTATCCTTGATCCAAATCCTTCTAAACCAATCATATCGTGCAATAAATTTTGGACATGCACTCGCACAAGTGGGGCTTCCGCTTTTTTTGGATCTCCATGAACCAAAGCAA
Organism: Gammaproteobacteria bacterium; assembly: GCA_023257795.1. Taxonomy (GTDB): domain Bacteria; phylum Pseudomonadota; class Gammaproteobacteria; order Magnimaribacterales; family D2472; genus VMDH01. The sequence goes on from JALRBL010000042.1 coordinate 30,928, forward strand.
TATGTAATCTATCAAAGATAGAATCTCTCCAAGCTGTTACTTGGAAGGATTTATTTCCAATAATTTTTTCTCCTTCAAATTCCTTGGTAACTGATTTTTCTTTCATAGCTCGGTATTGAATAAGATCTTCGATAGTTCCAATTTTTAGCTCATGCGTTTTAGCAAAACTCATCAACTCATCTCTGCGAGCCATGGTGCCATCGTCGTTCATGATTTCACATATCACGCCTGCTGGTTCCAGTCTTGCCAATCTTGCTAAGTCGCAAGCAGCTTCCGTATGCCCAGCTCTGCTAAGCACGCCACCTGGAGCAGCTCTAAGAGGAAAAACGTGTCCGGGTTGCACAATATCTTGAGGCTTGGCATCCCTTGCAGCTGCAGTAGCGATAGTATGGGCTCTATCAGCAGCAGAAATACCAGTAGTAATTCCTTCAGCGGCTTCAATTGAAACAGTAAAGGCAGTGCCATTCTTCGTCCTGTTTAAGTTGGTCATCATGGGCAAGTTCAGCGCATCACATTTTTCTGGTGACATTGCCAAGCAAATAAGACCTTTACCATGCGAGGCCATGAAATTGACCTGTTGGGAGGAGATGGTTTGGGCAGCGCATATTAAATCTCCCTCATTTTCTCTGTCCTCATCATCCACAAGCACAACCATCTTGCCAGCAGCAATGTCTGCAATTAAAGAATCTGTTGAATCAAATTTCATAGGGTCATTAAATTTTGAACGTAGATTTTATATCAGAGCCAATTTTTTCGCTTGTAACTAATGTAAGTCTTTTTAAATAATTTTCAAAATCTACGCTTGATTGCATAGGTGGCAGCCCATCCTTAAGACAAGTATTGGATCTGAATACGATCAATTCATCAATTAGATTGTGTTTTTGAAAGAGCTGAAACATAACTTGGCCTGGTTCAACCAAAATGCTTGATATCTTTTGAGCAAGGAGCTTTTTCAATAAGTCATGAAGAAATGGCTTGCCAATTTTTTCGATCACTAGGTTTTCGATATTTTCTTTTACAGGAACTAAGATCTTTTTATTGGATACAAAAATAATTCGAGAATAGCTACCCATTAAGTTTTTAAGCTGAGTTTTAGATGGATTGCGATTGGTCAGAATAATCTTTACGGGCTGATCAGAATTTTTAATTTTTTGATTTTTTATATGCAAACTTGGTTGATCAATTCGAAGGGTATTGCCTCCAATTAAAATAGCTCTGTGTTTTTTTCTGATGCTTTGGACATTGCTGCGGCTTTTCGCTCCTGAAATGAAATGTTGTTTTGTAGCCTTGGTAGGTGCTAAAAAACCATCGCTTGAAACAGCAATCTTGACACTAATAAATGGCCTTTTTTTAAGTTGGTTGACGGCAAAGATTTTTAATAAGGTTTGGCATTCATCTTTAAAGATTGAAGGCTCCACAGTAACACCTTTTGATTTAAGCTGTCGCAACCCTTTGCCAAAAATTTTGGGATTAGGATCTTTGGCACCATAAGTAACTTTTGAAATTTCATACTCAAGTATTTTATTTGTACAAGGAGGAGTGTTGTTCGTAATCGAGCAGGGCTCGAGCGTAACGAACATGTGAGATCTACGAAGAAGTTTTTTACCATTCTCTATCCCAAATTTTTTTAAGCAATCATTAATGGCATTTACCTCGGCATGATGCGACCCATACATTTTATGCCACCCGGATCCAATTATTTCTTCGCCCTTAACTATCACGCAGCCCACCATAGGATTTGGTTGCACGGATAACTCTCCTTTTTTGGCCAACTCAATGGCGGTGAGCATGTGTTTAGAAGTATTCACTTCTTGTTAGTATTTTTTTCAGAGGAAAGTGAGGAGATTTCTTGAGCAAATTCTTCAATATCTTGAAAGTCACGGTACACAGATGCAAATCTTACATAGGCTACTTGATCGACGGTCTTTAGGGAGGCCATGACAACTTCACCTATGGTTCTAGATGAGATCTCTCGTTCCCCCAGCTGGCGGATGGTATTAATAATTTTGCTAAAGAGAGCATCCATATCTTCTGTAGATAAGGGTCTTTTCTCTAATGCTCTTTGCATGCCAGCTTTAAGCTTAGTTCCATTAAAGGGCTGTCTTTCACCATCGCTCTTAATAACTCGGGGAAGTGCTAGGTCCGGACTTTCAAAAGTGGTGAATCTTCCTTGGCATGTCTCACACTCTCGTCTTCTTCTAACCTGCGTTCCATCTGCAACCTGCCTAGAGTCAATCACCTTCGTATCTTGAGCTTGGCAGAATGGACAAAACATTATTTATAGACTGGAAAACTGTGGCAAAGCTGCAAGACAGCTTCTTTGGTATCGGCAATAACTTTAGCATCGTTTGAATTGTTCACAATGTCAGTAATCCAGTTCGAAAGAGCATGAATTTCATCTTTTGAAAAACCACGGGTCGTGACGGCCGGTGTTCCCAATCTAATACCTGAGGTAACAAAAGGTGATTGAGGATCGTTGGGAACTGCATTTTTATTCACGGTTATGTTCGCACTTCCCAATGCATGCTCAATTTCTTTTCCAGTTAACCCTTTTGAGCGCAGGTCCATAAGCACGATGTGGTTTTCTGTTTTACCAGTAACAACATCTATTCCTGACTCGATTAAATTTTTGCAAAGCAACTTAGCATTATCAATGACTTTTTGAGAGTACTCTTTAAAAGCGGGCTCTAAGGCTTCCTTGAAGCAAACTGCTTTAGCAGCTATGACATGCATAAGGGGGCCGCCTTGCGAACCCGGAAAAACAGCTGAATTTAGTTTTTTCTCTAGTTCAGGATTTTCTTTTGCCAGGATAATTCCAGATCTAGGACCCCGTAAAGTTTTATGGGTGGTTGAGGTAACTACGTCTGCAAAAGGAACGGGTGATGGATAGAGTCCAGCTGCAACTAAACCAGAGACATGCGCCATATCCACTAAGAAATAAGCACCCACTTCATCTGAAATTTCTCTAAAAATACTCCAGTCAACAATTCCAGAGAATGCCGAGAAGCCAGCAATGATCATTTTAGGTGAGTGTTGTTTGGCTAAATCTCTTACTTGGTCGTAATCGATATCATGTGTTTCAGGGTGGAGCCCATACTGATAGGCTGTATAGTTTCTTCCGCTAAAATTTACTTTAGCGCCATGGGTCAAGTGCCCACCGTGATCTAGGCTCATTCCAAGGATCGCATCGTTTGGTTGGAGCATTGCTAAAAATGCAGCAGCGTTTGCAGAAGAACCAGAATGAGGTTGAACGTTGGCATAGTCTGCTTTAAAAAGTTTCTTGGCCCTTTCAATTGCAAGATCTTCTGCGATATCGACATACTCACATCCACCGTAATATCGCTTAAAAGGATATCCCTCGGCATATTTATTTGTTAGTAAACTCCCTTGTGCCTCAAGCACTCTTTTGGAGGCATAGTTCTCAGAGGCGATAAGCTCGATATGATCCTCTTGACGCGAACTCTCTTTTTGCATTGCATCCCACAAATCTGGGTCATAATCTGCAATGGTGCCTGCATCAAAGAAGATAGAATCTTTGTAATTTGACAATTTTTTTACTCCAAATAAGTTATTAGTGGTAGGTTAATAATCTTAACTCATCTAGGGTCTTTTGTGTCGAAAAGGTCTTTTTCTACCGGGGTTAATGCCTGTGCAAATCTCACATTCCATCCCATGACATTTTGTTGCCTGACAGAAGGCTCTTCCCCAAAAAATTATCTGCAAGTGAAGTTTGTTCCATCGTTCGGGTAGGAAATGTTTTTTTAAATCTCTCTCAGTCTGAACCACGCTTTTTCCATTGGTGAGTTTCCATCTTTGAGCAAGTCGATGAATATGAGTATCCACGGGGAAAGACGGCACTCCAAAAGCTTGGCTCATCACAACCGAAGCAGTTTTATGGCCAACTCCCGGGAGCTTTTCCAAAGCTTTTATGTCTTCTGGAACTTCTCCTGCAAAATTATTGACTAGTATCGAAGATAGTTCCTTGATGGCTTTAGATTTTTGTGGGCCTAATCCACAAGGCTTAATGATTGAGTAAATTTTGTCTTGAGCTATTTTTGACATTGCAAATGGATTATCTGCCAGCGCAAATAATTTTGGTGTCACTTGATTTACTCTCTCATCAGTGCATTGAGCTGACAGCAAGACTGCGATCAACAATGTAAAAGGGTCTTGGTGATTAAGCGGAACAGGCGGGTTTGGAAAAAATTTATCCAAGCACTTTTGTATATGATTGATTCGTTCTTTGAGTGTTAGCACTGCTTACATTAGTATCTTAAATTATTTGCTCTGTTTTCCATAATCAGTATATTATAGGTTTACTAATAGCACTCTATGAGGGGGAATCGTATGTTTATTAGATTATTTAGTACCATTACGCTTGGACTATCTGTTTTCTCGTTTAATGTGTTTGCTCAAGAAGAATCTGAGTACACTGGAAGAACGGTTGAAGAGGTGGTAACCACAGCAACAAGACAAGAATCATCACTTCAAGATACAGCGATCACAGTAACCGCGATTACTGGCGATGGTCTTGAGGCAAGGCAAATTGAAAATGCTGAAGATCTTCAGTTTGCAGTACCTACCTTGGGTTTCCAGAAAGGAGCTTATTCTGGCTCTGGAATGACATTAAGGGGTATCGGTAACTTCTGCGTGGGTAACTCATGTAGTGACGCGCTAGGAGTTTTCTGGAATGGACAAGTTGCATCGACTTCTGCCCTTTATGAGGCTGAGCTTTTTGATATCGAAAGGGTTGAAGTATTGCGTGGACCGCAAGGAACACTGTTTGGTGATGGAACAACAGCTGGTGTTATTCAGATCATTACTCAAAAACCAGGGGATGAATTTGGCGGCTATGTAAAGGCTGATCTTGGAGATTACAATTCCATGAGAATGTCCGCAGCTGTAGATCTTCCTTTGAGTGAAAAACTTAGATCCAGAATAGCTGTTGCGTCTCTCAAAAGAGATGGTTTTGTAACGAATTCATACAACGGTGATGAGCTTGATGATAGAAATACTCAAGCTGCAAGATTAACATTTGAGTACGATTTCTCTGACGACACAGTAATGACTTTCGTATACGAGCATACCAATGCTGACGATAATAGGTTGCGAGCCGCTAGACAGTACTGTAAGTCGCATGAAATTTTTGGATGTAGTCCTTTAGAATCTGGCATGGATGCTGTATTTTCAGCTGGTGGTTATGGGCATTGGGTTGCATATCTGCAACAGCAACAAACTGGTTTGAATTACACAGATGCTAGAAATAACCCTTCATCTAGCATCAGAAGTGTCGATCTAGATTACACACCTTGGCACACAGCTACAAACACCAACGCGTTGTTTCAAATTGAGACCAATCTTACAGACAATGTGAAGATGGACTTCTCATATGCTTACAGCACCAGAGACTATGAAGACTCAGCTGACTATGATCATTCTGTTTCTGTTGTACCTTACGCTATTGGTCCTATAACTACATGGCAACATTGGGATAGAGAGTCTCAAAAAGGACCCCTAGTAGGAACAAAAACCTATGCGTCCAATGGAACGATTGATTATGCAGCAACAGAATCCGAATGGGCTCAAACTGAAGCAAGATTCTACTCAGACTTTGATGGTAATCTTAACTTTTCTGCTGGGATTTTTTACATTGAAGGACAATCACAAGTTGACTATGACTTAGCAGCTCCCTACATGAACTATTGGGGCGACACTTCTAATGGACCAATTTGTGCGATTTTCTCATACTCTTGTGGATATGGTGGAACGCCTTTTTGGGGAACTTGGTTCCAATCATTGCCTGCTGGACAAGCTTCTGCAGCTCAACTTATTGCGGCAGGCCTATTGCCTCCAGCTTCTGCAGGTGGATATGTTCTTAAATACGCTACCGATAAAGCTGTTGCTACAGCACAAGGTGCTTGCGCTGTTGGTGCAGGCCCATGTGGACCATTACCAGCTTGGCAGCAAATGTATAACAATGATTCAAATGTAACCAGAAATACCCTAGGTGTTTATGGAGAGCTCTATTGGGACATTTCTGAGAAAACCACGCTTACTTTAGGTATTAGAAATTCTGAATATGAAGTTATTAATCACACCTATGTTGCTTTAATGGACTTACAAGGCGATGCTGCTGGCGTTTATAACGCACCAAGGCCTGCACCTATTGCAAGACCTTTTGAAGCATCTAAAAATACTTTTAAATTGGGCTTTGATCATCAATATAGCGACGATCATTTGATTTATGGAACTATTACATCTGGATTTAAGCCAGGTGGATCCAACCCAACAAGTGGCGATGGTGTTCCTACTACTTTTGGAGCTGAAGAAGCTAATGTAATTGAGTTAGGTTTAAAGAGCACCTATCTTGATGGCAGATTGCAGGTTAACTCATCAGTATATTTTAATGAGTACAATGGTCTTCAAGTATCTAAAATTGTAAAAAGAGGTTCTGTTAATGAAAACTCTGATGCTGAAATCTCAGGATTTGAAACTGAATTCCAGTTTTTCTTGTCTGACAAATGGTTGCTTGATGGTTACTTTGCATGGACAGATGCCAAATTTACAAGATTTGAATCAGTCGATCCTCTTAATCCTGGAGCAGCAACTGCATTTCTACCTAACCAATCTATTTTTGATCCAATAGGTGGAACTGCAACAGGGTTCTTCAGTGACTTTGGTCAATTTGGTCCTTTGTGTGCGGCTGGAGTTGTGACAGATGTTGGCTTATGTACACTAGCTGCGTATGCTGCTAATCCACTATTTGGCGCGTTGGTTAAATATCAGCTTACAGATACTGGTATTACTTATAAGTCATTTGGACCACTTTGTACTCAGCCGTTCTTTGGTTTAGATAGTACTACTGCTCCATGTCCTGCTACAGATGGTGTTGTTCAAGACTTATCTGGAAATCGATTACCACTTTCTGCTGAAACCAACTATAGACTTGGTCTTTCAAGATTTGTTGATACTACAGCTGGAACTTGGGTGGCCAGAGTTGATTACACATACAGAGGAGACACTTACTCTGATCCTTTCAATAGAGAATTTGATAAGGTTCCAGAATTAGATTATCTAGACTTCTCTCTAAGATTTACTTCTAAAGATGAGTCATGGTATGTAGGAGCTTACGCAAGAAACCTTACTGATGAAGATCATGTATATGCTTATTATCGATCAGATCCAACTATTGGAGGGTTTGCAAACGGTGTAGCAATTGATCCTAAGATCGTCGGTATTAATTTTGGAGTAAATTTCTAATTAATCCACACTGAGTTAAAAGCCCAGCCTTTGCTGGGCTTTTTTATGCAATGAAAAAACAAATAGAGAAAATCTTACTTAAACTCAAAGAAGCTTTTAAAGAGGAGTCCGAGGATAACTTTGAAATGCTGAGCACCTATTTTCTTTGGATTGAAGGCAAGGCCACCGATGAGGATCTGGATAGAGCCAATGAGCAGCTAAAAGAAATCTTCAAAAATTTAGGTCTTGGGATTTTCTTAATATTGCCCTTTAGCCCTGTAACCATTCCATTTATTTTCAAATTAGCAAAAGATAGAAATATCAATCTCATTCCCAAATGGTATAAAACTTTTAGCAAGGAAGACGATAGAGTAGAATAGTCCTTTGTTAAAAAAACTATTGGCATCAAATATGCCAAATTCTTTGGAGAAGATTCATGAAAAATGCAGTAATCGTTGATAGCGTTAGAACTGGTTTAGCAAAGTCTCATCGTGGCGGTTTTAACATCACTAGACCCGATGACATGACTGCCCATATTATTAATGCCTTATTGGATAGAAATCCTAACTTGCCTCCTGCAGCGGTTGAGGATGTGATTCTAGGGTGCGGTAACCCCGAAGGTCCGCAGGGGCATAATATTGGCAGAAACGCTGCCGTATTATCCAATCTTCCTATTACTGCTGGTGGCACTACAGTAAATAGATACTGCTCATCAGGTCTCCAAACAATTGCAATGGCAGCATCTCAAATTATGGCAGGCTGTTATGACACCATTATTGCAGGCGGGGTTGAGCAAATCTCAATGATTTCAGGTAAAACCAATATGGATGGATTCGTGAATCAAAAATTAGCAGAGTCTGTTCCAGGTATCTATTATCCCATGGGCATAACTGCGGAAACGGTTGCAAAAAGATATAACGTCTCCAGAGAAGCTCAAGACGAGTACGCATTGAGCAGCCAACAAAGAACAGCCGCCGCTCAAGAAGCAGGACTTTTTAAAGATGAGATAGTGCCAATGGCAACCAAGATGCTGTTAGTGAATAAAGAGACTGGCGATTCAAAAGAAATTGATTACGTTGTTGAAAAAGATGAGTGCAATCGACCAGAGACAACAGCAGAAGGACTTGCATCGTTGAAGCCAGTCTTTGATCCAGAAAATGGATCAGTAACTGCTGGTAATTCATCCCAGTTATCGGATGGCTCTTCTGTTACTTTGGTAATGAGTGAAGAGAAAGCTTTGGAACTAGGCTTACAACCAATTGCCTACTTTAGAGGTTTTACTACTATGGGTTGTGAACCTGATGAAATGGGAATAGGACCGGTATTTTCTGTGCCAAAACTATTAGCAAGATATAACCTTTCAGTTTCTGATATTGATCTTTGGGAATTGAATGAAGCCTTTGCCGTTCAGGTTGTCTATTGCAGAGATAAGCTTGGCATTTCCTCTGATAAGTTAAATGTTAATGGTGGATCAATCTCCATAGGACATCCATTTGGAATGACCGGCTCAAGACAAGTTGGCCATATTACCAGAGAGCTTGTCAGACAAGATAAGCAATTTGGAATTGTAACAATGTGTGTCGGTGGTGGTATGGGTGCCACAGGACTATTTGAACGATATCCTTCTTAATATTAACGAATTCACTGCAATCAAGAAGTACCTATCTAATATAGGTGCTTCTTATGCTTCCCATATTTCTACCAATGTTGGCGATGATTGCGCAGTCTATCAATCTTCCTGTCATCAATTGATTTCAACCGATGTTGCAGTTGAGGGAGTGCACTTTCCAAAAAACCTTCCAGCTGAATTTATTGCCAGAAGAGCCGTTGCATCTGCATTAAGCGATATTGCAGCGATGGGTGGATCGCTTGAGGGGTTTACCTTGGGTCTATCCATATCAAAGACGGATCATCAATGGCTAGCTGGGCTCAGAAAGGGCCTTCAATACATAGCCAGGAAATATCAAGTACCGCTAATTGGCGGGGATGTTGTTAAGGGTCCAACCCAGCTCTCTGTTACTGCCATAGGCTCTTCGAAAAAATCTCCTATCTTAAGAAGTGGCGCTAAACAAAATGATATTGTCTGTATTTCTGGAAAACTGGGTGGCAGTTTTCTAGGGTATAAAGCTTATCTAGAGAATAATTGCCACTCAGCAGCCTCCAAAAGATATCTATCTCCAGAAGCAAGAATTCAATACGGCAAGTGTTGCTCTGATTATGTAAATTCTATGATTGATATTTCTGATGGCATCTTTCAAGACTTGTCGCATCTCACAAATTCATCAAGGGTTGGCGCAAGAATTGATTTTAAGGCTATTCCTTTTCTTTCCAATGATTACGCAAAAGAAATTATTAAGTTTGGCGATGATTATGAACTACTTTTTACGGTGAGCCCAAAGAAAATACATCAATTGGAAATGCATTTAGCAAACCATCGAATGAAGCTATTTAGGATTGGAGTGATAGACGGTAAAAAAACAATCATTGATAATTTACCATCTAAAATAACCACTAAAGGCTGGGATCATTTTGCATGACAATTTTATTTAATACTCTCATAAAGATTTTAGCGAGTATGGGAGGGATTGGTTATATCAAATTGGCTCCTGGCACCCTTGCAAGTCTAGCCACATTAGTTCTTTTCGTTAGCATTAATCCCTTTAGTGCGGGGATATGGTTTGTGCTCATTCCGGTCTTGATATTCTCCTGGGGAATATGCGCTTTTGCAGAGAAGATTTATGAAGGACATGATAACTCTCGAATCGTTATAGATGAATTTGCAGGCTTGCTAGTTTGTTTTGCATGCATAGATTTTGATTTTGTAACGCTTGTTTTTGGTTTTATCCTCTTTAGAACCTTTGATATTGCAAAGCCTTGGCCAATCAGTTTTATTGATAGAAATATAAAGGGTGGGTTTGGCGTTTTATTGGATGATCTAGTAGCTGGGCTTTTATCAGGTGCTATAATTGCTGGCTTAAAAATTCTAGTATTAACATGACCCAATGCCAATTTATTACCGAGGCCAGTTTACCAACTGAGTTTGGTGAGTTTCGTTTGCATGCATTTGAAGAAACTAATGGGAAAGAGCATTTAGCGATTGTATTTGGCAATGTTAACAATCAAGAAAATGTTTTGTGCAGATTGCATTCAGAATGTTTGACAGGTGATGCTCTTTTTAGTGCTCGATGCGACTGTGGGCCACAACTAAAGGCTGCGTTCAAGAATATAGCTGAAAATGGCTCAGGCATTTTGCTTTATTTAAGACAAGAAGGTCGCGGTATTGGTCTTGTTAACAAAATTAGGGCTTATGCACTTCAGGATTTAGGAAAAGATACAGTTGAAGCAAATGAAGCGCTTGGCTTTGATGCAGATTTACGTTCCTATGACATTTGTTTTGATATGCTTTCTCATTTTGGCATTACCTCAGTAGATTTGTTAACCAATAACCCTAAAAAAGTAGAAGCTTTAGAAAATGCTGGAGTATCAGTAAATAAAAGGATGCCACTCCACGAGGGTGTGAACGAAACAAATCAATCGTACATCGATACTAAGAAATCAAAGCTTGGTCATTTAGATTAACTCTGCAACCAATC